>NZ_CP088297.1:2400000-2749166 GCF_024666615.1 Aquabacterium sp. J223 | reverse complement strand
GGGCTTGGTCCCCCGTGCTACGGTTTCTCCATGAGCGCTGCCTGCCACCACGACCATTCACCCCCGGGCGATGTCCACGACGCCCGCTTCCGCCGCGTGCTGTGGATCGCGCTGGCGCTGAACGCCGGCATGTTCCTGCTGGAGATCGGCGGCTCCTGGCGCTCGGGCTCGGTGTCGCTGCTGGCCGACGCGATCGACTTCTTCGGCGACGCGCTGAACTACGGGCTGTCGCTGGCGGTGCTCGGCCTGGCGGCGGTGTGGCGCTCGCGGGTGGCCTGGCTCAAGGGCGCGACCATGGGGCTGTGGGGCCTGGCGGTGCTGGCGCGCGCCGGCTGGTCGGCCTGGACCGGGGTGGTGCCCGAGGCAGCGACCATGGGCTGGATCGGCGCGCTCGCGCTGGCGGTGAACGTCGGCGTGGCGGTGCTGCTGTTCAGCCACCGCGAGGGCGACGCCAACCGGCGCTCGGTGTGGCTGTGCAGCCGCAACGACGCCATCGGCAACCTGGCGGTGATCGCCGCCGCGGCCGGCGTCTTCGGCACCGGCCGCGGCTGGCCGGACCTGCTCGTGGCCATCGGCATGGCGGCGCTGGCGCTGTCGGCGGCGCGCAGCGTGCTGCAGTCGGCCAGCGCGGAACTGCGCGCACCGGCCGGCGCGGCCGGCAGGCCGCACCACGCCCATCACCCTCACGACCACGCCGGCCACCGTCACTGAGCGGCCCGGCGCGGCTGCCGCCCAGGCGACAGACACTGTCCGACCCGGCCACCGAGAATCGCCGACCATGCCGCTTTCACTGCACGACGACTTCGGGTCCATCCCGGACCTGCTGCGCCAGCACGCGAAGGCGCGGCCCGACGCGCCGGCGCTGGTGGACGACGGGCAGCGGCTCAGCTGGTCGGCGCTGGACCGGTGGATGGACCGGGTGGCCGTGGCGCTGCAGCGCGACGGCCTGGGCGCCGGCGACACCGTCGCCGTCTGCGCCGCCGCGTCCTGCGCCTACGCCGCGGTGTACCTGGGCGCGGTGCGGGCGGGCGTGGCGGTGGCGCCGCTGGCGCCGGGCAGCACGCCCCAGGCGCTGGCCCGCATGCTGGACGACTGCGGCGCCGCGCTGCTGTTCACCGATGCCGGCACCGCCGACGGCTTCGAGCACAGCGCCGTGCCGCAGTGGCGGCTGGACGGCGAGGGCCCGCGGCCGCTGTCCGCCTGGCTGGCCGCCGACGGCCTGCAGCCCCGGCCGGTGGCGATGCCGCCCGAGGCGCCCTTCAACCTCATCTACTCCTCCGGCACGACCGGTGAGCCCAAGGGCATCGTGCAGCCGTGGTCGATGCGCTGGAGGCACGCCCAGCGCGGTCTGTCATGGGGCTACGGCCCGCAGGCGGTGACGCTGCTGTCCACGCCGCTGTACTCCAACACCACGCTGGTCGCCTTCTTCCCCACGCTGGCCGCCGGCGGCTGCGTGGTGCTGATGCCGAAGTTCGAGGCGGGGCGCTGGCTGGGGCTCGCGCAGGCTCATCGCATGAGCCACACCATGCTCGTGCCGGTGCAGTACCGCCGCCTGCTGGCGCATGCAGACTTCGACCGCACCGACCTGTCGTCGACGGTGATGAAGTTCTGCACCAGTGCGCCCTTCCCCGCCGAACTGAAGGCCGAAGTGCTGCGCCGCTGGCCGGGCGGGCTGGTCGAGTTCTACGGCATGACCGAGGGCGGCGGCTCCTGCGTGCTCGAAGCCCACCTGCACCCGGACAAGCTGCACACCGTCGGCCGGCCGCTGGCGAATCAGGACATCCGCCTGATCGACGGGCAGGACCGCGAGCTGCCCCGGCATCCGGACAGCGTCGGCGAGGTGGTTGGCCGCTCGCCGTCGATGATGAGCGGCTACCACCGCCGGCCCGACGCCAGCCGCGAGGCCGAATGGTTCTCGCCCGACGGCCTGCGCTTCATCCGCACCGGCGACGTCGGCCGCTTCGACGACGACGGCTTCCTGGTGCTGGTGGACCGCCGCAAGGACATGATCATCAGCGGCGGCTTCAACCTCTACCCCAGCGACCTGGAGTCGGTGCTGCAGTCGCACCCGGCGGTGCTGGAGGCGGCGGTGGTCGGCCTGCCGTCGCAGCGCTGGGGCGAGACGCCGTGGGGCTTCGTGGCGGCGCGGCCGGGCCAGGCGCTGGACGGCGCGGCGCTGCTCGCCTGGGCCAACGAGCGCCTGGGCAAGACCCAGCGGCTGGCCGGCGTGAGCGTGGTCGACAGCCTGCCGCGCAGCCCGATCGGCAAGGTGCTCAAGCGCGAGCTGAAGGACCTCGCGCCGGCCGTGGACTGAGCGTCACTTCGCCTCGAAGCGCAGCACGCCGGACAGGCCGTCGGCCAGCGTGATGGTCGCCGTGGCCCTGGCCCCGGGCGGCCACGCCCCCGCGGCCTGCAGCGTGTTGTCGCGGCCCGGGCGCAGCTCCAGTTCCTGCTGCTGCCCCTGGATCACCAGCGTCAGCCGGCCCTTGGCGCCCTTGGCCGGCAGCGGATGGCCGTGTTCGCTGAGGTGGATGACCAGCCGGCCGCCGCGGGCGACCAGCTCGCCCTGGAAGACGCCGGCCTCGGCCACGATGCCGCCGTGCTGCGGCTGGCCATGGGTGGCATGGGCCAGGGCACCCACCGGCGCCGCGGCGGCGCACAGCGAGAGTGCCAGTCGAAGCAGGTTGCGTTTCGTCATCGGTTCGATCCTCCTGGGTCAAAGGGCCTGAATGGCGGTGGCCGGCACGCCGTCGGCGGCAGCGGCGGCCAGCCGCTCGGCCGCGCGCCGGCCGAAGCGGGCGAAGAGCAGCGGGGTGACGAAGGCGTCCAGCAGCGTCGCGCCGACCAGCCCGCCGAAGATCACCACCGCCACCGGGTGCAGCAGCTCGGTGCCGGGCTGCTCGGCCTCCAGCAGCAGCGGCGACAGCGCCAGCGCGGCGGTGAGCGCGGTCATCAGCACCGGGACCAGCCGTTCGGCCGAACCGCGCACGATGAGCTCGGTGCCGAAGGGCATGTTCTCCAGGCGCATCAGGTTGACCCAGTGGCTGGTCTTCAGCAGCCCGTTGCGGGTGGCGATGCCGGCCAGCGTGACGAAGCCGATCAGCGCCGCGATGGACAGCGGCTGGCCGGCCAGCTTCAGCGCCAGCACGCTGCCCACCAGCGCCAGCGGGATGTTGGCCATCACCAGCAGCGCCAGCACCGACGAGCGGTAGCGCTGCTGCAGCACGAGGAACACCAGCAGCGCGGAGCCGGTGCCGAGCAGCGCGATCAGCCGCGACGCCTCCTCCTGCGCCTGGAACTGCCCGCCGATCGACACCGACACCCCCGCCGGCAGCGGCGCGGCGGCGACGACCTGGCGCACCTCCTCGACCACCGCCGACAGCGGCCGGCCCTGCGCATTGGCCACGTTGGCGGACAGCACGATGCGCCGGCGGCCGTCGTCGCGCGAGATCTGGTTCGGCCCCAGCCCTTCCTCGATGGCCGCCAGCCGCGACAGCGGCACCCGGCCGAGCGGCGTCTCCACCAGCAGGCCCTGCAGGCCTTCGGGCCCTCGGGCCGACTCCGGCAGGCGCAGCACGACGTCGAAGCGGCGCGCGCCGCCGGAGGCGCCCTCGACCACCTGCGACACCCGTTCGCCCTCGGTCAGCGCCTGCAGCTCGCGCGCCAGCAGCGCCGGCGACAGGCCGTGCTGGGCCAGCGCCGGCAGGTCCAGCCGGACGCGCAGCTGCGGGCTGAGCACCAGCTTCTCCACCTCCAGGTCGGCCAGGCCGCGGATGGCGCCGAGGCGGTCGCGCAGCCGGGCCGCCTCGCCGCGCAGCAGGTCCAGGTCCTCGCCGATCAGCCGCACGGCGATCTGCGCCCGCACGCCGGACAGCAGGTGGTCCAGGCGGTGCGAGATCGGCTGGCCCAGGCTCACGGCGACCGGGAGCGTGGCCAGGCGGTTGCGCACGTCGGCCTGCACCGCGTCCAGCGACCTCGCAGAGCGCTGCAGCCCCACGTCCAGCTCGGTGACGTGCACGCCCTCGGCGTGTTCGTCCAGTTCGGCCCGGCCCGAGCGGCGGCCGACGTGGGTCACCTCGGGCACGCCCTGCAGCAGCCGCTCGGCCTCGCGGCCGATGGCGGTGGACTGCGCCAGCGTCGAGCCCGGGTTCAGCCGCAGGCCGATCACCAACGAGCCCTCGTTGAACGGCGGCAGGAAGCTGCGCGGGAAGGTGGGCACCAGCGCCACGGCGACGAGCACCAGCGCGGCGGCCAGCGCCAGCGGCGCCCACGGCGCGGCCAGCGCGCGCCGCAGCAGCGGGGCGTAGTGCGACTTGAGCCAGCGCGCCAGCCGCGCCTCGTGGTGCGCCACCGGCCGCCGGCCGACGAGGAACCAGGCCAGCACCGGCGTCACCGTCACCGCCACCCCCAGGCTGGCGGCGATGGCCGCCATGTAGGCGATGCCCAGCGGCACGAAGAGCCGCCCCTCGATGCCCGGCAGCCACAGCAGCGGCAGGAACACCAGCAGCACCACCACCGTCGACCAGATGACGCCGCCGCGCACCTCCTGGCTGGCGTCGCGCACGACGGTCAGCGCCGGGCGCGGGGACGCCAGGGCCGCGTTCTCGCGCAGCCGGCGCACGATGTTCTCCAGGTCCACGATGGCGTCGTCCACCAGCTCGCCGATGGCGATGGCCAGGCCGCCCAGCGTCATGGTGTTGATCGAAATGTCGAAGGCGCGGAACACCAGCACCGCCGCCAGCAACGACAGCGGCAGCGCCGCCAGCGACACCAGCGTCAGCCGAACGCTGCCGAGGAAGGCCCACACCACCACCGCCACCACGCCGGCCGCGGCCATCAGCTTGGTCTTGAGGTTGCCGAGCGAGGCCTCGATGAAGTCGGCCTGGCGGAAGGTGATGCGCGGCGCGGCGACGCCCGGCGGCAGGGAGCGCGCCGCGTCCTGCAGCGCGGCCTCGACCGCGCGGGTGAGCTTCACCGTGTCGGCCGCGGGCTGCTTCTGCACCGACAGCACCACCGCCGGCCCGCCGTCCAGCCCGGCGTCGCCGCGCCGCGGCGCGGCCCCGAAGCCGACCTCGGCCACCTGGTGCAGCAGGATGGGCTGCGCCGTGGCGCCCTGCCCGTTGACCCGCACGGCCACGTTGCGCAGGTCCTCCAGCTGCACGGTGCGCGCCAGGTGGCGGATGAGCAGCTCGCGGCCCTCGGCCTGCAGGAAGCCGCCGCCCAGGTTGGCGGCGAACCCCTGCAGCGCGGCGCGCAGGTCCTCCACCGTGACGCCCAGCGCGGCCATGCGGCGCGCGTCCGGCCGCACCTGGAACTGGCGCACGCCGCCGCCGATGGGGATGACCTGCGCCACGCCCGGCACCGCCAGCAGCCGCGGCCGCAGCACCCAGTCGGCCGCCTCGCGCGCGGCCATGGCGGCGGCCTCGGGGTCGACGCCGGGGGCGGCGGTGGTCGGCACCGCGACGAGCAGGATCTCGCCCATGATGGAGCTCACCGGGCCCATGCGCGGCACCACGCCGGGCGGCAGGCTGCCCTCCACCGTGGCCAGCCGCTCGGCGACGAACTGGCGGGCACGGTAGAGGTCGGCGTCCCAGCCGAAGGTGACGGTCACCACCGCCAGGCCGGCGGCCGCGGTCGAGCGAACGCTCTCCACGCCGGGCAGGCCGCCCATCGCCGCCTCCAGCGGCACGGCGATGAGCTGCTCCACCTCCTCCGGCGCCATGCCGCCGGCCTCGGTCATCAGGGTGACGGTGGGCTTGTTGAGGTCGGGGAAGACGTCCACCGGCGTACGGCCGGCCAGCCAGCCGCCCCACAGCAGCAGCGCCGCCGCCAGGGCCAGCACCAGGCCGCGGGCGGCCAGGCTGGCGTCGAGGATGACCTTGAACATCAGCGCACCTGCGGCAGCATGGCCGCACCGTCGGTGACGACCCGTTCACCCGCCTGGACGCCGGCCGTGATGAGCACCCGGCCGCCGTCCAGCGGCAGGTGCTGCACGCGCCGCGGCTCGAAGCGCTCCGGCGCGGTCTTCACCCACACCTGAGGCTCGTTGGCGGCCGAGCGCACCAGCGCGGCGGCCGGCAGCGGCATCCCCTGCAGCGGCGTTCGGCGCTGCACCGCCACCGTCACCGGCTGGCCCAGCGCCAGCGGCAGGCCCTCGCGCTGCCGCACGCGGAACAGCAGAGGCAGCGCCTGCTCCTTCATCACCCGCGCAGCGCCGACGAAAGCGAGCGGCCAGCGCCGGTCGCCCGACTGCAGCTCGGCGCCAACGACGTCGGCGGCCAGGCCGGCGTCGAAGGCGATGGCCTCGATCAGCAGCCGGCGCGGGTCGACGATCTCGAACAGCAGGTCGCGCGCCTCCACGACTTGGCCGGCGACCGCCTCGCTGCGGGCGATGACGCCGGACACCGGCGCGCGCAGCAGCTCCACCGGCGCTGTTGCCGGCGCGAGCGCGGCCAGCCGGGCGTCGAGCGAGGCCAGCTCGCTGCGCGCGGCGTCGATGTCCTTGCGCGGCACGGTGTCGGCCAGCGACTGCAGACGCTGCAGCCGCTGCTCGGCCAGCGTGCGCGCGGCGCGAAGCTCCGCCTGCTGCGCCGCCTGCTGCGCCCGCGCCAGCGGGTCGACGTTGGCCACCACCCGCGCCAGCACCTGGCCGGCGCGCACCGCCTGGCCGGGCAGCGGCAGGCCCTGCGGGCCCGGTTCCAGCCGGCCGGACCAGCTGGCCTGAACGTGCCCGTCGGCCTGCGGGTCGGTCACCACCCGGCCGGCCAACTGCACCACCGCCGGCACCGAGCGCGGCTCGGCGACCACGGTGCGCAGGGCCAGCGTGCGCTGCACCGGCTTGGGCAGGGCGACCGCGCCGTCGGGCAGGCGGCGCGGCAGGTGATCGGCGGGACCGGCGGCCGGCGCCTCGTCGGCGTGCGGTGCGCCCTCGTGGGGCCGGCCGGGCAGCGGCTGCAGGAGCAGCGCCGGCATCAGCCACGCCGCCAGCAGGCGGCCGAGGTGGCGCCGCAGCGGGGATGGGAACGGCTTCATGCGCAGCCTCCCGGGTGACGCGGCCGGCTGCGCCGGCCCAGCCACCAGCCGGCGAGCAGGCCGCCGGCGGCGACGAGCCCGCCGGCGGCCAGCGGCCTCCAGGCCGCCGACGCCGACGCCGACGCAGGGTCGTCGTCGTGGTCATGGTCGTCGTGGGCGACGGTGACGCGGCCGGTGAGCCGTTCGGCCGCGGCCGGCGCGCCGCCGGTCGCCGGCAGCCGCACCTCGACGAACACCGGCTGCGTGCCGTCGGGCGGCTCCGCCGGCAGGTCGGCGCGGTAGGCGTCGCCCACCGCCGTGGCGGCGACCGAGGCCTCGCCGAGGCCGACGCGCACCGGCACGCCGGCGATGGGCCGGTTGTCGGCCCAGCCGTCCAGCCACAGCCAGACGCGGCGGCCGTCGAGCACGCCGACCGCTTCCAGCCGGTCGCTGTGCAGCGCGAACCGCGGCCCGGCGGCCAGCGCCGCGGCCGCCGGGTCGCCATCGGCCGGGGCGGTGACCGCCACGGGCGGTGTCGCGGGCATCGGCGGCACGGGCCGGCCGTGCGCCTCGCCTTCGTGCGCCGCCGCCCACGGCGGCATCAGCAAGGCGGCCCACAGGGGAAGGAGGAAAGAACGATTCATGGCATGGCTCCGATCGCCTGGTTCCAGCGCGCCGCGGCCCGATCGGCCTGGCGGCGTGCGTTCTCGTGGGCCCATTCGGCCTCGCGCGCCAGCGCGCGCACCCGCAGCCGTTCGGGCAGGCCGCGCTCGCCGGCCCGCCAGGCGCGGTCCACCGCCGCGTCCAGCCGGCCCGCCACGGCGAGCCGCTCGGCGGCCAGCGCCAGGGCGTCGTCGGCCGCCTGGCGCTCGGCCAGCGCCTGCTCGCGTTCGAGCTGCCGCTGCCGTCGGACGGCCTGCAGCGCCAGTTCCGCGTCCAGCCGCTCGGCCTCTGCCGCGGCGAGCCGCGGAGCGTTGCGCGCCTCGGTGTCCAGCGGCAGGGCGATGCCGACGCGCACGGTGTTGCGGTAGCCGGTGCCGTAGCCCTCGCGGTCGAAGCGGGCGGCCATCGACAACGTCGGGGCGTCGCGCCGCAGCAGGGCCGCCTCGCGGGCACGGGCCTGGGCCACGCCCACCGCGGCCCGGGCCTCGGCCAACGCGGGATGGTCGTCGTCGGGGAGCGGCGGCAACGGCACTTCGGCCGGCGGCAGCGGCCCGGACCAGCCGGTGAGCGCCAGCCAGCGCGCGCGGGCCGACTGCGCCAGGCCGTGCGCCTCGCGGGCGGCCATGGCGGCGGCGAGGCGTTCCTCGGCCGCCAGCAGCGCGTCGGCCGGGGCCAGGTCGCCGGCCTGGACACGGCGGCGCACGTCGTCCTCCAACGCCGCGGCGCCGGCCTCGCGGGCGCGTTCGGCCTGCCAGCGGGCGTCCGCCAGGGCCAGCGCGGCCGCGGCCTCGCGCAGTTCGCCGGCCAGGCGCCAGCGGCCGGCCGTGGCGGCGGCGGTGCGGGCGGCCTCCTCCTCGGTCAGGGTGGCGCGGCCGGCCTCGCGCTGGCCCGGCAGCCACAGCGGCACCGACACGCCCGGCTCCAGCTCGTTGCGGCCGCGCTGGCCGACCGTGTCGGTGCCGGGCAGGCGGGCGCCGGGCGGCAGGTCCCGGCGCACGTCGAGGCCGACGGTGGGCGGACCGGCGAAGGGCGTGGCCAGCGCCTGGCCGCGGGCCTGCAGCACCGCGCCGCGCGCGGCCTGCGCCTCGTCACGGCGCTGGCGCGTCCACGCACGGTCGAGCAGCCAGGCCCAGCCGGGCGCTGTCTGTTCCGACGCCCGCACCGGCGGCAGGGGTGGCGGCTCCACGGCCGTGCAGACGCTGGCCGTGAACAGCACGGCCATGGCGGCGACGCGCGGACGCGGCGCCCTGGGGCGAGGGGACATGGGGCAACGGGTGAAGGCCTGGGACCCCGCACCGGTCGCGCACGTCCCGGCACGGGCCGGACGGCGGGATCGGTGGGAGGGCGGCGGCCGGTGGCTTCACCGGCCGAACGAGGGCCTTCAGCCGCGTGGCGGTCGGTACAGCCCGTCGGTCGACCGGCTGGAGAGCGGCACCCCGGCCCACAGCGGCTGGGGCTGCGCCGCGGTCAGGGCCGGCGACGGCCGGCTCATCGCCGGCAGGGCGCTGCCCGCCAGGTGGCAGCAGTCGCAGGCGCTGCAGGTGGCGAGGTCGCCCGGCGGCGCCGCGTCGGCGGCGTCCGCCGTGGCACCGGCCGTGACGGCGGCGCCGTGCTCCGCGAGGTGCGCATGGTGCGCGTGCGCGCCGTCGTGCGAGCCCTGCGCGCCGTGGTGCGCACTGGCTTGCTGCACGGCAGGGGCCGCACGGGCCGGGGCGCCATGGTCGCAGGCGGCCACCGCCGCGGCCCATTGCAGGGGCAGCAGGAAGAGCAGGAGCCAGCACAACCGGGCGCGCATGACCGCCATTCTAGGCAGACCTGAAGGGCTTGCCAGACATTGGGTGAAGTCCTACTATTTCTTTCCATGGAAAGAATCCTCGCCCGCCATGCCGTGGTCGACCCGTCGCAGGTGCTGGCCAAGGCGACGGCGCGGGCCGGCAGCCTGCTCGGCCTGTCCGGCGCCGCCCTGGCGCGGGTGATCGGCAGCAGCGAGCCGACGGTGTCGCGCCTGCTGCGCGGCGAGCGCGGGCTCGATCCCGCCTCCAAACCGGGCGAACTGGCGGCGCTGCTGGTGCGGGTGTACCGTTCGCTCGACGCGCTGGTCGGCAACGACGACGCCCGCCGCCAGGCCTGGATGCGCAGCCACAACGACGCCCTCGGCGGCGTGCCGCGCGAGCTGATCCAGACCGCCGAGGGGCTGGTCGCCACGCTGGCCTACCTGGACGGCCTGCGCGCGCCCTCGTGAGCGGCACGGACGGCGCGGCCCGGCCCTGGCAGAACGACTGGTTCCGCAGCGCCGCCGACCGGCAGACCAGCGCCTGGCGCGGCGTCGAGGCGCAGCACGTGGTCGCCACCATGCGGCTGGTCGACTCGCTGGACGAGCAGGCGGTGCTGGAGCAGCTGCTCGAAGCCGGCAAGCCCGCCCTGCCCCCGGCCGCGGCCGGCCTGCACTACCTGCTGTCGACGCCGTTCCGCTACCGATCGCCGCACGCCAGCCGCTTCCGCCGCGCCCATTCGCCCGGTCTCTGGTACGGCGGCGAGACGCTGCGCACCGCCGGCGCCGAGGTCGCCTACTGGCGCTGGCGCTTCCTGGTCGACAGCGCCGGCCTGCGCGACGGCGAGCTGCTGAGCCAGCACACCTTCTTCCGCGCCGCCATCGGCGGGCGGGCGATCGACCTCGGCCGCCCGCCCTGGTCGGCGTCGGCCGGGCACTGGACGCACCCGGACGACTACACCGCCTGCCAGGCCTTGGGCGACGCCGCGCGCGCGCAAGGCATCGCCTGGCTGCGCTACCGCTCGGTGCGCGACCCCGGCGGCCACAACGTGGCGGTGTTCCAGCCGCAGGCGCTGCACCTGCGCGAACGCACCGCGCAGCAGACCTGGCACTGCCGCACCACCCGCGAGGCGGTGCGCCTGGTCCACGACGACGACCGCTTCGAGTGGCGGTTCGAGGCGCCGGTGGCGCGGCCCTGAACCGTCAGTCGACCGTCGCCCCCGAGCGCCGCACGATCTCGCGGTAGCGGGCGTGGTCGGCCTCCACCTTGCGCTGCAGGTCCTGCGGCGTGCCGGGTGCCGGCTCGGCGGCCAAGCGGGCCAGCGTCTCCGTCACCGCCGCGCTGCGCAGCGCGGCCGTCGCCTGCTCGTTCAGCCGCTGCAGCACCGGCGCCGGCAGGCCGGCCGGACCGAACAGGCCGAACCAGGTGCTGATGTCGAAGCCCTTCAGCGCCGGCACGCCGGAGCGGGCCAGCGCCGGCAGCTCGGGGAAGGCGCCGGCGGGCCCGGGCGTCGTCACGCCCAGCGCCTTGAGCGAGCCGTCGCGCAGGCGCGGCGCCGCCGACGCCAGGTTGTCGAACATGAACTGCACCTCGCCCGACAGCAGCGCCAGCTGCGCCGGCGCGGCGCCGCGGTAGGGGATGTGCACGGCGAAGGTGCCGGTCAACTGCTTGAACAGCTCGCCGGCCAGGTGCCCGGCGCTGCCGTTGCCGCCGGAGGCGAACTGCAGCCGCCCCGGCCTCGCCTTGAGGTGGGCGATGAAGCCGGCGACGTCGGCGATGCGGTGCTCGCGCGCATAGGCGCCCGGCAGCACCAGCACGTTGGGCACCTCGGCGATCAGGGTGATCGGCGTGAAGTCGCGCAGCGCGTCGTACGGCATCCTCGGGTACAGCCACGGGTTGATGGCGTGCGTGGCCACCGCGCCGATGAGCAGCGTGTGGCCGTCCGGCGCCGCCTTGGCCACCGCGTCGGCGCCGATGTTGCCGCCGGCCCCGGTGCGGTTCTCGACCACGACGGTGGTGCCCAGGCCCGGGCCCATCGCCTGCGCCAGCGCGCGGGCGCCGATGTCCAGCGGCCCGCCGGGCGGATACGGCACCACCAGCCGGATCGGACGGTTCGGGAACGCCTGCGCCGCCGTCCGGCCGGGCGCGAGCGCAGCGCCGGCCAGGGCCAGCAGCGCACGGCGCGGCAGACGGCCGCGGGTGATCGGGCTCGGCATCGACGGCATGGTGGAACGGGTGGGCGGTGGACGGGCGGCGATGGTAGCCAAGCCGGGCTGGCTCACCTCATGAGCCAGGCCGCCGCCACACTGGACGGTCCTCGACCCGGCCACCGCCGCCACGCCCCCCCGTAGACTCCCCCGTCGCCCTGCCCGCCGATGCTCCACCTCCACTTCTCCAACCGCTTCGAGGTCCTGCGCGACGGGCTGCTGCAGCGCCTGGACGAGGCCCCCGGCGGGGTGTTCGACGCCCCGACGGTGATCGTGCCCGGGGCCGCCGTGCAGCGGGCGCTGACGCTGGCCATCGCCGACCGCCACGGCGTGTGCGCCAACGTCGAGTTCGCCTTCCTCGCGCAGTGGCTGTGGCGGCAGATCGCCCGCCTGGTGCCCGACGTCGCCGAGGCCTCGCCCTTCGCCCCCGGCGTGCTCGCCTGGCGCGTGTGGGACGCGCTGGTCGACCCGGCCTTCGCCGCCGACCACCCCCGGCTGCAGGGCTGGCTGGCGCAGGCCGATGCGGTGATGCGCTGGGACCTGGCGCAGCAGGTGGCGTCGCTGTTCGACCAGTACCTCACCTACCGGCCGCAGTGGCTGCAGTCGTGGGAACGCGGCCGGCGGGTGCTGGAAGGCGACGCCGACGAGGCCTGGCAGGCCGCCCTCTGGCAACGCCTGGCCGCCGGCCTGCGCCTGCGGCCGGCTCACCCGGCCGACGCCTTCCTCGCCGCCCTCGACCGGCTCGGCGCCCAGGGGCCGCAGGCCCTCGCCGACCACGGCCTGCCGACCGGCGTGCACCTCATCGCCCTGCCCGCCATCCCGCCGCTGTACCTGAAGCTGCTGGCCGGCATGGGCCGTTGGACGGACCTGCACCTGCACGTGCTCAACCCCTGCCGCGAGTACTGGTTCGAGATCGTCGACGGCCGGGTGCTGGCCCGCCTGCGCGCCGAGGGCCGCGACCAGGGTCACGAGATCGGCCACCGCCTGCTCGCCGGCTGGGGCCGGCAGACCCAGTCGCAGGTGGCGCTGCTGATCGAGGCGGCGGGCGAGTCGCTGGTCGACGACGGCGCCTTCGTCGAGGCGGCGCGGCCCACCCTGCTCGCCCGCCTGCAGGACAGCCTGCTCGACCTGCAGCAGCCGGTGCCCGGTGCGTGGCCGCTGGCCGAGGACGACCGCAGCCTGGAAGTGCACGTGGCCCATTCCCGCCTGCGCGAGCTGGAGGTGCTGCAGGACCGGCTGCTCGCCCGCTTCGCCGCCGACCCGACGCTGCGACCGGGCGACGTGCTGGTGGTCACGCCCGACCTCGACGCCACCGCGCCGCTGGTCGAGGCCGTCTTCGGCACCGTGCCGGCCGAACGCGCCCTGCCGTTCTCCATCAGCGGCCGCTCGCGCAGCCGGCTCAACCCGCTGGCGCAGGCGCTGCTCGGCGTGCTGGCGCTGGCCGGCGCGCGCTGCACGGTGACCGAGGTCACCGGCCTGCTGGCGCAGCCGCCGGTGGCCCGCCGTTTCGGCCTCGACGACGAGGCGCTGGCCCAGCTCGGCGACGCGCTGAACGCCGCCGGCGTGCATTGGGGCCTGGACGGCGCGCAGCGCCAGGCGCTCGGCCTGGGCGACGCCGGGGCCCACAGCTTCGAGGACGGCCTGGACCGGCTGCTGCTGGGCCATGCGCTGCCCGGCGATCGCCCGCCCTCCGCCCCGCTCGCCGGCCGGCTGCCGGTGGGGGACATCGAGGGCCGCCGCGCGCTGCCGCTGGGCGCGCTGTGGCAGCTGGTGCAGCGGCTGCAAGGCCTGCAGGTGCTGGCCGGCACCGCGCTGCCCGCCGGCGCCTGGCCGGCGCGGCTGGCGGCCCTGGTCGACGACTTCGTCGAGGCGTCCGCCGACGAGGCCGACGACGCCCGCGAACTGCAGGCCGCCATCGCCGCCCTCGGCGACACGCTGCGCGCCGCGGACCCCGCCGCACCGCTGCCGCTGGCGGTGCTGCGCGAGGCGCTGGCGCGGCAGCTGGACGACCCGGCGCGCGGCGCCACGCCCACCGGCGCGATCACCTTCACCGGCATGACGCCGCTGCGAGGGCTGCCCTACCGCATCGTCTGCGTGATCGGCCTGGACGACGGCGCCTTCCCCGGCCGCCAACGACCGCCCGAGTTCGACCTGATGGCGCGCCAGCCGCGCGAGGGCGACCGACAGCGCCGGCTGGACGAGCGCAACCTCTTCCTCGACCTGGTGCTGGCCGCGCGCGAGCAGCTCCACCTCAGCCACACCGGCCGCAGCGCCCGCGACAACCAGCCGCTGCCGCCCTCGGTGCTGGTCGACGAGCTGCTCGAGTTCGTGTTGCCGGCCGTCACCACGCCGGTGATGGACGAGGCGGCCGCACGCCGTCGCCTGGTGGTCGAGCACCCGCTGCAGCCCTTCGCACTGGAGAGCTTCCTGGCCGGGAGCGACCCGCGACAGCGCAGCCACGCCGAGGAGCTGGCGCAGGCGCTGCGGCGCGCCCTGGGGTCGCCGCCGGCCAACGAGGCCATTGCACCGACCGCCGTGGAGGACGACCCGGACCTCGAGGACGACCGCGACGATGCGCCGCAGGCACCGTTCTTCATCCGACCGCTGCCGCCTCCCGACGGCGACTGGCGCCAGCCGACGCTGGCGCGGCTCATCGAGTTCTTCAGCCACCCGGCGCGCGCGCTGCTGAAGCACCGGCTGCAGGTCGACCTGCCGCGGCCGGCCGAGGCGCTGGACGACTGCGAGCCGTTCACGCCGGACGGCCTGTCGGTCTACGGCCTCGGCCAGCGGCTGCTGCCGGCGTTGCTGGAGGGCCGGGCCCCGGCCGGCGTGGAGGCCCTGGCCGAGGCCGGCACCGAGCTGCCGGCCGGCCCGCTGGGCCGCCAGCGCCGAGCGCAGGCGCTGACCGGCCTGCACGACCTGGCGCAACGGCTGCGCCCGGTGCTGGCCGACGCACCGCTGCCCACCCGGCCGGTGGTGCTGGACCTCGACCTCGGCGGCGAGGCCTGGCGGCTGCACGGTCACTTGGCCGGCCTGCGCCCGCAGGGCCTGGTGCAGTGGCGCGCCGGCGCCATCCGCGCGCAGGAGCGGCTGCGCGCCTGGCTGTCGCACCTGCTGCTGTGCGCCGCCGCGCCCGCCGACGCCGCGCCGCGCACCCGCATGCTGGCGCTGGACGGCGGCTTCGACCTCACGCCGGTGCCCGACGCACCGCAGCGGCTGCGCGAACTGCTCGCCCTGTACCGCGAAGGCCTCGGCACCCCCCTGCACTTCTTCCCGAAGACGGCCTGGACCTGGTGGACCTGCGACCGACAGCCCGGCCCCACGCGCCGCGCCTGGCACGGCAGCGCCGGCCGCGGCGGCGAAGGCGACGACCCCGCCTGGCGCCTGGCCCTGCGCGGCATGGCCGACCCGCTGGACGAGCACTTCGCGCGTTGCGCCGAGGCGGTGTACGGGCCGCTGTCGCAGCACCTGCAGGAGCCGGGCCGATGAACCTGGAGCCGCTGGACGTCTTCCACTGCCCGCTCGATGGCACGCAGCTGATCGAGGCCTCGGCCGGCACCGGCAAGACCTGGAACCTGTGCGGGCTGGTGCTGCGCCTGCTGCTTGAACGCGGCCTGCCGGTGGAGCAGGTGCTGGTCGTCACCTTCACCAACGCCGCCACCGCCGAGCTGCACGAGCGCATCCGCGGCCGCATCGCGCAGACGTCGAAGGCGCTGCGCGGCGACACCCGCTGCGCCGACGACCCCTTCGTCGCCGGCCTGCTGCGCCGTCTGCGCGACGAACTCGGCCTGGCCGATGCGCTGCTGGGGCAGCGGCTCGACGCCGCGCTGCAGACCTTCGACGAGGCGGCCATCCTCACCATCCACGGCTTCTGCCAGCGCGCGCTGGCCGACGCGCCCTTCAGCGCCGGCCTGCCGCTGGCCACCGAGCTGCTGACCGACGACGGCGCGCTGCGGCTGCAGGTGGTGCAGGACTTCTGGCGCCGGCGCATCGCAGGCCCGGCGCTGCCGGCGCCGGTGGCGGCGCTGCTGCTCGCCAGGGGCGACTCCCCGAGCGCCATGCCGAGCTGCTGCGGCGCCGCATCGCCAAGGCCGCTGGCCGTGCTGCGCTGGCCCGAGGCGCTGGACGCCGGCCCGCTGCCGGGCTTCGACCTCGACGGCCTGCGGGCGGCCCACGACGCGGCCCGGGCGCTGTGGGCGCGCGAGCGCGAAGCCATCGTCGAGCTGCTGCGGCGCAGCCGTGCCGCGAACCTCAACGGCGTCACCTACAAGGAGGCGACGCTGCAGAAGTCGTTCGAGCAGTGGGACCGCCTGCTGCGATCGGCCGATCCCGTGGCGGCCGACGCCACGCTGGACAGGCTCGACCTGCTCGGCGAGGCCCGGCTGCGCGCCTGCACCAAGGCCGGCAAGGTGACGCCGGAGCACCCCTTCTTCGCCCTGGCGCAGGACCTGCTCGACCGGCGCGAGGCGACTGGACATGCCGCGGGCCTGCACCGCCTGGCGCTCCTGCGCGAACTGCTCACCACCGGCCCCGAGGCGCTTCGCCAGCTCAAGCGCGAACGCCGCGTCGTCGCCTTCGACGACATGCTCGCCAACCTGCACGAGCGGTTGACCGGACCGCATGGCGCGGCGCTGGCCGCGACCCTGCGCGCGCGCTTTCCCGCCGTGCTGATCGACGAGTTCCAGGACACCGACCCGCTGCAGTGGGCGATCTTCGAGGCGGTGTGGGGCCCGTCACGGCAGCCGCTGTTCCTGATCGGCGATCCGAAGCAGGCCATCTACAGCTTCCGCAACGCCGACCTGCACACCTACCTGCAGGCGCGATCGACGGCCGGGGCGCGGCACGGCCTGGCGCACAACCAGCGCTCGGTGCCGGGGCTGATCGACGGCCTCAACGGCCTGTTCGGCGGCCACCCGCGGGCCTTCTTCATCGAGGGGCTGGACTTCCACCCGGTGCAGCCGGGCGACAAGCCGCGGCCCCGGCTGGACGCCGCCGGCGTCGCGCCGCCGGCGCCGCTGCAGCTGTGGACCCTGCCCGACGGCGACGACGGCCAGCCGCTGGACAAGGCGCAGGCGCTGCACCTGGCCGCGCAGGCGTGCGCGGGCGAGATCGCCCGGCTGCTCGGCCAGGCGCGGGCCGGCCGGCTGCTGCTCGAGGGCCGGCCGCTGGGCGCCGGCGACATCGCGGTGCTGGTGCGCAGCCATGCCCAGGCCGCCCGCATGCGGCAGGCGCTGGCGGCGGTGGGTGTCGGCAGCGTGGAGGTGTCGCAGGCCAGCGTCTTTTCCAGCGTCGACGCCGAGGAACTCGAACGCCTGTTGACCGCCCTGCTGCAGCCCGGCCGCGAGCGCCTGCTGCGCGCCGCGCTGGCCACCGAACTGCTCGGCCACGACGCGCCGTCGCTGCACCGGCTGATGGAGGACGAGGACGGCCTGCTGGCCTGGGTCGAGCGCTTCGCCGAGGACCGCGAACGCTGGCGCCAGCAGGGCATCGGCGTGGTGCTGCGCGGCCTGATGCGTCGTGAAGACGTCGCCGGCCGCCTGCTCGCCCGCCCCGACGGCGAGCGCCGCATGACCAACCTGCTGCACCTGGCCGAACTGCTGCAGCAGGCCGAGGCCGAGCCGCTGACGCCGCAGGCGCTGCTGGCCTGGCTGCAGCGGCAGCGCCGCGAGCGCCGCGCGTCGGAGGCCACCGAGCTGCGGCTGGAGTCCGACCGCCACCTGGTGCAGATCGTCACCATCCACCGCAGCAAGGGGCTGGAGTACCCCCTGGTGTTCTGTCCCTTCCTCTTCGACGGCGACACCGGCGCCCGTCGCGCGGCCAGCGGCGAGGCCGTGGAGTGGCACGACGACGACGGCCGGCTGGTGCTGGACCTGCGCGGCGACCTGCCGAAACCGGACGCCGACGCCCGCGCCGGGCGCATCGCCGCCGAGGCCATGGCGGAGCACCTGCGGCTGCTCTACGTGGCGCTGACGCGGGCGGTGCACCGCTGCCATGTCGTGGTCGGCCGGTACGGCCGGCGCAGCGGCCGCGGCACGAGCGTCGGCGAGGGCGACCGCTCGCCGCTGCACTGGCTGGTCGCCGGCGGCGGCCGCACCCCCGCCGACTGGCTCGCCCACGGCGTGGACCCGGCGACGCTGGCCTCGGCCTGGCAGGCGTTCGCGGTCCGCCATGCACCGGCGGTCGACCTGTCGCCGCTGCCCTCGGCGGCGGGGACGGTGCTGCCGGCGGAACGGCCCGATCCGCTGGCGGTGCAGGCGTTGCCGCCGCCGGCCCGCCTGCCCGGCGCCTGGTGGCTGGGCAGCTACAGCAGCCTGGCGCACGGCGCCCGCCACGAGGGCGCGGCCACCGACCACGATGCCCGCGTCGACGACCCGGCGCCGCCGCCGGCGCCCGCCATGGCGCTGGCCGACACCGACATCCTGCGCTTCCCCCGCGGGCCGGCGGCCGGCGACTGCCTGCACGCCGTCTTCGAGCGCATCGACTTCACCGACCCCGACGGCTGGCCGCCGGCGATCGACAGCGTCCTGCGCCGCCATGCCGGCGTGGCCGCGCAGGCGCCCGGCGCGCCGCTGGCCGCCATGCTGCGCGGCGCGGTCGAGGCCGTGGTGCAGACGCCGCTGATGGAGGGTCGCGACGGAGGCCTGCGCCTGGCCGAGGTCACGCCGCGCCGGCGGCTGGTCGAGCTGGAGTTCACGCTGCCGTCGCGCCGCCTGCGCGCCGGCGCGCTGTCGGCCCTGCTGCAGCGGCATGGCGTGGCGGCGCCGGCGCTGTCGTTCGGCGAGCTGCAGGGGTACCTGCGCGGCTTCATCGACCTGGTGGTCGAGCACCAGGGCCGCTTCTTCGTCGTCGACTGGAAGTCGAACCACCTGGGCGACGCACCGGCCGACTACGCGGCGGCGTCGCTGCAGCGGGCGATGGCGCAGCACGGCTATGCGCTGCAGGCGCTGATCTACTGCCTGGCGCTGCACCGCCACCTGCAGCGGCGGCTGCCCGGCTACCGCTACGAGCAGCACCACGGCGGCGCGCTGTACCTCTTCGTGCGCGGCGTGCGGCCGGCCTGGGGACGCGCCGGCGTGCACGCCTGGAAGCCGCCGCGGGCGCTGGTCGAGGCCTTCTCGGCGCTGCTCGACGGTGTTGACACCCGGAGTGCTGCATGAGCGCCGACCTCTTCGACGGTCTGCCGCCGGCCGATGAGCTGCCGCCGCCGGTGGAGGTGATCCACCCTCCGGCCGACACCGCCGAGCAGCGCCTGGCCCGGGCGCTGGCGCACCAGGTGCGCCGCTGGTCCCTGCGGCTGCAGCCCGACGACGGGGCGGCCCAGGCCGCGGCCGAGGCGGCGCAGGCGCTGAGCCTGGCCGCCAGCGACGGCCATGTCGGCATCGCGCTGTCGGCGCTCGCGACCGAGGGCGACCTCGACGGCTGGCGGCAACGGCTGCTGGCCAGCGCCGTGGTCGGCGGCTCGCCCGAGGGCGACGCGCCGGATCCGCTGCCGCTGGTGATCGACGCGCACGACCGTCTCTACCTGCACCGCCACTTCGACCAGGAACGGCGCCTGGCGCGGCGGCTGGTCGCCGCCGCCAACGCGCCGCCGTCGCCGCCGTCGCCGGCCGCCCGTGCGCTGCTGCGCGAGCTGTTCCCGCGCGGCCACGAGGCGGTGGACTGGCAGCAGCTGGCCACCGCGCTGGCGCTGCGCCAGCGGCTGACCGTCATCAGCGGCGGCCCCGGCACCGGCAAGACCACCACCGTGGTCGCGCTGCTCGGCTGCCTGCTGGCCGACGACCCCGATTGCCGCATCGCGCTGGCGGCGCCCACCGGCAAGGCGGCCGCGCGGTTGGGCGAGGCGCTGCGCGAGCGCGGCGCGGCGCTGCCGCCCGCGCTGCGCGAGCGGCTGCCGGCCGAGGCGACCACGCTGCACCGGCTGCTCGGCGCGCGGCCCGACGGGTTCACCCACCACGCCGCGAACCCGCTGCCGGTGGAGGCACTGGTGGTCGACGAGGCGTCCATGCTCGACCTGTCGCTGGCCGCGCGGCTGCTGGACGCGGTGCCGCCGACGGCGCGGCTGGTGCTGCTCGGCGACAAGGACCAGCTGGCAGCGGTGGAGGCCGGCGCCGTGTTCGCCGAACTGAGCGCCGACGCCCACCTGAGCGTGGCCGCCCGGCGCGACCTCGCCGACGCCTGCGGCCTGCCAGCCGACGCCCTGCCCCCTGCTGCCACGGTCGCGGGACCGTTGGTCGACAGCACCGTCTGGTTCCAGCGCAACTTCCGCTTCAGCGCCGGCTCGGCCATCGGCCGCCTGGCCGGCCACCTCAAGGCCGGTGAGGCCGACGGCCTGCTGCAGGCGCTGCGCAGCGCCGACGGCGGCGACCTGCGCTGGCACGACGACCGCGGCGAGGCGCCGTCGCCCGCCGTGCGGCGCGACATGGCCGACGGCTTCGCGGCCTTCGCCGAGGCGCTGCGGCGCGACCCCGGCGACGTGGCCGGCGCCAGCGCCGCCTTCGCGTCCTTCCGGGTGCTGTGCGCGCTGCGCGAAGGGCCGCGGGGCACGGCGGCGGTCAACGCCTCGCTCACCCGCTGGCTGCGCGAGCGGCTGCAGCGCGAACGGCCCGATGGGGCCGGTGATCCTCGCTCGCCCTGGTTCACCGGCCGGCCGGTGATGGTGCTGCGCAACGACCCGGTGCTGCGGCTGTTCAACGGCGACATCGGCATCACCCTGCCCGATGCCGACGGGCGGCTGATGGTGCACGTCCCGCTGCCCGACGGCGGCTTCCGCGCGCTGCCGCCGCAGCGGCTGCCCGAGCACGACACCGCCTTCGCGATGACGGTGCACAAGTCGCAGGGCTCCGAATTCGACCGCGTGCTGGTGCTGCTGCCGCACCGGCCGCACCGCGTGGCCAGCCGCGAACTGCTCTACACCGCCGTCACCCGCGCCCGCCGGGGCCTGTCGCTGGCGGCGCCGGCCGACGTGGTGCAGGCCGCGGTACGCTCCCCCACCCGCCGCGACAGCGGCCTGCGCGACCGGCTGGCCGAAGCCGCCGCCGGTGCCCCGAACCCTTCCGCATGACCGAGACCCTTCCCCTGATGTTCCCGCTGCTGGCGTTGCTGATCGGCACCTTGGTCGGCGCCGTGGCCGCGGCGCTGTGGTGGCGCGGCCGCAGCGCCGCCGCGCTGGCCGAAGCGCATGGCAACGCCCAGGCCGAGCTGGCCACGCTGCGCGAGCGCGTGCGCGGGCTGGAGGCCGAGCGCCACGCCATGGCCGCCCAGCACGAGGCCCTGCAGGCGCAGGCCGGCCGCTGGCGCGACGAACTGGACACCGCGCGCGACGAACGCGCCGCACTGATCACCCGGCTCGACGCCGAGCGCCGCCAGTCCGAGGAGAAGCTCGCGCTGCTGACCGAGGCCAAGGCGGCGCTGACCGACCAGTTCCGCCAGCTCGCCGCCGACATCCTCGACGAGAAGAGCAAGCGCTTCACCGAGCAGAACCAGGCCCACCTCGGCCAGCTGCTGGACCCGTTGCGGCTCAAGCTCAACGAGTTCCAGGCCAAGGTCGAGCACGTCTACGTCCAGGAGGGCAAGGACCGCAGCGCGCTGGCTGAGCAGGTGCGACAGCTGATGGCGCTGAACCAGTCGCTGAGCGAGGACGCCAAGGGCCTGACCCGCGCGCTCAAGGGGTCGAGCAAGACCCAGGGCAACTGGGGCGAGCTGGTGCTCGAACGCGTGCTCGAAGCCTCCGGCCTGCGCAAGGGCGAGGAGTACGAGGTGCAGGTCAGCCACACCCGGGAGGACGGGACGCGGGCGCAGCCCGACGTGGTCATCCGCCTGCCCGAAGGCCGCCACCTGGTGGTCGACGCCAAGGTCTCGCTCAACGCCTACGAGGACTGCTGCAGCCTGGAGGACGAGGCCGCGCTGCTGATCGCCACGCGCCGCCACCTGGAGTCCATCCGCGGGCACATGAAGGGCCTGTCCGAGCGCAACTACCAGAGCCTGTACGGCCTCAAGTCGCTCGACTTCGTGCTCATGTTCGTGCCCATCGAGCCGGCCTTCATGCTGGCGGTGAGCCACGACCGCGAGCTGTTCATGGACGCCTGGGCGAGGAACGTGCTGCTGGTCAGCCCGTCGACGCTGCTCTTCGTCGTGCGCACCGTGGCGCACCTGTGGCGGCAGGAGGCGCAGAACCGCAACGCGCAGGACATCGCCCGCCGGGGTGCCGAGCTGTACGACAAGCTGGCCGGCTTCGTCGGCGACCTGGAGGCGGTGGGCAAGGGCCTTCGCCAAGCGCAGGACCAGTACGACGCGGCCCACAAGAAGCTCACGGCCGGGCGCGGCAACGTGATCCGACAGGCCGAGATGCTGAAGGAACTCGGCATCAAGCCGAGCAAGTCGCTGCCGGCGGGGCTGGTCGAGGCCGCGCTGGAGGCAGCGCCGCCCGCCATCGAGGCGCAAGGCACCATGCTATAGTGCGAGGCTTCGCAGGCGCGTAGCTCAGCTGGTTAGAGCACCACCTTGACATGGTGGGGGGTCGTTGGTTCGAGTCCAATCGCGCCTACCACGACTGCAAAGCCCGTCCCCCCCGGGCCTGGTAGCGGAAGCCGGTCACGACCGGTGGATGAAAAGTGAAAAGGGCTTGGCCGTGTGGCCAAGCCCTTTTTCCATGGTGGCAGCGCGCCGCCGTGGATCGCTAGGTGCGGAACACCGCCACCGCGGACACCAGCTGGCGCGACTGCTCGCTCAGGCTGCCGGCGGCCGCCGAGCTCTGCTCCACCAGCGCCGCGTTCTGCTGCGTCATGGTGTCGATGCGCGACACCGCCTGCGCCAGTTCGGCCATGCCGTCGCGCTGTTCGGCGCTGGCCTGGCTGATCTGCGCCACGATGCGGCTGACGTCCTGGATCGAGGTGACCACCTTCTGCATGGTCTCGCCGGCCCGCGTCACCAACTGCGAGCCCTCGCCCACCCGCTCGACGCTGGCCTGGATCAGGCTCTTGATCTCCTTGGCGGCGTCCGCGCTGCGCTGCGCCAGGCTGCGCACCTCCGACGCGACCACCGCGAAGCCGCGGCCCTGCTCGCCAGCGCGGGCGGCTTCGACCGCGGCGTTCAGCGCCAGGATGTTGGTCTGGAAGGCGATGCCGTCGATGACGCCGATGATCTCGGCGATGCGACGGCTGCTCTCGTCGATGCCCTTCATGGTCTGCACCACGCGGCCCACGACCTCGCCGCCCTCCTCGGCGACGCCGGTGGCCTGCTCGGCCAGCTGACGTGCCTGGTCGGCGTTGCCCGCGCTGGTGCGCACCGCCTCGCCCAGTTGCTCCATGGTGGCGCTGGTCTGGCGCAGCTCTTGGGCCTGGTGCTCGGTGCGGCCCGACAGGTCGTCGTTGCCGCGGGCGATCTCGCCGCTTGCGAGGGCGACCTGCTCGGCACCCCGGCGCACCTCGCCCACCGCGGTGGCCAGGCGGGCCTGCATGCCCTGCAGGTGGGCGAGCAGGCTGCTCTCGTCACCGGCGCGCAGGGCCACCGGCGTGTCCAGCCGGCCTTCGGCCACCGCACGGGCGACCGCCGTCGCACGTCGCGGCTCGCCGCCGAGTTGGCGCAGCAGGCTTCTTGTGATGGTCCACGCCAGCCCGCCGCCCAGCCCCAGCGCGCACAGCAGCGTGGCGGCGACGACCAGCTGGACCTTCTGGTACACACCACGGACCGCTTCGGCCGCCGCGGCGCCGCCGTCGTAGTTGAACTGCAGCAGCTTGCCGAGGGCGCCCTGCACCTCCTCGAAGGCCATGCCGGAAGCACCGTCCGCGATGTCGGCCGCGTCCTGCTGCTGCTTGTCGCGGCCCAGCTTGACCACGCGCAGCTGGGCCTGCCGGTAGCCGGCCCACTGTTTCGACAGCGTGGCGACGATCTCGCCCTCCTCGGCGCTGCCGGCCTGGGCCGCCTGGTCCTTGAGCAGGGCCGCGACGGTCTTCTCCACCTCGGCCATCTTGTCTTCGTACTCGGCGTGGTAGCTGCTGTCGGCGGTGCGGCTGTGGCGCACCTCGAGGTCGCGCGTCTCCAGCAGATGGGCGCGCGCATCGGACAGCGCGCCGACGCCCTTGAGCCACTTGTCCGACAGCAGGGCGGCCCGCTCGTTGACCGTCCGCAACCCGACCAGCGCCTCCGCACCCAGGGCGGCGGCCAACAGCAGAACGCAGGCAAAGGCCAACACGAGCTGGCGGCCGACCGGCAGCCGCTCCAGCAGCGAAAGGGGTCGCATCCAGCGCGTCATGGCCCGGGCCCTTATTTCTTGTGGCCGATGTAGCTGGCGCCGATGACCTGGCCGCTGCCGTCCTTGATGGGGTTGTAGCAGGCGTCGTAGGCGGTGCCGAGCACGTCGATCGCGCCGCAGAACGACTGGCCCTTGCTCACCGCCTCGTAGGCCGGGTTGCGGGCCAGCTGGGTGCCGATGCCGCGCTTGCCCTCGGGCGTCAACACATTGGTGCTGACGCGCACGAACTCGTCGCCGGCCTTGACGAACACCGTCGCGGTGGCCTGGTGCGACTTGCGCACCGCATCGACCACGTCGTAGTTGTTGTTGATCTTACGTTCGCCGAAGAACAGCGCCGGCACGTCCTTGCCGGCCACCGCCTCGGTGCCCTGCACGCGCGGCGCGCCGGCCTTGGCCAGGCGGGCGTCCAGGTCGGCGATGGTGGCCTTCGGGTCGTAGGCGCTGGCCGTCGTGGCGGCGCCAAGGGCCAGGGTGGCGATGCAGAAGAGGGTGCGGCGGTTCATGAGGCGTCCTTCGTCCGCATGACGATGCGGCTCCATGCTGGGCTTTCGGTACGCGGACTGCGGACTGATGTGGGGAAACCATGGTGGGCCACCGATTGCCGTGACCCACGCCACGGCCCCCGCACAATTGACGCGATGAGCGGCAACCTGAACGAACCCAGAAGCCGCGGCGCCCGGCGCTGTGCGCGGTCCCTCGCCGCGGTCGTCCTCGCCGCCTGCGCCGCAGCGGTTCCGGCGACGGCCGCCCCGGTGCCCGACACCATGGCCCAGCGCACGCTGGCCTGCACCGCCTGCCATGGCCGGGAGGGCCGCGCCACCAACGACGGCTACTACCCGCGCATCGCCGGCAAGCCGGCCGGCTACCTGTACGAGCAGCTGCTCAACTTCCGCGAGGGCCGGCGCCGCAACGAGGCGATGGAGCGCCTGTTGGCACCGCTGTCGGACGCCTACCTGCGCGAGATCGCGGAGCACTTCGCCGGTCTCGACCTGCCCTATCCGGCGCCGCAGACCCGCGGGGCGCGCGGCGGCGGCGATGGCCCGGGGAGAGTCCCTGGTGCGCCAGGGCGACCCCGCCCGGGGCGTGCCGGCCTGCAGCGCCTGCCACGGCGCGGCGATGACCGGCGTGCAGCCCGGCATGCCGGGGCTGCTGGGGCTGTCGCGCGACTACCTGGTGGCGCAGATGGGCGCCTGGCGCAACGGGCTGCGTCAGGCCCGTGCGCCGGACTGCATGGCCAGGGTCGCCCGGGCGTTGTCCGAGGAGGACGTGGCCGCCATGGCGCTGTGGCTGTCGTCGCAACCGTTGCCGGCGGATGCCAAACCGGCCGCCACCGTCGCGCAGCCGTTGCCGCTGGACTGCGGCAGCGGGCTCAGGGCGCGGCCATGACGCGGCGCCTGATCGGCCTCGTCGTCGCGCTGGCGCTGGCGGCGGCGCTGTTCGCCGCCTGGGTGCTGTGGCAGGACCGGCTGCGGCCGGAGGACGGCCGCCCACCCCCGCCCATGACCGACGCGCTCGTCGAACGCGGCGCCTACCTGGCGCGCGCCGGGAACTGCGCCGGCTGCCACAGCCTGCCGGGGCAGCCGGCCTATGCCGGCGGGCTGGCCATCGCCACGCCCTTCGGCACGCTGGTGGCAAGCAACCTGACGCCGGACGCCGAGACCGGCATCGGCACCTGGACCGCCGCCGACATGCGCCGCGCGCTGCACCAGGGGCGGTCGAAGGACGGCCGGCGGCTCTACCCCGCCTTCCCCTACCCGCACTACACCCTGATGAGCGCCGAGGACAGCGACGCGCTGCACGCCTTCCTCATGCGCCAGCCGGCCGTGCACCGGCCCAACGCCCCGCACGACCTGCGCTACCCCTATGGCACCCAGTGGGCGCTGGCGGTCTGGCGGGCGCTGTACTTCGAGCCGGGCCGCTTCGAGCCGTCGCCCGAGCGCACTGCCGAATGGAACCGGGGCGCCTACCTGGTGCGCGGGCCGGGCCACTGCGCGGCCTGCCACGCGGCCCGCAACCGCCTCGGCGCGACCATCGACGACAACGAACTGGGCGGCGGCCTGATCCCGATGCAGGGCTGGTACGCACCCTCGCTGGCCTCCGACCGGGAAGCGGGCGTCGCCCGCTGGCCCCTTGAGGACGTGGTCGCGCTGCTCAAGACCGGCCTCTCGCCTCGCGCCTCCGTCATGGGCCCCATGGCGGAGGTGGTGCTGGGCAGCACCCAGCACCTGAGCGATGCCGACCTGCGCGCGATGGCGGCGTTCCTGCAGGGCCTGCCGCCGCACGACCCGCCGCGTCCCAAGGGCAAGCCGGCCGACGGCGCCGTGCTGGCGCGCGGCGAACGGCTCTACGGTCAGCATTGCAAGGACTGCCACGGCGAACGCGGCGAGGGCGCCGCGCCGGCCTACCCGCCGCTGGCCGGCAACCGGTCCGTCACCCTGGCCTCGCCGGCCAACGCGCTGCAGGCGGTGCTGCACGGCGGCTTCCCGCCGGCCACCGCCGGCAACCCACGGCCTTACGGCATGCCGCCCTTCGGCCAGGCCCTGGAGGACGCGGACATCGCCGCGCTGCTCAGCTTCATCCGCCAGGCCTGGGGCAACGACGCCCCCGCGGTGGATGCGCTGGCGGTGCAGAAGGCGCGTTGAACCCCGGTTTTCACAGACGCACCGGCGTCGCGCGGTGTGGGGCAGCGTCCTTGTCCACTGCCTCGTAAAGAGGGTCGGCGGTGAACAGCCATTGAACCTGGTCGACGAAGCGCTGGGACGACAGGTACTGATACACCGCCTCGAAGGCCCGCGCCGCCATGATGGACCGCCGCGACTCGTCGCCAAGCAATTGTTCAACCGTGTCGCGGAAGTCGGCAAGGTCCCAGCGCACCGCAGCGTATGTCTCCTCGGCCAGAAGGAGGTCGGGGTCCATGCGGATGTGGCCGACGTCGGGCTTCACCAGCACGGCGCCGCAGGCGATCGCTTCGAAATCGCGCCAACAGATCTCGCCGTAGCCGAACGGACTGAAGCACAGGGTGCTGGCCTCCACCTCGCGCATGAACTGGGACCGCGACACCCGGCCGTCCTGGATCACGCGACGGTGCTGCAGCGCGCCGAGCGCGGTCTTCGCCTCCTGGCGCATGCGTGAATACCACGGCTCTCCAGCGATCGCGATGCGCGCGTGGACGTCGAACTTTCGGGTGTGCACCGGCATCGGTCGTGAGAAGCGACTGATCAGGTACGGTGCGAGGTAGAAGCTGGGACCCAGCAACAACTTGTCGGAGAAGAACCGGTCGTCGACCGGCTCCTGCATGGTGACGGGCATGTCGAGCCCGAACCTGCGAGAGTAGTAGTCCGTGAGGTTGGTGTCGCCTTGGTGCGGGCGCCGATAGTCCTCCACGTCGCGCAGCACCTGCTTCTTGTAGTACCTGTGGATCCACCCCTGGAGGCGACCGGCGTAGCGCAAGTCGAGCGGCGCGAACCAGTCAAAGTAATTGATCCTGGCGTTGGGAAAAATCTGGTTGATGCGCTCCAACAGAAATTCGATCTGTTGACCCGAAAGGTCGAACCAAGTTTGCAGGCAAACCCATTGCACTCTAGGAAAGACGGCCGCCGGCTTTTCCTCGGCTTGCAGACAACGCCAGTCCAGTTCGCAAAACCGGATGCCATAGGCTTGCCGCAACTTGCTCGAGTAGAGATAGAAAGGGAAGACCTGGTTGCGTGCGATCGGATCGTCGACGGTGAAGAAGACCGCATTGCAATCGGACGGAACATCCGCGATGGCGCTGACCCTTCGAGCGCGCCGCTTGAGTCGCCATTCAACGTTCAAGCGCAGTTCTTGAAAATCTGACTTCACCCGAACTCCATGGCACTGGCAGAACCGCGAGGTGAACCCCGGCGCAGGTTTCACCCATTTTCGCTATGGATGTTAGCGAATTGAAAGGTCAATGCGTATCCTCCATGCGGATGGCAAAAGCCGAGCGTGACCGAGGTCGGCTCAGCGCCGGCGGGCCTGGCGCACGCCGTCGATGCGCAGCACCTGGCCCAGCACCCGCTGCAGCCGTTGCGCGTCGCTGACCTCCACCGTGCAGTTCATGCGGGTGGTGCCAAGGCCGCCGTCGCGCAGGGTCTGCATCTGCACGCCGGTGAGGTGCAGCTTCTCCTTGGCGAAGACCTCGGAGATGTCGCGCAGCAGGCCCGGGCGGTCGCTGCCCTCGACCATCACGCCCACCGGGTACAGCGGGGCCCCCCGCACCGCCCTGCCCCTCCCCCAGGTGACGGCGATGCGCCGTTCCGGCGACCGCGCCGCCATGTGGCGGAAGTTGGGGCAGTCGGCGCGGTGCACGGCCACGCCTCTGCCGCGGGTGACGAAGCCGGCGATGGCGTCCGGCGGCGCCGGCCGGCAGCAGCGGGCCAGCGAGGTGAGCAGCGAATCGACGCCCACCACCAGCACGCCGCCCGCCGGCGCCAGCGTGGTGGGCCTGGCCTTCTTCAGCGCGAGCAGTTCGTCGGCCTCGGGCGCCGGCTCGGCGGGCCGGAGCAATTGCTCGATGTGGCGCAGCGAGTACTCGTCCTTGCCCACCACCTCGAACAAGGCGTCGGCGCTGCGGAAGCCCAGCCGTGCGGCGAGTTCGTCGAGCTTGAGCGCGGTGCGGCCCTCGCGCTGCAGCAGCTTCTCGACCGCCTCGCGGCCGCGGGCGATGGTCTCGCCCTGCTGCAGGTTGTTGAACCAGGCGCGCACCTTGGCCTTGGCGCGGGCGCTCTTCAGGTAGCCCAGTTCGGGGTTCAGCCAGTCCAGCGACGGCCCGCCCTCCTTGGCCGCCACCACCTCCACCGTCTGCCCGTTCTGCAGCGGCGTGTTCAGCGGCACCATGGCGCCGTCGACCCGGGCGCCGCGGCAGCGGTGGCCGAGGTCGGTGTGCAGGGCGTAGGCGAAGTCGATGGGCGTGGCGCCGGCGGTGAGTTCGATCACCGCGGCCTGCGGCGTGAACACGTACAGCCGGTCGTCGAAACGTCCGGCCACGGCGTCCCCGCCCGGGGCCGGCAGCGGGTCGTCGGCATGCCGGGCCGCGGCCTCGCCGTCGCCCTGCGGCGCGGCCAGGTCGCGTTCCCACGCCAGCAGCTGGCGCAGCACGGCCTTGCGGGCGTCGGCCACCCGCTGCTCGAAGTCGCCCGCCGCGGCAACGCCGGCGTAGCCCTTGGCGCCGGCCTCCTTGTAGGCCCAGTGCGCGGCGACCCCGTGCTCGGCGTGCTCGTGCATCTCGCGGGTGCGGATCTGCACCTCCACCGGCCGGCCGTCGTCCAGCACCACCGTGTGCAGCGACTGGTAGCCGTTGGGCTTGGGCCTGGCGATGTAGTCGTCGTACTCGCCGGGCACCGGCGCGAAGCGCTCGTGCACCGCGCTCAGGGCCGCGTAGCAGCACTGCACGTCGTCGACGATGACCCGCAGCGCCCGCAGGTCCATCACCTGGCCGATGTCCAGGCCCTTGCCGCGCATCTTCTTGAAGATGGAGTACAGGTGCTTGGGCCGGCCCTGCACCTCGGCCGGCACGCCCGCGGCCTGCAGGGCGTCGGCCATGCGCCGGCGGGCCGCCTCGGTGCTCTGCTCCCGCTGCAGCCGGGTCTCGTCCAGCAGCGCGGCGACGGCCTTGTAGGCGGCGGGGTCGAGGAAGCGGAAGGACAGGTCCTCCAGCTCCCACTTGATCGGCCAGATGCCCAGCCGGTTGGCCAGCGGCGCGAAGACCTCGCGGCTCTCGCGCGCCAGCGCCTCGGGGCAGGCCTGCTTGCTGGCCGCGTAATGGCGCAGCGTCTGCAGCCGCGAGGCCAGGCGCAGCAGCACCACCCGCAGGTCGCGCGAGAAGGCCAGCAGCATCTTGCGCACGCGCTCGGTCTGCTCGGCGCGCCGGGCGCCGTCGAGCGAGGCTTCCCGCGCCGCCCGCTGCACCTGCACCAGGCGCCGGGTGTGGCCGACCAGCCGGGCGTAGGACTCGCCGAAGGCCTTGCGCACCACCTCCTCCGGCCGCTGCAGGAAGTCGCTGGCGTAGACCAGGTAGCTGGCGGCGAGCAGCGGCGGCGCCGCGCCGATGCCGGCCAGGATGGCGGCCACGCCGTCGGCATGGGCCAGCGCGTCCTCGCCGCTGTCGAAGCGCTGGCCGGCGAGCAGCGGCTCGGCGAAGGCGCGGGCGCGCGCCACGTCGTCGCGCGGGGCGCCGGCGTCGGTGTCGGCGTCGAGCAGGCGGACGATGGGCGCGGCCGCCACCGCCGGTGCGCCGCCGGCGGGAAGGCCGGTCAGCGAACCGGTCTTCATGCGGTCAGTCCTGCTTGCAGAGGAAGTCGACCACCACCGCCACCTGGTCGGCCGCCTGCAGCGTGGGCGCATGGCCGACGCCGGCGAACTCCACGAGCCGGGCCTTCGGGCCGCGCTCGGTCATCGCTCTGGCGGTGGCGGCCGACAGCAGGTCGGACTCCGCCCCGCGCAGCAGCAGCACCGGCAAGGTCAGGCTGTCCCAGGCCTGCCACAGGTGGCGCTCGCCGGCCGCCGCCACCTCGGGCGTGACCTGGCGGAAGGGCACCGCGATGGCGGGGTCGTAGTGCGGCTTGAAGCCGTCGCCGTCGGCCTTCAACTGCGGCCGGCTCATCGCCAGCCACTGCTCGGGCGTGTGCGGGCCGAAGCTGCGCGAGATGGCCCACAGCGCGTCGGCCGCTTCCTGCTCGGTCTTCCAGCGCACGGGCATGCCCAGGTACTGGCCGATGCGCTGCAGCGACGCGTATTCGATCGTCGGGCCGACGTCGTTCAGCACCAGCCGGCGGATCGGCGAGTTCTTCAATGCGGCCAGGCCCAACCCGATCAGGCCGCCCATCGAGGTGCCGACCCAGTCCAGCGTCTTCGCGTTCAGCCGCGCCAGCAGCGTGACCATGTCGGCCACGTAGGCCGGGATGGCGTAGCCCGCGGGGTCGGCCAGCCAGTCGGAGCGCCCGCGACCCACCACGTCGGGGCAGACGACGCGGTAGCGGTCGCTCAGCGCCCGGGCCAGCGTGTCGAAGTCGCGGCCCTGGCGGGTCAGGCCGTGCACGCAGACCAGGACGTTGTCGTTGGCCGGGTCGCCCCACGCCCAGTACGCCATGCGGTGCAGGCCGCGGCTGTCCAGGCACTGCACGTGTTCGAGGCGGGGGTCGGTCATGTCGGCCGCGGTTCTATGATGGTCGCAGTCGATGCTACCAACCCCTTCGGAGGACCTGCCCATGCTCAGCGGAAAGACCGCCCTCGTCACCGGCTCCACCAGCGGCATCGGGCTGGGCATCGCCCTGGCGCTGGCCCGCGAGGGCGCCACCCTGGTGCTCAACGGCTTCGGCGACCCCGAGCCGGCCAAGGCGGAGGTGGCGGCGCTGGGCGGCAAGGTGGGCTTCCACGGTGCGGACATGTCCAAGCCCGAGCAGATCGCCGACCTGATGGCCTACGCCGAGCGCGAGTTCGGCGGCGTCGACATCCTGGTCAACAACGCCGGCATCCAGCACGTGGCCAACATCGAGGACTTCCCGCCGGAGAAGTGGGACTCGATCATCGCCATCAACCTGAGCTCGGCCTTCCACACCACCCGGCTGGCGGTGCCCGGCATGCGGCGGAAGAACTGGGGCCGCATCCTCAACATCGCCTCGGCGCACGGGCTGGTGGCCTCGGCGCAGAAGGTGGCCTACGTCGCCGCCAAGCACGGCATCGTCGGCCTGACGAAGACGGTGGCGCTGGAGACGGCCACCACCGGCGTCACCTGCAACGCCATCTGCCCCGGCTGGGTGCTGACGCCGCTGGTGCAGAAGCAGATCGACGACCGCGCCGCCCGCGAGGGCCTGGCGGTGGAGAAGGCGCGCGCCGAACTGCTGGGCGAGAAGCAGCCGTCCGGCGAGTTCGTCACGCCCGAGCAGTTGGGCGGGCTGGCGGTGTTCCTCTGCTCGCCGGCCGCCGACCAGGTGCGCGGCGTGGCGTGGAACATGGATGGCGGCTGGGTCGCCCAGTGAGCCGGGCGCCGGCCGCTACGGTTTCAGCTGCACCGAGCCGTTGACCGTCACCGTCACCGTCGCCTTGCCGGCCTGCACCGGCAGCGACTCGTCGGCAACGGCAGCCCCGGCGGCCTGCATCCGGTACATCGGCACCGGCGGCACGCCGGGGTCGCTGGCGCCGACGCTGACCTCGCGCAGCACGTAGGTCGACTGACCGAACAGCCGCGCCAGCTCGGCGGCGCGGGCCCTGAAGCGGCCCACGGCCTGGGCGGTGAGCTCGTCTTCCGCCTTCTCGCGCGCCTCGCGCGACAGGCCCGGCTGCACCCGGACCACCGCCAGGCCCGACAGCCGTCCGGCCAGGGCCGCCACCGCGGCGGTGTCACGGCCTTCCACGATCAGCTCCGCCTGGCCCTGCCAGCCGGCGATCTGGCCGTTGCCGTTGGGCCCGCTTTGAACCCTCGGCAGCACGTTGAAGGCGCCGGTCTTCACCTCCAGCCGACCCGGCACGACCTGCCGGCGCGCGTCCGACAGCGCGGCGTCCAGCGCCTGGCGCAGCTGGGCCTGCACCGCGGCGGCCTCGGCGCCCTCGCGGGTGGCGCGCAGGGTGATCGACAGCAGGTCCTGCGGCACCTCGGCGGCGGCCTGCGCGCTCAGCTGCACCACGTTGTCCAACGGCGCGGCCGGCTGCGCCAGGGCGACCGGCAGGCTGCCCATGAGGGCGGCGGCACACAGCGCGGCACGGGCCGCATGGGCCACCGAACGAGTCATCGAACGGGACGAAGGAAGGGGTTGCATCAGCATCCGGTCAGCCTGGCAAGTCGCCACCCGGGGTTCAACGCGGCACGCGTCACGCGGTGGGCACCGACGTTGTAACCGTGGGTGAGGGGGTCCGAAACCACGGGAAATCGTGCGCACAATGCCGCTGTTACATATTCGGGAGAGACCATCGATGAACGCACCCGCCAACGCCCGGGCCGACCGCGTCGTCGTCGTCGACGACGACGCCCGCATCCGGGACCTGCTGCGCCGCTACCTGACGCAGGAAGGCTTCGAGGTGCTGCTGGCCGAGGACGCCAAGGCGCTGAACCGCGTGCTCACCCGCGAGACCATCGACCTCATCGTGCTCGACCTGATGCTGCCCGGCGAGGACGGCCTGTCCATCTGCCGGCGCCTGCGCGCCGCCAACGACGTGACGCCCATCATCATGCTCACGGCCAAGGTGGAGGACGTGGACCGCATCGTCGGCCTGGAGGTGGGCGCCGACGACTACCTGCCCAAGCCCTTCAACCCGCGCGAGCTGCTGGCGCGCATCCACGCGGTGCTGCGCCGCCGGCCGACGCTGGAGGCGCCCGGCGCGCCGGCCAAGGAACCGCAGACCGTCAGCTTCGGCCCGTTCGAGTTCGACCTGTCGCTGCGCCGGCTGACCAAAGAAGGCGAGCAGATCGCCCTGACCACCGGCGAGTTCTCCATGCTCAAGGCGCTGGTGCGCCACCCGCGGCAGCCGCTGTCGCGCGACAAGCTGGCGCAGCTGGCCCGCGGCCGTGAGTTCGAGCCCTTCGACCGCAGCCTGGACGTGCAGATCAGCCGCCTGCGCAAGATGATCGAGCCCGATCCCTCGCAGCCGCGCTACATCCAGACGGTCTGGGGCGTGGGCTACGTCTTCGTGCCGGACGGCACGAACTGATGCCGCGCAAGCCCTTCGCCCTGAGCCTTTTCTGGCGCACCTTCTTCCTGCTCGCGCTGCTGCTGGCCGGCGGCGTCTTCGCCTGGGTGCAGACGCTGCGGGCGCTGGAGCTGGAGCCGCGGGCGGTGCAGGCGGCGCAGCAGATCGCCAGCCTGGTCAACCTGTCGCGCGCCGCGCTGCGCTACTCGGACAACATCAACCGGGTGACGGTGATGAAGGCGATGACCGACCAGGAGTCGGTGCGCCTGCTGCCGCGCGAGCCGGGTGACCGCTACGAACCCTTCGAGGTCGACCGTTTCACCCGGCGCATCGGCCAGGAACTGCGCACCAAGCTGGGCCCCGACACGCTGGTGGCCAGCTCGGTCAACGGGGTGCCGGGCCTGTGGGTCGGGCTGTCGATCGAACGGGACCCCTACTGGCTGCGCGCCGAGGCCACCCGCGTCTTCACCTCGGCCGGCGGCGGCACCTGGTTCAGCTGGGTCAGCATCGCCATCATCGCCACCGGCTTCGGCTCGGTGGCCATCGCGCGGCTGATCAACCGGCCGCTGCGCGAGCTGTCGTTCGCCGCCAGCCGCATCCGCGAGGGCGAGTTCGATTCGCGCCTGGACGAGAACACGCTGACCAGCGAGATCCGCGAGGTCAACCGCGGCTTCAACCGCATGGCGCGCGAGCTGGCCAAGGTCGAGGAGGACCGCGCCGTCATGCTGGCCGGCATCAGCCACGACCTGCGCACCCCGCTCGCCCGGCTGCGGCTGGAAGCCGAGATGAGCGTGCACGACGAGGAGGCGCGGCGGGCGATGGCGATGGACATCGACCAGCTCGACGCCATCATCGACAAGTTCATGGACTACGCCCGCCCCGGCGAGGTCGAGCTGGTGCCGGTGCTGCTGGCCAAGCTGATCGACCGCGAGGCGGCCGCCATCCGCGACCCGTCGGTCATCCGCATCACCTCGCGGGTGGCGATCGACCTGATGGTGATGGCCGACGACGTCGAGCTCGGCCGGGTGTTCGGCAACCTGTTCGAGAACGCCCGCCGCTACGGCCGCACCACCGAGACCGGCGTGGCGGTGGTCGAGGTGAGCTACGCGCGCACCGGCCCCTGGGTGATCGTCAACGTGCGCGACCACGGCCCCGGCGTGCCGCCGGAGAAGCTGGCCCAACTCACCACCCCGTTCTACCGCGGCGACGCCGCGCGCACCGCGGCCACCGGCGCGGGGCTGGGTCTGGCCATCGTGGAGAAGGCGCTGCAGCGCATGGGCGGCAGCTTCGAGCTGCAGAACGCCGACAGCGGCGGCCTGGTGGCGCGGCTGCGGCTGCGGCGGGCGGCGTAGCGGGGGGCCGCGCCACCGCGCGGCCAGGCCTCATTCCGGCGTCCAGCGCCACAGCCGCGGGATCAGCCGCACCACGTCGACCACCAGCCACGGCAGCGTCACCACGAACTTCAGCGCTTCGAGCATCTTCCCCCTCCGGGAGCGCCATCACCCTTGGCGGCGCCTCCTCGGGGAGGGTGCCGGGCGTGTGCGATCAAGGTATCGAAGCGTAAACGAAGGCGGCCGCCGGCGGCGCGGCGACGCAGCGCGCTGGTGCGACTTCCGGCGCACCGTCCGCGCCGGCGTCAGTCGAGCACGATCACCGGCTGCGGGTGCGCGGCGATGAAGGCCTCGTCGTTCAGGCCGCGCCCGCGGTAGCGCAGGCGGTGCGCGTCGGCCGGCGCCGGCCCGGGGGCGGGCAGCGCGGCGGCGAGGTCCGAGCGCAGCCAGAACCAGCTGCCGTCGACCACCACCGGCTGGTAGTGGGCGACGAACCAGGGCTGCTCGTAGATCTGCGTCACCCAGGACCACATCGCATGGGTCTCGATCACGTCCGGCCGCCGCTGCTGCAGGTACTCGCCGAAACGTGCATAGCCGTGGCGGGCCAGGAAGGGATCGGTGAGCAGCGCCGAGTCGATGATGTCCAGCCGCTCGCAGCACAGCGCCGTGCCGCCGACGTCGGGCACCATCAGGCTCAGCCGTTCGAGGCCGAGCCGCTGGCGCAGCCGGTCCACCGCCAGGCCGGTGAGGCGGTAGCTGTCCGGCGTGATGCCCCAGCGCGGCGGCTGACCCGCCTGCGCCTGGAAGGCGATGCCGACATGCTTCCACTGCAGCACCGTCATCGAGCCCAGCAGCGTCAGCACGGCGAGCAGCGCCACCCGCCGCGGCGCCTGCCAGGCCGGCGCCCTCCAGGCCAGGGCGAGCAGCACCGGCAGCACCAGCGCCGACAGCTGCATGCGCGACACATAGCCCCAGTTGCGGCCCATCACCGTGTTGGCCCCCCAAACGCAGGCGACGTAGGCGACGGCGAAGAGCAGCGCCGGCTCGTTGCGCACCCGGGCCACCGCGCCACCGACGCGCTGATGCCCACCGAGGCTCAGCACCGCCACCAGCGCCACCGCATACGGCAGCCAGGGTTCGATCAGCGCCTGCCCGCGCACCAGCGCCCGGCCCCCGAGCGTGCCCGGCCGATAAGGCCACCAGCGCTTGGCCCACACCGTGTTGGGCAGCCAGTCGCCGAAGACCCACAGGCGCACCGCCTCCATCGCCGCCGCCCCGGCCAGCGCGCCCAGCGCCAACGCCAGCGCCGCGCGCCGCGAGGCCGGCTGCAGCACGAACAGCACCAGCGCCGACCCGACCGCATAGGCCACGCCCTCCAGCCGCAGCAGCGCCATCGCCGCACCCAGCGCGAACAGCAGCGGCGCCGACGGCCGCGGCCGCTGCAGCGCCGTCATCACGCCGAGCACGACGGCCGCCAGCAGCGCCATCTCCATGCCGTTCATCGTCTCGTTGAGGAACGGCCCGCCGAGGAACAGCGCCGGCGGCAGCAGCGCCGCCACCCAGAAGCCCGCCAGCGGCCGCAGCAGCCGCGCCAGAAGCACCGCCGCCACGGCGGAGCACAGGCCCGCCGCCACCTGCGAGGCGGCGATGAAGGCGTCGAAGCCCGGCCGCCCCAGCCAGTGCACCACCGCCATCAGCGCCATCCACAGCGGCGACGAACTGCCCTCCACCGTCACTGACTCGGGCGTCAGCGCGATGCGGCCGCTGGTGGCCAGCGTGCGGGCGAAGGCCAGCGTGATGGTGCCGTCGTCCCAGCCGTAGGTGCGGATGAACAGCGCCACCAGCAGGTGGCCCAGCGCCACCACCGAGAACACGGCGGCGTCCACGCGCCAGGCGGCTGCCGATCCGGCGGTGGCGGGCGGCATCAGGCCCGCGGTCGGTCGATCGAACGGCATCGCCGGGCGGGGTGGTCCGGCTTCAGCGCGCCAGCAGCAGCGCCACCGCCCGCGCCTCGATCGATCGGCCCTCGCCCACCGGTCCCATCTTCTCGGCCGTCTTCGCCTTGACGTTGACCTGCTCCACCGTCACGCCCAGCGCGGCGGCGATGCGCTCGCGCATGGCCGGGATGTGCGGCGACATCTTCGGCGCCTGGGCGACGATGGTGGCGTCGACGTTGCCCACCGCCCAGCCGGCCTCGCCGACCCGGCGCGCCGCCTCGGCCAGCAGCGCGTGCGAGTCGGCGCCCTTGAACTGCGGGTCGGTGTCCGGGAAGTGGCGGCCGATGTCGCCCAGGCCGGCCGCGCCCAGCAGCGCGTCGGTGATGGCGTGCAGCAGCGCGTCGGCGTCGGAATGGCCGAGCAGCCCATGGCTGTGCGGGATGGTCACGCCGCCCAGCACCAAGGGCCGGCCGGACACGAGCGCGTGGGTGTCCCATCCTTCACCGATGCGAATCATGACTGCCCCTCGCCCGACGGGTACGTCGATCGATCCCCCGAGGGGATGCGGGCCGGCTTGGGAGCGGCCCGGCGCTCGGCCCGCCTGAAGATCAACGTCATCGGTGTCTTTCGCAAGAGGCCAGCAGCCGCTCGGCCAGCTCGAAGTCGGCCGGCCAGGTGAGCTTGAGGTTGTCCAGGTCGCCGGGCACCAGCCGCGGCCGGTGGCCCAGGCGTTCGACGGCCGACGACTCGTCGGTGACCGAGGCGTCGGCCCCGGCCAGCGCGGCCTGCAGCAGCCCGAGCCGGAACATCTGCGGCGTCTGCGCCGCCCACTTGGCGCGGCGGTCCACCGTCGCGGCGACGTGCTCGCCCTCGGCCTGCTTCAGCGTGTCGGCCACCGGCAGCGCCAGCAGGCCGCCGACTTCGTCGTCCGCGCAGGCGGCGATCAACCGCTCGACGGCCGACGGCCGCAGCAGGCAGCGTGCCGCGTCGTGCACCAGCACCCAGTCGTGCGGCTGCACGCCGCGTTCGCGCAGCACCTGCAGGCCGGCGGACACCGACGCCGCCCGGCTGTCGCCGCCGCAGCGTGCCACCCAGCCGCGGCCGCCGGCCTCGAAGCCGGGCAGCTCGGCCTCGAAGCGATCGTCGTCCGGTGCCAGCACCACCAGGGTGGCGCTGAGGCCCCGCACGGCGGCCAGCGCGTCCAGCGTGTGGGCCACCACCGGGCGGCCGGCCAGCGGCCGGTACTGCTTGGGCCCGCCCGGGCCGGCGCGGCGGCCGCTGCCAGCGCACGGGACCAACGCGTAGCACCGGGGCGCGTCGAAGGAGATCTGCATCGGGGCGGGATTGTGGCCTGCCTACAATCCTTCGCGCTGCGCCCCGCTCGCCCTTCGACGCGGGGCGTTTCCCTTTGGTGCGCCCCCCTTCCATGCAATTGCCTTCGATCGCCCCCCGGCAAGCGCTTCACCCTGCCCCGTCCCGTCGGCTCGGCCGACGCGCTGCTGCTCGCCCGCCACGCCCAGGCCCTGAAGGCCGAGGGCCGGCTGGTGGTGCTGGTCACCGCCGACCCGGCCGACACCCAGCGGCTGGAGGGCGAACTGCCCTTCTTCGCGCCCGACCTGCGGGTGGCCGTCTTCCCCGACTGGGAGACCCTGCCCTACGACAGCTTCTCGCCGCACCAGGACCTGATTTCCGAGCGGCTGGCCACGCTGTGGCGTCTGCACCTGCAGCGCACCGGCCGCGCGGCCGAGGCCGACCGCGTCGACGTGCTGCTGCTGCCCGCGGCCACCGCGCTGCAGCGGCTGGCGCCGCCCAGCTTCCTGGCCGCCACCACCTTCCAGTTCAAGCAGAAGCAGAAGCTGGACGAGGCGGCGCTGAAGGCCCAGCTCACGCTCGGCGGCTACACCCACGTCAGCCAGGTGGTGTCGCCGGGCGAGTACGCGGTGCGCGGCGGCCTGATCGACCTCTTCCCCATGGGCTCGACGGTGCCCTACCGCGTCGACCTGTTCGACGACGAGGTGGACTCCATCCGCGTCTTCGACCCCGACAGCCAGCGCAGCCTGTACCCCGTGCCGGAGGTGCGCCTGCTGCCCGGCCGCGAGTTCCCGCTGGACGAGGCGGCGCGCAACGCCTTCCGCGCCCGCTGGCGCTCGGCGCTGGAAGGCGACCCCACCCGGGCCCGCGCCTACAAGGACATCGCCCAGGGCATCGCCACCGCGGGCATCGAGTACTACCTGCCGCTGTTCTTCGACGAGACGGCGACGGTGTTCGACTACATCAACGAGGCCAGCGGCCTGGTGCTGCACGGCGAGGTGGACGAGGCGCTGAACCGCTTCTGGGCCGACACCCGCGAGCGCCACCGCTTCCTGCAGCACGACCCCGAGCGCCCCACCCTGCCGCCGGAGGCGCTGTACCTCAAGCCGGAGCAGTTCTTCGTCAAGACCGGCGAGCACGCGACGCTAGTCGCTGCGCGGCCAGGGGGACGTCGACTGGGCCCGCCCCCTGCCCGACCTGAGCGCCGAGCGCGGCGCCACCGAGCCGCTGGCCCGCCTGGAGCGGCACCTCGACACCACGCCGCACCGGGTGCTGCTGCTGGCCGAAAGCTCGGGCCGGCGCGAGAGCCTGCTGGAGCTGCTGCGCGACCACGGCATCTCGGTGCCGGCGGCCGACAGCCTGGACGACTTCTGCCGCGGCGAGGAACGGGTGGCCATCGCCGCCGCGCCGCTGGCCGTCGGCTTCTTCTGGCACGAGCCCGACGCGAACGTGGCGGTCGAGTTCGTCACCGAGACCGAACTCTTCGCCAGCGGCCCCTCGGCCCGCCGCCGGCGCAAGCAGGAGCAGGTCAGCAACGTCGACGCGCTGATCAAGGACCTGTCCGAGCTGAAGGTCGGCGACCCGGTGGTGCACGCCAACCACGGCATCGGCCGCTACCAGGGCCTGTTGAACATCGACCTGGGCGACGGGCCCAGCGAGTTCCTGCACCTGGAATACGCCGACAAGGCCACGCTGTACGTGCCGGTGGCGCAGCTGCAGCTGATCAGCCGCTACACCGGCGTGTCGGCCGAGGAGGCGCCGCTGCACAAGCTGGGCTCGCAGCAGTGGGACAAGGCCAAGCGCAAGGCCGCCGAGCAGGTGCGCGACGCCGCCGCCGAGCTGCTGAACCTGTACGCCCGCCGCGCCGCGCGCGAGGGCTTCGCCCACCGCTTCCAGCCGCACGACTACGAGGCCTTCGCCGCCAGCTTCGGCTTCGAGGAAACGCCCGACCAGCGCGCCGCCATCCACGCTGTCATCCAGGACCTGATCAGCCCCAAGCCGATGGACCGGCTGGTCTGCGGCGACGTCGGCTTCGGCAAGACCGAGGTGGCGCTGCGCGCCGCCTTCGTGGCGGTGAACTCCGGCAAGCAGGTGGCGCTGCTGGCGCCCACCACGCTGCTGGCCGAGCAGCACTTCCAGAACATCTCGGACCGCTTCGGCAAGTGGCCGGTGCGGGTGGCCGAGCTGTCACGCTTCCGCTCGGCCAAGGAAGTGGCCGCGGCGCTGGAGGGCATCGAGAACGGCACGGTGGACATCGTCGTCGGCACGCACAAGCTGCTCAGCTCGACGGTGAAGTTCAAGCGCCTGGGGCTGCTGATCGTCGACGAGGAGCACCGCTTCGGCGTGCGCCACAAGGAGGCCATCAAGTCGCTGCGCGCCGAGGTGGACGTGCTGACGCTCACCGCCACGCCCATCCCGCGCACGCTGGGCATGGCGCTGGAGGGGCTGCGCGACCTGAGCGTGATCGCCACCGCGCCGCAGCGGCGGCTGGCGATCAAGACCTTTGTGCGGCGCGAGTCCAGCGGCACCATCCGCGAGGCGGTGCTGCGCGAGCTGAAGCGCGGCGGCCAGGTCTACTTCCTGCACAACGAGGTGGAGACCATCCAGAACCGGCGCGAGGCACTGCAGGCGCTGCTGCCCGAGGCGCGCATCGCCGTGGCCCACGGCCAGCTGCCCGAGCGCGAGCTGGAGCAGGTGATGCGCGACTTCGTCGCCCAGCGCCACAACCTGCTGCTGTGCTCGACCATCATCGAGACCGGCATCGACGTGCCCAGCGCCAACACCATCGTCATCAGCCGCGCCGACAAGTTCGGCCTGGCGCAGCTGCACCAGCTGCGCGGCCGGGTGGGCCGCAGCCACCACCAGGCCTACGCCTACCTGATGGTGCCGGACCCGGAGGGCCTGTCCAAGCAGGCCGCCCAGCGGCTGGAGGCCATCCAGCAGATGGAGGAGCTGGGCAGCGGCTTCTACCTCGCCATGCACGACCTGGAGATCCGCGGCGCCGGCGAGGTGCTGGGCGAGCACCAGAGCGGCAACATGCAGGAGGTGGGCTTCCAGCTCTACAACGACATGCTGAGCGAGGCCGTGCGGGCGCTGAAGAACGGCGAGGAGCCCGACCTGCTGAGCCCCACGGGCCTGTTCAGCGCCGGCACCGAGATCAACCTGCACGCCCCCGCCCTGCTGCCCGACGCCTACTGCGGCGACGTGCACGTGCGGCTGTCGCTGTACAAGCGCCTGGCCACCGCCGAGACGCCGAACCAGCTGGACGCCATCCTGGAAGAGGTGACCGACCGCTTTGGCAAGCTGCCGGCGCAGGGCCAGACGCTGTTCGACAGCCACCGGCTGCGCATCCTGGCCCGGCCCTACGGTGTGATGAAGGTGGATGCGGGCCCGTCGGTCATCATCGTCACCTTCCGCCCCAACCCGCCGGTGGACCCGATGCGCATCATCGAGCTGGTGCAGAAGAACCGCCACATCAAGCTGGCCGGCAACGAGAAGCTGCGCATCGAACGCGCCCTGCCCGAGGCCAAGGACCGGGCGCAGATGGTGCGCGACGTGCTGCGCAGCCTGGGCCAGCCGGTGGTCAAGGCGGCGGCCTGAAGACGATCACGAGGAGAGACAACACCATGAAGAACCTGCCCGCACGCGAAAAGCTGGACCTGGCCGAAAAGGTCGCCACCTACCTGGTGACCGCCGGCGCGCTGGACAAGAACGCCCCGCTGGAAGACCACGAGCGCGCCACCGAGCTGAGCCTGGAGCTGGCCATGCTGCTGCCCGCGCCGCTGTACCGCGCCATGGTCGAAGCCACCGCCCACCCCTCGGCCAAGGTCAACCCCTCAACCGTGGCGATCCTGGTCCGCCAGGAACTGTTGGGCATCGAGGCCGGCGACCTGGAGCCCGGGCAGATCGCGGTGCACGTGCCGGGGGCGGCGCCGAAGGCGAAGCCGAGGACGCATTGAGAGTTTGAGACGGCCGCGGGAGCGGCTGGTGGGCCGGCGGAGAGCGCCGACCTGACTTGGGACGGTTCGCGAAAATCTGGGCCGCCTATTGCACCGACCCATCCGCCCAAAGGCGGAGGCCGGGGGACTTCCCACAGAGCAAAGTTGACGGCAGCATCACCCGGTGAGCAGAACTTCCTGCGCGAACCGGCAGCGGTTGTTGGATCTCATCTGCTCCACCGCACGGGATTGCCCTTAGTCAAGCGAGACGAAATAACCGAGGTGCAGGGCAACTCGAAACCGCTTCCGCAGTCCACGAACCAATGTCGTTGTGCACGGGATGACAGGCAGGCGCTATCCAAGAAGAGCAAGGCCCGTATGGTGCGCTCTGTGTTGTGCATTCCAACCACTTGGCTAACTGGTATTTAAGCGGCGTAAGCCAAATCAACCACCATGCCGAAATTACTCGAACGCGCATATTTTATCCTTGCAATCGTCGGTTTGCTGTTCACTTGGTACTTCAATATCCAATTTTTCCTCGGTGGTGGTAACGTTGCACCGAGCTCCTTCTTTTCTAGCGCGTTTGCCAACCCACTCACCACGGCGATCACCTTAGACGTCTACTGCTCGGCACTGGTGTTTTCAGTTTGGGCGATAGCCGACCAAAAGGAATCCTTCGCGCCGCGACCGTGGATCTACGTTTTACTGTGCTTCGCAGTTGGCCTTGCGTTCGCATTCCCGCTCTACTTGGGTCGCCGGCGCCAGCTGAGACGCGCTGCTCAGCGGCACGGTGATTGATCAGCTCGTTCGGACGTTGTGGCTCAACGACCAGCTTTAGCTTGTTGTTGCTTTTTGGTTGCGTTTATCCAGGTTGCTTGCAAAGCCGGAGAAGCAGTAGTTGTTCCGGTTCAAGTCACTGTTCAAGGCTCACTCAAAGAACTCAAGCTCGAAGCATTCATTTATAAGCCCACCGGTGACGGAAATTTTCCTGTCGTGATTTTCAATCACGGCTCGTCCGGCGGGGATCCAAAACGAAGTTTCCCTTCAAGAGTACAAGCCAAGCACTTCGCTGAGCGTGGCTTCGTGGTTATTGTTCCGATGCGTCGAGGACGCGGTAAATCTGAAGGCTTATCGCTTGAGTCGGAAGAAAAGAATTGTGATACTCAGTCTTGGTTGCCTGGTCTAAATGCAGCCCTTGAAGATGTAACTGCCGTTATTGACTACGCAAGACGGCTCCCTTACGCTGACTCATCACGAATCGTGTTGGCAGGTGCATCTCGAGGCGGATTTCTGTCGGTGGCGTACGCCGCAAAAGGCCTGAAGAATGCCGGAATCGTGGGGGGTGATCAATTTTTCGGGGGGCTGGGTGGCGCAGGCCCAAGACAACTGCCCAATCGATTTTAACCGCGTGAGTTTTATTGAGCTGGGAAAGCAAACGAAAACGCCTATGCTATGGCTTTATGGCGAGGACGACCTGTTTAATTCACTTAGTTCTATTCGTATTTATGCAAGAGAATTTGGAGAGAGCGGCGGTGCCGTGCGCCTCGAGCTTATTCGCGGTGTTCCGGGCAACGGGCATTGGTTGTCCGACCATCCGAATTTATGGAGCGGCATCGTTGATGAATATCTCGCATCACTCAATCTCCATCGTAGTCAATAATTTTCCAGTTCCCGGATCGTGCCCTCACGGCGAGCATGGGTCGCCCGCACACGCTCGGAGTTGACATGTACTTGTTCGAGCATCAAAATTCTCGTCAAACCCTTGAAGAAGGAATTGCAGAATACTCTCTAGCGAACGCAAAACTCGCGCGTGACCGGACCATGTCGCCAGAGGCTAAAGAGTTTTTTCGATGCCACGATGCGGCGCATGTTATATTCGGTTGCGGCAACACCCTGGAGGATGAGGCGGTCGTAAAGATTGCTAGCATCTTCGGAACATCGGGTGGATTCGGCGTATTGGGCGGGTACCGCCTCCATGAGTCCTTTGAGATTTATATGCATTTGGGCGCGCGAGACGTTCTACGCTCCATCGTAAAATCAGTTTTCCTGGTGCCGCTAACAATCCTTCAATGTTTTCGGCAGCGTCGTCGGTGGCCATGGAACGACTTCGAGATGCATGTTCAGGTGCCACTGCAGGATATCCGCGAAGAGTTCGGTATTCGAGTGGCGCACTATCGACGCGCTTAAGCATCACGTAACATGGCTTCGTCGTTGGCCGCATATGACGTTCGCATTGAGGACGTATGGCGACGCGTAGCCTGGGGTACGTTTTTTACTGAACTAAAACGTTGACTGCACAAGGAGCGCTCGTGCCTTCGTCCAAACCACCAGTTGCCATCGTTGCCATCGAGGCGCCAGTCAGAACCAAACGCTCGAACTACCCCGAACCCTTTGCGTCTCGCATGGCGGGTCGGCAGAAGCATCCACTCGGCGATCTCTTCGGACTCACCAACTTTGGCGTCAATCTAACCCGACTCGCGCCCGGCGCGATGTCCGCACTTCGCCATGCGCACACCAAGCAAGATGAGTTTGTCTACATTATTCAAGGGCAGCCAACGCTGCACACCGATGAAGGGTATACGCTCCTCGATCCCGGCATGTGCGCAGGCTTCAAGGCCGGCACAGGCGACGGTCATCGCCTTATCAACAACAGCGCCGAGGAAGTCATCTACTTGGAAATCGGAGATCGCACGCTCGGAGACGAGGCTACGTACCCCGACGACGACATCTGTGCCCAACTCGTCAATGGGGGTTGGCTCTTCTCACGCAAAGACGGCACGCCGTACTGAATCGTCGGACCCGAGTCCGGCCTTTGACGCTCGTCTCGAGCGTCGGCCCAATCCGTGAAGGTCCCCAGCAAGTGACCACGTGGCCTGACGCTCACGGTCTGTCGATCACCCAGGCACCACCGCCGTCACCTCAATCTCCACCTTCGCCCGGTCCTCCATCAGCGCCACCACCTGCACGGCGGTCATCGCGATGTCGTAGTGGCCGATGAGTTCGCGAAAGGCGGTGCCGATGGCGCGGCCGGCGGCCAGGTACTCGCGCTTGTCGGTGACGTACCAGGTCATGCGCACGATGTGCTGGGGCTTGGCGCCGCCGGCCTCCAGCACCGCGACGACGTTGTGCAGCGCCTGGATGGCCTGGCCGGCGAAGTCGTCCGTCTCGAATCGGCCGTCGGGCGTCCAGCCGATCATGCCGGCGACCGAGAAGATGCAGCCCTGGGCCGACACGCCGTTGGCATAACCCTTGGGCCGGGGCCAGCCGGCGGGCAGCAAGGCGGTGTTGGGGGGGAGGCGGCGGTCGTCGTCATGCGGGGGCCTGTGCGGTGGACGAAGCGGCGGCGGCGCTCGTTGCCGCAGCTTCGCGCAGCTTGAAGCGCTGCAGCTTGCCGGTCTCGGTGCGGGGCAGCGAATCGCGGAACTCGATGGCGCGCGGGTACTTGTAGGGCGCGATCGACGCCTTGACGTGGTCCTGCAGCGCGCGCACCAGCGCCTCGCCCGGCGTGTGGCTGGGGCGCGGCACGACGAAGGCCTTGACCACCTGCCCGCGCTCCTCGTCGGGCCAGCCGATGACCGCGCATTCGGCCACCGCCGGGTGCTGCAGCAGGCAGTCCTCCACCTCCGGGCCGCCGATGTTGTAGCCGCCGGAGATGATCATGTCGTCGACGCGCGACTGGTAGTGGAACCAGCCGTCGTCGTCGACCCAGTAGGCGTCGCCGGTGATGTTCCAGCCGTCCTGCACGTAGCGCCGTTGGCGCTCGTCGGCCAGGTAGCGGCAGCCGGTCGGCCCCTTCACCGCCAACCGGCCGACGGTGTTGGGCGGCAGCGGCTGCAACTGCTCGTCGACCACGCAGGCCACGTAACCCGGCACCAGCTTTCCGGTGGCACCGGGCCGGGCCTCGTCGTCGGTGTGCGAGATGAAGATGTGCAGCAGCTCGGTGGCGCCGATGCCGTCGATCAGCTCGATGCCGGTGGCCTGCTTCCACAGCGCGCGCGTGGCCGCCGGCAGCGCCTCGCCGGCGCTGACGCACTTGCGCAGCGAACGCAGGTCGTGCGGCGCCACCTTGGCCGCCATCGCGCGGTAGGCGGTGGGCGCGGTGAAGCACACCGTCGCCTTGAACCGCTCGATGGCGGCGGGCAGTGCCTCCGGCGTCGCCTTCTCGATCAGCACGGTGGAGGCGCCGATGCTCATCGGGAACAGCACCAGCCCGCCCAGCCCGAAGGTGAAGGCCAGCGGCGGGCTGCCAATGAACACGTCGTCGGGCGTGGCCTTCAGCGTGTGCACCGGCCAGCAGGCGCAGGCGGCCATCACGTCGCGGTGGAAGTGCATGGTGCCCTTCGGCGCGCCGGTGGTGCCCGAGGTGAAGGCGATGAGGCAGGTGTCGTCGGCCGCGGTGGGCACGGCGTCGAAGGTGGCCGGCTGGGCGGCGGCCAGCGCCTCCAGCGTCGGCGCGCCGTCGGGTGCGTCGCCGTGGTAGTGCAGCACCCGCTGCAGGCTGGGGCACTGCGGCCGCGCCAGCGCCAGTTCGTCGGCCAGGCGGGCGTCGCACAGCGCCAGGCCGATCTCGGCCTTCTGCACGATCTGGCACAGCTCCTTGGCGCGCAGCAGCGGCATGCTGCCCACCGCAATGCCGCCGGCCTTGACCACCGCGAACCAGCAGGCCACCAGCCGCGGCGCGTTGGGGCCGCGCAGCAGCACGCGCTGGCCGGGCACCAGGCCGCAGTCGTGCACCAGCACGTTGGCGATGCGGTTCACCTCGGCCTGCAGCTGCTCGTAGGTCCAGCGCACGCCGGGGCCCTGCAGGCACAGCCGGTCGCCCTGGCCGCAGTCGACCCAGCGGTCGAGCAGCTCGGCGGCGCAGTTCAGCTGCGGCGGGAACTGCAGCTCGGGCCGGTCGAAGAGGAAGTCCGGCTGCTGCTCCGGCGGCGGCAGGCGGTCCTTCGCAAAGGTGTCGACGTGCGCGGTCATGACGCCTCCTTCAACAGGTCGCGGCCGATGATCAGTTGCTGCACCTCGGTGGCGCCTTCGTAGATGCGCAGGGCGCGGATCTCGCGGTACAGCGACTCCACCACTTGGCCATGGCGCACGCCTTCGCCGCCGAACAGCTGCACCGCCGCGTCGATGACACGCTGCGCGCCCTCGGTGGCGCTCAGCTTGGCCATCGCGGCTTCGCGGGTGACGCCGCGGCCCTGGTCGCGCTGCCAGGCGGCGCGGTAGGTCAGCAGCGCGGCGGCGTCCAGCGTGGTCGCCATGTCGGCCAGCTTGGCCTGGGTGAGCTGGAAGTCGCCCAGGCGCTGGCCGAACATCGGGCGCTGCCGGGCGCGCTGCAGCCCCTCGTGCAGCGCCCGCCGGCCGAAGCCCAACGCCGCCGCCGCCACCGAGGTGCGGAAGACGTCGAGCGTGCGCATGGCCACCTTGAAGCCCTCGCCGGCCTCGCCGATGCGCTGGGCCTTGGGCACCCGGCAGCCGGTGAATCGCAGCCGCGCCAGCGGGTGCGGCGCGATGACGTCGATGCGCTCGGCGATGTCAAAGCCCGGCGTGCCGGCCTCGACCACGAAGGCGCTGATGCCGCGGGCGCCGGCCGCTTCGCCGGTGCGGGCGAAGACCACGTACAGGTCGGCGATGCCGCCGTTGGAGATCCAGGTCTTCTCGCCGTCGAGCACGTAGGCGTCGCCGTCGTCGCGCGCGCTGCAGGCCATGGCCGCCACGTCGGAGCCGGCGCCCGGCTCGGACAGCGCGAAGGCGGCAATCGCCTCGCCGCGCGCCACCCGCGGCAGCCAGCGCTCGCGCTGCGCGGCCGTGCCCTGCAGCGAGATGGCGCCCGAGCCCAGGCCCTGCATGGCGAAGGCGAAATCAGCCAGGCCGTGGTGCCAGGCCAGCGTCTCGCGCGCCAGGCAGAGGATGCGGGTGTCGAGCACGTCGGCCGCGCCGCCGTGGCCGGTGCCGGCCACCGCATGGCGCAGCCAGCCGGCCTGGCCGAGCTGGCGCACCAGCGCCCTGCACTGCGCGTCGACGTCGGGCGCGTGGTCGGGCTGCAGCGAGGCCAACGCCCAGTCGCCCAGCGCCGCGGCGAAGGCGCGGTGGTGCGGCTCGAAGAAGGGCCAGTCGAGGTGGGCGCGGTCCATGTGGCCTGCCCTCAATCGCCTTGGAACACCGGCTTCGACTTCGCCGCGAAGGCCTCGTACGCGCGGTGGAAGTCCTGCGTCATCATGCAGATGGCCTGCGCCTGCGCCTCGGCTTCGATGGCCTCGTCCACGCCCATGGCCCATTCCTGATGGAGCATGCGCTTGGTCATGCCATGGGCGAAGGTGGGGCCGGCGACCAGCTCCGCGGCCCAGGCGGTGGCGGCGCCTAGCAGCTCCTCCGGAGCGACCAGCCGGTTGTAGAAGCCCCAGGCCAGCGCTTCCTCGCCCGGCAGCGCGCGGCCGGTGTACAGCAGCTCCGACGCCCGCCCTTGGCCGATGAGGCGCGGCAGCATCGCGCAGGCGCCCATGTCGCAGCCGGCCAGCCCCACGCGCGAGAACAGGAAGGCCACCTTGCTGCGCGCCGTGCCCAGCCGCAGGTCGGACGCCATGGCGACGATGGCGCCGGCCCCGGCGCACACGCCGTCGATGGCCGAGAACACCGGCTGCGGGCAGGCCCGCATGGCCTTGACCAGGTCGCCCGTCATGCGGGTGAAGGCCAGCAGCTCGGGCATGGCCATGCGGGTCAGCGGGCCGATGATCTCGTGCACGTCGCCGCCCGAGCAGAAGTTGCCGCCCTCGCCCTGCACCACGATCGCCTTCACGTCGTCGGCATAGGCCAATAGGCGGAACAGGTCGCGCAGCTCGGCGTACGAGTCGAAGGTCAGCGGGTTCTTGCGCTCCGGCCGGTTGAGGGTGATCACGCCCACGCGGTCGGTCACCCGCCAGCCGAAGTGCTGCGGCGTCAGGTCGGCGGCGCGGCGGCGGTGGCCGGCGGCCAGCGGATCGGCGGCGGGATCGAGGCGGGTTGTCATGCGGTCTTCCCCTTCAGGTGCTTGGCGCCACGCCGGGCGGGCGTCGGCGGTGCGGCGGCGTCGACGCCGGCCAGGTGCTGCTTCAGCTGCGCGAGCAGCGCATACGCCTGGTCCTTCTGCGCCGTGTCCAGGCCGGCGAAGAGCTCGATCACCCACTGCTCGTGCACAGCCGCCATGCGGCGGAACTGGCGGCGGCCCAGCGGCGTGAGCTGCACCACGTACGCGCGCCGGTCGGTGGGGTGCGGCTCGCGCTTGACCAGCCCTTCCGCCTCCAGCTGGTCGGTCACGCCGGTGACGTTGCCGCCGGTGACCATCAGCCGCTGCGACAGCTCGCCCATGGTCAGGCCGGCGGGCTCGCGCTCCAGCTGCGCCAGCAGGTCGAAGCGCGGCAGCGTGGTGTTGAACTCGGCGCGCAGCCGGTTGCGGATGATGGTCTCCACCCGCGTGGTGCAGGCCAGCAGGCGCAGCCAGAGCTTCAAGGCCTGGTGGTGGTCGTCGGCCACCCTGGATTCGAGGTCGGTGATGTCCTCGGCGACGGCGTTCATTGGGTAGCCCTCCGCGCACAGCGCTCCGGGATTCGCGCTTGGGGGCGGCCCGGCGCGCTCATGCGGTCTCTCCCCCATCGACGGCGATGGACTGGCCGTTGACCGAGGCCGACTCGCGCCGGCACAGCCACAGCACCGCCTGCGCCACCTCGTCGGGCTGCACCAGTCGGCGCTGCGGGTTGGTGGCGGCCAGCTCGGCCCGCGCCTGCTCGGCGCTGCGGCCGGTCTTGGCGGTGATCTCGTGCACCGCCCGCTCGACGATGTCGGTGTCGGTGTAGCCGGGGCACACCGCGTTGACGGTGACGCCCTTCTTCGCCACCTCCAGCGCCAGCGCGCGGGTCAGGCCCAGCACGCCGTGCTTGGCCGCGCAGTAGGCCGCCACATAGGCATAGCCCTTGAGCGAGGCGGTGCTGGCCACGTTGACGATGCGGCCGAAGCCGCGTTCGACCATGCCCGGCAGCACCTGCTGCGTGCACAGGAAGGTGCCGGTGAGGTTGACGTCCAGCATGCGCCGCCACAGGGCCAGGTCGGTGCGGTTGAAGGGCGCGCTGTCGGCCTGGCCGGCGTTGTTGACCAGCAGGCCGACCGGGCCATGGCCCGCCGCCGCCTCGGCGAAGGCGCGCTGCACCGAGGCTTCGTCGCCCACATCGGCCGCGACACAGGCGGCACCGGGCAGCCCCAGCGCCTGCAGGCGCTCCAGGCTGCGGCCCATCAGCGTGAGCCGCACGCCCTCGGCCGCCAGCGCGCGGGCGATCGCCGCGCCGATGCCGCTGCCGCCGCCGGTGACCACCGCATGCAGGTCGCGCATCACACCCCCAGCGCCAGGTTGGCCTGTTCCTGCGCCGACAGGCCGGCGGTCTGCGCGGCCAGGGCGCGCTCGCGCTCCAGGTTGCGTTCGAGCTGGGACTTGCCGGACAGGTACTGCTTCGGCCAGTCGGCGCCGATGCCGTTGGTGTGGCCGATGCGTGCCGCCTCCAGCAGCGTCCACGCCGGGTTGGCCAGGTGCGGCCGGGCGATGGCGCAGAGGTCGGCACGGCCGGCGGCGACGATGCTGTTCACATGGTCGGCCTCGGAGATGGCGCCCACCGCCATGGTGGCGATGCCCACCTCGTTGCGCACGGCTTCGGCGAACGGCGTCTGGTACATGCGGCCGTACACCGGCTTCTGCCGCTTGCTCACCTGGCCGGACGAGACGTCGATCAGGTCGCAGCCGGCGGCCTTGAAGGCGCGCGCGATCTCGACCGCATCGGCCGGCGTGTTGCCGCCGGGCACCCAGTCGTGCGCCGAGAGGCGCACCGACATCGGCTTGTCCGCGGGCCAGGCCGCGCGCATCGCCTTGAACACCGCCAGCGGCCAGCGCAGACGGTTCTCCAGTGAGCCGCCGTACTCGTCGGTGCGCTGGTTGGTCAGCGGCGACAGGAAGGCCGACAGCAGGTAGCCGTGCGCGCAGTGCAGCTCCAGCCAGTCGAAGCCGGCCTCGGCCGCCCGGCGGGTGGCGGCGACGAAGTCGGCGGTGATGCGGTCCATGTCCTCGCGGGTGGCGGCCGGCGCCCAATCGCTCACCCCGTCGAGGTACTGCTGGGGCGAGGCGGAGACCAGCGGCCAGTTGCCCTCGGCCAGCGGCAGGTCCTCGCCGTCCCAGGGCGCGCGGGTGGAGCCTTTCGGGCCGGCATGCCCCAGCTGCATCGCGATCTTGGCGCTGGTGCTGCCATGCACGTAGTCGACGATGCGCTGCCAGGCCGCCGTCTGCGCGTCGTTCCACAGCCCCGGGCAGCCGGGGGTGATGCGCGCGTCCGGCGAGGGGCAGGTCATCTCGGCGAACACCAGCCCGGCGCCGCCCAGCGCCCGCGCGCCCAGGTGCACCAGGTGGTGGTCGGTGGGCAGGCCGTCGACCGCGCTGTACTGCGCCATCGGCGAGACGACGACGCGGTTCTTCAACGTCAGCCCGCGCAGGGTGAAGGGCGTGAACATCGGCGGCACCGGCGCCTCGGCGTGCAACCCGGCGCGCTCGGCCAGCCAGTGCTCGACCCCGCCGACGTAGGCCGCGTCGCGCTGGCGCAGGTTCTCGTGCGAGATGCGCTGCGACCGGGTGAGCAGCGAGTAGGCGAACTGCTCGGGCGCCAGCCGCGCGTGGCGCTCGACGTTCTCGAACCACTCGGTGGAGTTGCGCGCCGCGTTCTGGATCTTCAGCACCTCGACGCTGCGCCGCGCCTCGTAGGCCTGCAGCGCGCCGGGCAGGTCGCCGGGGTGCGCCTGCAGGCTGGCGGCGAGGTCGATCGCGTCCTCCACCGCCAGCTTGGTGCCGGAGCCGATCGAGAAGTGCGCGGTGTGCGCCGCGTCGCCCATCAGCACCACCGGCGTGCGGCCGTCGGCGCCGCCGGCCGGCTGCACCCAGGTGCGGCAGACCACGCGCGGGAAGCGGATCCACTGCGAGGAGCCGCGCAGGTGCGCCGCGTTGGACATCAGCGCATGGCCGTCGAGGTACTTGGCGAACAGGCGCTCGCAGAAGTTGATGCCCTCCTCCTTGCCCATGTCGGCCAGGCCGGCGGCGCGCCACACGTCTTCCGGCGCCTCGACGATGAAGGTGGAGGTCTTGTCGTCGAAGCGGTAGGCGTGGGCCTGGAACCAGCCCCACTCGGTCTTCTCGAAGGCGAAGGTGAAGGCGTCGAACAGCTTGTGCGTGCCCAGCCAGACGAAACGGCAGCGCCGCAGGTCGATGTCTGGCTGGAAGACGGCGGCGTGACGGGTGCGCACGCGGCTGTTCAGCCCGTCGCAGGCGACGATGAGGTCGGCCTCGACCTGCGAATCGTCGGCGACGTCGCACTCGTAGCGCAGGTCCACGCCCAGTTCAATGCAGCGGTCCTGCAGGATGTTGAGCAGCCGCTTGCGGCCGATGCCGCAGAAGCCGTGGCCGGAGGACCGCAGGCGGCGGCCCTGGAAGTGGACCTCGATGTCGTCCCAGTGGTTGAAGGCGTCGAGGATCTGCGTCGCGGTGGTCGCGTCGGCCTGCTGCAGCGCGGCCAGCGTCTGGTCGGAGAACACCACGCCCCAGCCGAAGGTGTCGCCGGCGCGGTTGCGTTCCAGCACCGTGACCTGGTGCGCCGGGTCGGCGCGCTTCATCAGCAGGGCCAGGTACAGGCCGGCGGGACCGCCGCCGATGCAGGTGATGCGCATGCCAGCCCTTTCACGACGACGCGACGCAGGCACTTTAGGTCTGCATGGTTTAGGTGTCAAGCATCTACGGCGCGACCCACAGTCGCAGGGACTAACATCGCCGGACATGACCGACGCCCTCCAAGCTCCCCCGGCCTCGTCCTGCGCAACGTGTCCCCGCCGCTGCGCTGGGCCGACTACGGCCTGATCGCTTTCGACATGGACTCGACGCTGATCACCATCGAGTGCATCGACGAGATCGCCGACGCCGCCGGCCGCAAGGCCGAGGTGGCCGCCATCACCGAAGCGGCGATGCGCGGCGAGATCACCGACTTCAAGGACAGCCTGCGCCGCCGGCTGGCGCTGCTGAAGGGGGTCTCCACCGCGCAGCTGCAGCAGGTGCTCGACGAGCGGCTGCGCATCAGCCCCGGCGCCGAGACGCTGGTCGCCACCGCCAAGCAGCACGGCCTGAAGGTGCTGCTGGTCTCCGGCGGCTTCAGCTTCTTCGCCGACCGCGTGGCCGAGCGGCTGGGCATCGACTTCGTGCGCAGCAACCTGCTGGCCTTCGACCGCGAGGGCCGGCTCACCGGCCGGGTGGTGCCGCAGTTCTGGGGCGACATCTGCGACGGCGAGGCCAAGCGCCACATGCTGCTGGCCACCTGCGAGCGGCTCAACCTGCAGCCCTCGCAGGCCATCGCGGTGGGCGACGGCGCCAACGACCTGCCGATGATGGGCGTCGCCGGCCTGTCGGTGGCCTACCACGCCAAGCCCAAGGTGCGCGAGCAGGCCATGGTGTCGATCGAGGCCGGCGGGCTGGACCGGCTGCTCGAGCTGTTCGCCTGAGCGGCCGGGTCCGCCCGCGCCGGCCCGCCCCAAGCCGGCTGGGCACTCCCAGGGGGCTCCCTTCAGGCCATCTGCGCCCAGGCCTTCTCCAGCCGCTTCACGCTCACCGGCTGCGGCGTGCGCAGTTCCTGCGCGAACAGGCTCACGCGCAGCTCTTCCAGCAGCCAGCGGAATTCCTCCAGCCGCGGGTCGTGCACGCCCTTGCGTTCGGCCAGGCGGCGTGTCCAACGCTGCTCCAGCGGCTTCAGCTCCGCCAGGCGCTGGGCGTCGCGCGCCGGGTCGGCGCGCGACTTGTCCAGCCGCAGCACCACGCCCTTGAGGTAACGCGGCAGGTGCGCCAGCGCCTCCCACGGCGTGTCGAGCAGGAAGCGCTTGGGCACCAGGCGCTTGAGCTGCGCGTCGATGTCGTCGCTGACCTCCTTCGGCGGCCGGCTGTCCTTGAGCTTGCGCTGGGCGGCCGCCCCCTCGGTGAGCACCGTCAGCGCCAGCCGCGCCACTTCCTGCGCGATCAGCACGAAGCGGCCGCGGCCTTCGGCCAGCCGGGCGTCGAAGCTGGCCTTGTCGGTGGGCAGCGGCGCGTTCAGGAAGGCCCGGTCCAGCGCCACGTCGAGGATCTGGCCGCGCAGTTCCTCCGGCGTGCCCAGCGGCATGTAGAGCACGGCCATCTTCTGCAGCTCGGGCAGCTGCTTCTCCAGCGCCTTGATCGGCTCCTTCAGCTGCAGTGACAGCAGCCGGCGCAGGCCGGCGCGGTGCCGGGTGGCCGCGACCTCGGGTTCGTCGAAGACCCCGATCTCGACGTGCGTGCCCTTGTCGATCAGCGCCGGGAAGCCGACCAGCGTCTGGCCGCGCTGCTGCAGCTCCATCAGCTCGGGCAGTTCGCCGAAGTCCCAAGCGGTGTGGCGGGCGCCGGCGGCCACGGCAGGGCCGGCGGCCTTCGCCGGCGCGGCGGGCGTGGGCGCGGCGCCCTTGCCCGTTGGTACGGCCTCCACCGCCGTTTTCACCTTCAGGCTGGCCAGCGCCTGGAAGGCCGACCGCGCCTGCCCGCCCAGTTCGGACTTCAGCGCCGCCAGCTGGCGGCCCATGCCCAACTGCCGCCCGTGTTCGTCGACCACCCGGACGTTCATGAAGTGGTGCAGCGACAGCGTCTCCAGCTTGAAGTCGTTGCGCTGCACCGCCAGCTGCGTGCGCTCGCGCACCGCCTCCAGCAGGCGCTGCAGCAGGCTGCCCTCGCCGAAGGGCGCCAGCTCGCAGAACTCGGCGACGAAGTCGGCCACCGGCTGCACGCGGGCGCGCGGCTTCTGGTGCAGGCTCTTCACCAGCGCCGCCACCTTGTCCTTGAGCATGCCGGGCACCAGCCATTCGCAGCGCTCCTCGCTGACCTGGTTGAGCGCGAACAGCGGCACGGTGACGGTGAGGCCGTCGCGGGCGTCGCCCGGCTCGTGCAGGTAGGTGGCGGCGCAGTCCACGCCGCCCAGCCGCACCAGCTTCGGGAAGGCGTCCGTGGTCACGCCCGCCGCCTCGTGCCGCATCAGCTCCTCGCGGCTGAGGTGCAGCAGCTTGGGGTTGTCGCGGCTGGCCTCGCGCCACCAGCGCTCCAGCGCGCGGCCGCTGGCGACGTCGGCCGGCAGCTGGGCGTCGTAGAAGCCGAAGATCAGCGCGTCGTCGACCAGCACGTCCTGCCGGCGCGACTTGTGCTCCAGCTCCTGCACCTGGCGCATCAGCTTGCGGTTGTGGGCGAGGAAGGGCAGCGGCGACTCCCATTCCCCTTCGACCAGCGCCTGGCGGATGAAGACCTCGCGCGCCGCGGCGGGGTCGACGCGGGCGAAGTTGACCCGCCGGCCGCTGTACACCGGCAGGCCGTACAGCGTGCCGCGCTCGTGGGCGATGACCTCGGCGGTCTTGCGGTCCCATTGCGGGTCGGACAGCTGCCGCTGCAGCAGGTGGCCGCCCAGGCGCTCCAGCCACGGCGGCTCGATGGCGGCGATGCCGCGGCCGAAGAGCCGCGTGGTCTCCACCAGCTCGGCCACCATGATCCAGCGCGCCGGCTTCTTCGACAGGTTGGCGCCGGGGTGCTTCCAGAACTTGATGCCGCGGGCGCCGAGGTACCAGTCGTCCTCGTCGGACTTCAGCCCAACGTTGCCGAGCAGCCCGGCCAGCAGCGACAGGTGCAGCTGCTCGTAGGTGGCGGGCGTGCCGTTGAGGCGCCAGCCCTGCTCGGCCACCACGGTGTGCAGCTGGCTGTGGATGTCGCGCCATTCGCGCACCCGACGCGGGCTGATGAAGTGCTCGCGCAGCCGCTGCTCCTGCTGGCGGTTGGACAGCTTGTGGGTGTCCACCTTCTGCGCCGACGCGTCCGCGTGCCCGTGCACCCCGCGGCCGGCCTCGATCCACTGCCACAGCTTCAGCGTGCCGGCGAACTCGCTCTTCTCGTCGTCGAAGGGCTTGTGCTTCTGGTCGGCGGCCTGCTGCTGATCGAGCGGGCGGTCGCGCACGTCCTGCACGCTCAGGGCGGCGGCGATGACCAGCACCTCGGCCAGCGCCTGGCGCTCGCGCGCCTCCAGGATCATCCGGCCGATGCGCGGGTCCAGCGGCAGGCGGGCCAGTTCGCGGCCGATGGCGGTCAGCGCGTTGGCGCCGTCCACCGCGCCCAGCTCGGCCAGCAGCGCGTGGCCGTCGGCGATGGCCTTCGGCCGCGGCGGCTCGACGAAGGGGAAGTCCTCGATCTCGCCCAGGCGCAGCGCCTTCATGCGCAGGATCACGCCGGCCAGCGACGAGCGCAGGATCTCCGGGTCGGTGAAACGCGGCCGGCCGGCGAAGTCCTGTTCGTCGTAGAGCCGGATGCAGACGCCGTCGGCCACGCGGCCGCAGCGGCCGGCGCGCTGGTTGGCGGCGGCCTGGCTGACCGCCTCCACCTGCAGCTGCTCGACCTTGTTGCGGTAGCTGTAGCGCTTGACCCGCGCCAGCCCGCTGTCGACGACGTAGCGGATGCCGGGCACGGTGAGCGAGGTCTCGGCCACGTTGGTGGCCAGCACGATGCGGCGGCCGTTGCCGGGCCGGAACACCTGGTCCTGCTCGGCCTGCGACAGGCGGGAGAACAGCGGCAGCACCTCCACCGGGCCGCGCCGCGCGTCGGCCGCCGCGTGGCGGCGAAGGTGGTCGGCGGCCTCGCGGATCTCGCGTTCGCCGGGCAGGAACACGAGGATGTCGCCGGAGCCTTCGCGCCACAGTTCGTCGACCGCGTCGGCGATGGCGTCGTTGAGGTCGAAGCTGCGGCTCTCCTCATACGGCCGCCAGCGCTGCTCGACCGGGAACAGCCGGCCGGAGACGCTGATGACGGGCGCCGGGCCATCGGCGCCGGCGAAGTGCCTGGCGAAGCGCTCCGCGTCGATGGTCGCCGAGGTGATCACCACCTTCAGGTCCGGCCGCCGCGGCAGCAGCTGCCGCAGGTAACCGAGCAGGAAGTCGATGTTGAGGCTGCGCTCGTGCGCCTCGTCGATGATGAGCGTGTCGTAGGCGCGCAGCTCGGGGTCGGTCTGCGTCTCGGCGAGCAGGATGCCGTCGGTCATCAGCTTGACCGAGGCGCCGGGCTGCAGCCGGTCCTGGAAGCGCACCTTGTAGCCCACCACCTCGCCCAGCGGCGAGTCCAACTCCTCGGCGATGCGCTTGGCCACCGACGACGCCGCGATGCGCCGCGGCTGGGTGTGGCCGATCAGCCCCGCGCCGCCGGCGCCGCGGCCGCGGCCCAGCGACAGCGCGATCTTGGGCAGCTGCGTGGTCTTGCCCGAGCCGGTCTCGCCGCTGACGATCACCACCTGGTGGTCCTGCATCGCCCGCGCGATCTCGTCGCGGCGGGCGCTGACGGGCAGCGACTCGGGGAAGGCGATCGGCGGCACCGGCGTGGCGGGGCGCGGGGCGCGCCGCTGCCGCTCCGCGCCGGGGACGGGTGCCGCGCGCTCGCGGTCGGGACGCACGGTGCGGTCGATGGGGGGAAGCGCCGGTTTCATGAGGGGCGCGGATTATCGGCCCCGCCTCTGCGGCCGTTTTGCATGCTGCACAATGCCCGCCCTTCGGGAGCCGAGGCTCCCTCCACCGCCACGAAGCCGTCGCCGCGATGAGCCTGGTCTTCCCCCACACCTTCGTGCCGTGGTTCCGTTCGGTGGCGCCCTACATCCACGCGCACCGCGGCAAGACCTTCGTCGTCGGCATCGCCGGCGAGCTGATCGCCGCCGGCAAGCTGAACACCTTCGTGCAGGACCTGGCGCTGATCCACGCCATGGGCATCAAGGTGGTGCTGGTGCACGGCTTCCGCCCGCAGGTGGAGGAGCAGCTCGCCGCCAAGGGCGTGGTCTCGCGCTTCAGCCACGGCATGCGCATCACCGACGCGGCGGCGCTGGACGCGGCGCAGGAGGCCGCCGGCCAGCTGCGCTACGAGATCGAGGCCGCGTTCTCGCAAGGGCTGCCCAACACGCCGATGGCCGGCAGCCAGATCCGCGTCATCTCCGGCAACTTCGTCACCGCCCGGCCGGTGGGCATCGTCGACGGCGTCGACTTCCAGCACACCGGCCTGGTGCGCAAGATCGACGGCCTGGGCGTTCGCCGTTCGCTGGAGGCGGGCGCCCTGGTGCTGCTGTCGCCCTTCGGCTTCTCGCCCACCGGCGAGGCGTTCAACCTCAGCATGGAGGACCTGGCGACCAGCGCCGCCATCAGCCTGCAGGCCGACAAGCTGATCTTCATCACCGAGGTGCGCGGCGTGCCGCTGGACCCGACCGCCGACCCCAGCGACGACGAGCGCGAGATCGACCAGGAGCTGGCGCTCGCCGAGGCGCGGCGCCTGCTGCAGTCGCTGCCCGACCCCAAGCAGCCCACCGACACCGCCTTCTACCTGCAGCACGCGGTGAAGGCCGCCGAGCACGGCGTGGAGCGGGTGCACATCCTGCCCTTCCAGGTCGACGGCGGGCTGCTGATGGAGGTGTTCACCCACGACGGGGTGGGCACCATGATCGTCGACGAGAAGCTGGAGAGCCTGCGCGAGGCCACCGCCGACGACATCGGCGGCATCCTGCAGCTGATCGAGCCCTTCGAGCGGGACGGCACGCTGGTCAAGCGCGACCGCACCGAGATCGAACGCGACATCGACCACTACACCGTGATCGAGCACGACGGCGTCATCTTCGGCTGCGCCGCGCTGCACCCCTACCCGGAGACCCGCACCGGCGAGATGGCGGCCCTCACCGTCTCCGACGCGGTGCAGGGCCAGGGCGATGGCGAGCGCATCCTCAAGCGCATCGAGCAGCGGGCGCGGTCGATGGGGCTGGATTCGCTGTTCGTGCTGACGACGCGCACCATGCACTGGTTCTTGAAGCGCGGCTTCCAGCAGGTCGACGCCGACTGGCTGCCCGACGCCCGCAAGCGCCACTACAACTGGGACCGGCGATCGCAGGTCCTCGTGAAAAAACTCTGAACCCTCAAACGGAGAGAACCCGATGCCCCGTACCGTGCAGTGCCAGTACCTGAAGAAGGAAGCCGACGGCCTGGAGTACCTGCCCTACCCCGGCGAGCTGGGCAAGCGCATCTACGACAACATCTCGAAGGAGGCCTTCGAGCTGTGGAAGCGCCACCAGACCATGCTGGTCAACGAGAACCGGCTGAACCTGGCCGACGCCCGCGCCCGCCAGTACCTGGCGCGGCAGATGGAGCAGTTCTTCTTCGGCGGCGCCGTCGAGCAGCCGGCGGGCTACGTGCCACCGTCGCCCACCTGAGCCACGGGCCATATAACGAGAATCGTTCTCGTTCAACTACACTGCCGGTCCCTTCAGTTCGATGGACCGGCATGACCCTCGCTCGACGCGCTTTCGCCTTCGCGGCCACCGTGGCCGGCTTTGCCCTGGCCCTGCCCGCCACCGCCCAGGAGCAGGTGCTGAACCTGTATTCCGCCCGTCACTATTCCACCGACGAGGCGCTGTACGACAACTTCACCAAGGCCACCGGGATTCGCATCAACCGGGTCGACGCCGATGACGCGGGAATTCTCGCGCGGCTGAAGAGCGAAGGCAGTTCCAGTCCGGCCGACGTGGTGCTGCTGGTGGACGCGGCGCGGCTTTGGCGTGCCGAGGTGGACGGTTTGTTCCAGCCGGTCAAGAGCCCGACGCTGGAATCCCGCATTCCAGCCCAATTGCGCGGAAAGGACGAGGGCACCGGCTCGCAGTGGTTCGGCTTTTCCACCCGGGCGCGGGTGATCGTCTACAACAAGCTGGCCCTGGCGCGCGGCGACGTGGACAGCTATGAAAAACTCGCCGACCCCAAGCTCAAGGGCAAGGTGTGCACGCGCAGCGGCTCCCACCCGTACAACCTGTCGCTGTTCGGCGCGGTGCTGGAGCACCTCGGCCCTGAGAAGACCGAGGCCTGGCTGAAGGCCGTCAACGACAACATGGCCCGGGCGCCCAAGGGCGGCGACACCGACCAGATCAAGGCGGTCGCCAGCGGCGAATGCGGCGTGGCGCTGAGCAACAGCTACTACGTCGCGCGGATGATGCGTTCCAGCAACCCGGACGACCGGGCGGCCATCGAGAAGGTGGCCGTCGTGTTCCCGAACCAGCAGAGCTGGGGCACGCACCTCAACATCGCCGGCGGGGCGGTGGCGCGGCACGCGCCGCACCGGGCCGCGGCGGTGCGCTTCCTGGAGTACCTGGCCAGCGATTCGGCGCAGTCCTATTTCGCCAACGGCAACAACGAATGGCCGGCGGTGCCGGGACTCAAACCCGACAACCCGGCGCTGCAGGCGCTGGGCAGCTTCAAGTCGGAGACGATTCCGGTTTCGTCGATCGGCGCCAACCAGGTGCGGGTGCAGCAGATGCTGGACCGGGTGGGTTTCCGCTGACCTTTTGTCTCCGACCGGAACGGCACGGTGATAATATTCGCCGTGCCGTTTTTCATTGAGGAGACCGCTTTGCCCACACTGCAGGAACTGCTGGCACAAAAAGCCAGCCTCGAAAAGCAGATCGCCGAGACGCAACGGCAGGAGCGAACGGACGCGATCGCCAAGGTCAAATCCCTCATGGCCGAATATGGCTTGACCGCCGCCGATATTGCCGGCAAACCCGCGGCGGCGCCGCGCGGCGCCGCCGCCGGCCGCAAGGTCGCGCCGAAGTACCGCAACCCGCAGACCGGCGAAACCTGGTCCGGCCGCGGCCTGCAGCCGAACTGGCTGAAGAACGCGCTGGCCGCCGGGCACAAGATCGAGGAGTTCTCGGTCTGATGGCGGCGCCCCGCGGCGTGCGTCGCCGCCCGCATCCCGGGGTGCCCCAGCGTCCCGCCCACTGCTAGCATCGCAGCGCCGGCGTCACCGGCTTCGCACCGGCCGGTCCTTGGACCGGCCTTCTTGTTCCCACTCCATCGCCCGCGCGTTCTCCGGGCTTCGCGACTGCCCGTGTCCGTCCCGGTACCGCACGTGATGCCCGCCGGCGCCAGCCGCGCCGCCCCACGCCCTGCCGCCCGCCTGCACTGGCAACGGCGTGCGTGGGGCAGCGCGGCCGTGCTCGTCGCCTACGCCGTCTGCGCCGTGCTCGGCCAGCGCTTCGCCGCGCTCGGGCCGGAGCCGCTGCTGCTGGGCGCGCCGTTCGCGATCGCGCTCGCCGCCCTGCTGCGCTGGGGCCGGTGGCTGCTGCCGGCCTGCGTCGCCGGGCTGGCCCTGCCGGCATTGGCGCTCGGCATGGACGGCGTCGACCTGCTCGGTGTCGTCGGCTGGCCGCTCGCGGTCGCGCTGCTCGCGGCCCGAGGGCTTCGCCGGTTCGTCGGCCACGGCAGCCTGGACGTGCGGCAGCTGCTGCGGGTGGCCACGGCCGGCGTCGTGCTGGCGCTGCCGGCGTCCGCGGGGCATGTGGGCTGGCTCTGGTTCCGCGGGCTGGTCGCGGCGCCGCAGGCCGCGACCTGGCTGGTGGCCTGGGGTGGCCAGGCGCTGGCGGTGCTGCTGGTGGCGGTGCCGCTGCTGGTGAGCAGCAGGTCCGGCCTTCGGCAGTCGCTCACCGGCCCGCGGGCCCGTTCGGCCTGGCTGGGTTCGCTGGCGCTGCTGGCGATGGCGGTGGCCGCCTTCGTCGTGGAGGGCCAGAACACCCCGGCCCACCTCACCCCGCTGGCCTTCGTGCCGCACGTGCTGCTGTGCTGGCTGGCGTTGCGGCACGGCGCGGCGCTGCCCGCGCTGATGGTGCTGGTGCTCGCCGTCGGCGGGCTGCTGCTGACCGCCGCCGGCGCCGGCCCGTTCGCCCAGGCGCAGAGCCCGGCGCAGGGCCTGGCGCTGCTGGCCGCCTACCTCGGCCTGCTGGCGGTGTCGTCGCTGGTGACGGCCGCGCTGACCGAGGAGATGGCCCGCAACGAGGACCGCTGGCAGCGCGCCCTCGAAGGCAGCGACCTCGGCGTGGCGGACTGGAACCTGGCGCAGCACGGCGCCTACCTCTCCCGGCGCTGGCGCGACCTGCTCGGCATGGCGTCGGGCGCCGACGCCCCGACCCCCGACGCCTGGCTGCGCGCCGTGCACGAGGACGACGCAGGCCGGGTGCGGGCGGCGATCGAAGGCCTGTCCACCGGCGGCCGCGACACCGCCCGCCTGGAACTGCGGCTGGGCCCCGGAGGCGACCACCGCTGGGTCGAACTTCACCTGCTGGCCGCCGAGCGCGATGCCGCCGGGCGGCTGCAGCGGCTGGTTGCCACCCTGGCCGACATCAGCGAACGCCGCGAGGCCGAGGCACGCCAGCGCCTGTCGGCCAGCCTGTTCCAGCACCTGCACGAGGGGCTGCTGATCACCGACGCCGAGCTGCGCGTGCTGGACGCCAACCCGACCTACTCGCAGATCACCGGCGTGCCGCGCCAGGCGCTGATCGGCCGGGTGCCCGCGCTGCTCGACGCCGCGGGGGCCGACGAGGCGACGCGGCGCCAGCACACCGCGATGTGGGCCAGCCTGCGCGCCTCGGGCACCTGGCGGGGCGAGATGCTGGTGCCCCGGCCGCCGGGTCCCGGCGGTCCGCCCCAGCTGTGCGCGCTGCAGGTCACCATCTCCACCGTGCAGGGCGCCGACGGGCGGGTGCGCTTCCATGCGCTGGTCATCTCGGACATCACCGAGCAGCGCCAGCAGCGCGAGCGGCTGGAGCGCCAGGCGCACTTCGACGAACTGACCCGCCTGCCGAACCGCGCCCGCATGTCGCAGATGCTCAGCGAGGTGATGGCCGCCAGCGAGCGCGAGGGGTTCCTGCTGGCGGTGTGTTACCTCGACCTGGACCACTTCAAGCCGGTCAACGACCGCTTCGGCCACGCCGCCGGCGACCGGCTGCTGGTCGAGCTGGCCGGCCGCCTGCGCGGCGCGCTGCGCAGCAACGCGCTGTGGTCGGACGCCGCCGCCCGCCTGGGCGGCGACGAGTTCGTGCTGCTGCTGCGCGCCAACACGCTGGACGAGGCCCGGCTGGCCATCGAACGGGTGCTGCGCGTGATCACCATGCCCTATTCGGTGGACCCCGACGCCGACCCGGTGGTGGTCACCGCCAGCGTCGGCGCCACCGTCTACCCGCTGGACCGCAGCGACGCCGACACCCTGCTGCGCCATGCCGACCACGCGATGTACTCGGCCAAGCAGAGCGGCCGCAACGGCTACGTCTTCTTCGACCCGGAGAACAGCCGGCGCACCGAGGAACGCGTGATGGCGATCGGCCGGGTGCAGGACGCGCTCGACCACCAGGAGCTGGTGCTGCACTACCAGCCCAAGGTCGACATGCGGCGCGGGCTGGTGCTGGGCATGGAGGCGCTGCTGCGCTGGAACCACCCCGAGCACGGCCTGCTGCCGCCGGCGCAGTTCCTGCCGCTGATCGAGCCCACGGGCCTGTCGGCCAGCATCGGCGACTGGGTGCTGGAGCACGCGCTCGAGCAGCTGGCGCACTGGCAGCGCATGGGGCTGGACCTGTCGATCAGCGTCAACGTCTCCGCCCGCCACCTGCAGGAGCCCGACTTCGTGCAGCGGCTGACGGAACTGCTCGCCCGCCACCCGCGGCCGCTGGGCGCGCGGCTGGAGCTGGAGGTGCTGGAGACCGCCGCCCTGGCCGACGTGGCCTACACCTCGGCGCTGATGGAGCGCTGCCGCCGGCTGGGCGTGCGTTTCTCGCTGGACGACTTCGGCACCGGCTACTCCACCCTCACCTACCTCAAGCAGCTGCCGGTGGACGTGCTCAAGATCGACCGCAGCTTCGTCCACAACATGCTGGACGACACCCAGGACCTGGCCATCGTGCAGGGCGTGATCGGCCTGGCGCGCACCTTCGGCTGCTCGGTGGTGGCCGAGGGCGTCGAGCTGCCGGCGCAGGCGCGCACCCTCATCGAGCTGGGCTGCGACATCGGCCAGGGCCGCGGCCTGTCGGCCCCCATGCCGGCGCACGAGGTGTTCCGCTGGGTGCGCGACTACAAGGGGCCGTTCGCCGCCGGCGAGGCCGCGCAGGTCGCTCGTTAGACTTTGGTCGGTGATCCCACCGTCCTTCCTGCAGGAGCTGCTGTCGCGCATCGACGTGGTCGAGGTGGTCGGCCGCCATGTCGAGCTGCGCAAGGCCGGCGCGCTGCACAAGGGGCTCTGCCCGTTCCATGCCGAGAAGTCGCCCAGCTTCACCGTCAGCCCGGCGCGGCAGACCTACCACTGCTTCGGCTGCGGCGTGCACGGCGACGCGCTGCGCTTCCTCACCGAGTACGCCGGCCTCGGCTTCGTCGACGCGGTGCACGAGCTGGCCGGCATGGCGGGCCTGACCGTGCCCGAGGACAGCCGCAGCCCGGAAGAACGCGCCGAGGCGGCCCAGCGCAAGGAGCGGCAGGCCACGCTCACCGAGGTGCTGCACAAAGCGGCCGAGCACTACCGGAAGCAGCTCAAGGCCAGCCCGAAGGCGATCGGCTACCTGAAGGGCCGCGGGCTCACCGGCGAGGTGGCCGGTCGCTTCGCCATGGGCTACGCGCCTGAGGGGTGGCGCAGCCTGGCCAGCGCCTTCCCGCGCTACGACGACCCGCAGCTGGTCGAGGCCGGCCTGGTCATCGTGCAGGGGGAGGACCAGGACCCCGCCGAGCAGAAGCGCTACGACCGCTTCCGCGACCGGGTGATGTTCCCCATCCGCGCGGTCACCGGCGAGGTGATCGGCTTCGGCGGCCGGGTGCTCGACGGCGGCGAACCGAAGTACCTCAACTCGCCGGAAACGCCGGTCTTCGTCAAGGGCCGCGAGCTGTACGGGCTGTTCGAGGCCCGGCAGGCCATGCGCACCCAGGGCTATGCGCTGGTGGTCGAGGGCTACATGGACGTGGTGGCGCTGGCGCAGCTCGGATTTCCCAACGCGGTGGCGACCCTGGGCACCGCCTGCACGGAGGAGCATGTGCGCAAGCTCTTCCGCTTCACCGACTCGGTGGTCTTCAGCTTCGACGGCGACGCCGCCGGCCGCCGCGCCGCCACCCGGGCGCTGGAGGCGGCGCTGCCGCACGCCACCGACCTGCGCACCGTGCGCTTCCTCTTCCTGCCGCCCGAGCACGACCCGGACTCCTTCATCCGGGCGCTCGGCGCCGAGGCTTTCGAGCGCCAGGTCGCCGCGGCGGTGCCGCTGTCGCGCCAGCTGATCGAGACCGCCCGCGACAACGCCGACCTGGGCACCGCCGAGGGCCGGGCGCGCTTCCTGGCGCAGGCGCGGCCGCTGTGGCAGGCGCTGCCCGAGGGGGCCTTGCGCTCGCAGTTGCTCGGCGAACTGGCCGAACTGGGCCGGCTGCCCACCGACGAGCTGCTGCGGCTGTGGGGCGCGGCACCGGCGGCCGCCGCGCCGGCACCGGCGGGCCACGGTGGCGGCCCGGAGCGCCGCGGCTGGCGGGGCCGCGACGGCCGCGAGGGTCGCGACCGTGGCGACCGCCGCCCACCCGGCCCGCCGTTGCGGGCGCGCACCCGGCAGCCGGCCGACAACGTGGCCCAGCTGCTGCTGCTGCGCAGCGACTGGTGGCAGGAGCTCACCGCCGAGGTGCACGAGCAGCTCTGCGCCCTGCCCGGCTGGCACGCCGCCGCCTTCGCCTGGCTCGACCGCCACCTGCTGGAACACGGCCACCAGCCCTGGCCGGCGCTTCGCATGGCGTTGCCGGCGGAACCCTGGGCCGCGCAGGCCGCTCCATTGGCCGACGAGGCCGACCCTGCCATCGAGCCGCTGCGCGAGGACCTCGACCAGGCGCTGCACCAGTTGCGCCGGGCGCAACAGCAGCCGGACATCGACAAGGTGCTGGGCCGCCGGTGAGCCGCGAAACCCTTGCGGTTTTGACGGCAAGCCCTACATGGGAGACAATCGCGGGTTCGTTGCAGCGGCAAGAGTGACGGCAGCACCTCCGGCATCGGCCACCCTGGACAAGGGTCAAGTCGGCCACCTCCCCCGCAAGGGCTGCTCCTCAACACGTCCACGCCATCTTGCCTGCCCGACGCCTTGTGTCCCGGTGCCGCGCGGCCTCCCGCCCGCGGTCCCCGGCCGAGGACGGTTGCCGCCGGTCGGCGCCGTCGCGGCGTGCCGCCCCTGGTGAAGGGGACGGTTCGTGACGGGCGTCGTCCGGGCACCGCAATGGCCCCGCCTCCCCTAGAGATCCGACGCGAAGGACCCGCATGACCGCCAAGAAGACCGCCGCCGCACCTTCTATCGCCAAGACGGCGCCTGCCAAGACGCCCGCCGCGAAGAAGGGCGCTGCCGCCGAGGAGGTGAAGAAGACGAAGGCCGTCGCCACGTCGAAGCCCGCCGCCAAGGCCGGCAAGCCCGAGGTCGAGGCCAAGGGCAAGCCGGGTCGCAAGCCGAAGGACGAGGCCAAGAAGACGGGCCCGCTGCTCGATGACGAGATCGCCGAGGTCGACACCGACCTCGAGGGCGAGGCCGAGACCGAGGAGGTCACCGCCGAGGTGGCCGACGACAAGGAAGAGGCCAAGGCCAAGCCGCTGCGCATGAAGGTCAGCCGCGCCAAGGAGCGCGCGCTGATGCGCGAGTTCGGCCTCGACGAGACCCAGCTCACAGAAGAGGAAGTCGCCAAGCGCCGCCAGGAGCTGAAGACCCTCATCAAGATGGGCAAGACCCGTGGTTTCCTGACGCACCAGGAGATCAACGACCACCTGCCCGAGAAGCTGGTCAACGAGGAAATCCTCGAGGCCATCATCTCCATGCTCAACGACATGGGGATCGCGGTCTACGAGCAGGCGCCCGACGCCGCCACCCTGCTGATCGCCGGCGGCTCGACCACCACCGCCACCGAGGAGGAGGCCGAGGAGGCCGCCGAGGCGGCGCTGTCGACGGTCGACTCCGAGTTCGGCCGCACCACCGACCCGGTGCGCATGTACATGCGCGAGATGGGCACGGTGGAGCTGCTGACGCGCGAGGGCGAGATCGAGATCGCCAAGCGCATCGAAGGCGGCCTGCAGGCGATGATGCTGGCCATCAGCGCCAGCCCGACCACCATCGCCGAGATCCTGGCCATGGCGGCCAAGATCCGCGCCGGCGAGATGCAGATCTCGGAGGTGGTCGACGGCTTCGTCTCCGACGACGAGGCCGACGACTACGTCGCCGAGGAGGACTTCGACGAGTTCGACGAAGAGGACGACGACGACGGCCAGGGCGGCAGCAAGGCGCTGACCAAGAAGCTCGAGGAGCTGAAGACCACCGCGCTGCAGAAGTTCGACGCGCTGAACACGCACTTCGACGCCATGCGCAAGGCCTACGAGCGCGACGGCTACAAGTCGCCGGCCTACAACCGCGCGCAGATGGCGGTCTCGGCCGAGATCATGAGCATCCGCTTCACGGTGAAGACCATCGAGAAGCTGTGCGACATCCTGCGCTCGCAGGTCGACGACGTGCGCCGCTACGAGCGCGAGATCCGCAAGATCGTGGTCGACAAGTGCGGCATGCCGCAGGACCAGTTCATCAAGTCCTTCCCGCCCAACGCGCTGAACCTGAAGTGGGCCGAGAAGGAAGTGCAGGCGGGCAAGAACTACAGCACCGTGCTGAGCCGCAACCTGCCGGCGGTGCAGGAACTGCAGCAGAAGCTGATCGACCTGCAGAGCCGGGCGGTGGTGCCGCTGGACGACCTGAAGGAGATCAACCGCCGCATGAACGAGGGCGAGAAGGCGAGCCGCGACGCGAAGAAGGAAATGATCGAGGCCAACCTGCGCCTGGTCATTTCCATCGCCAAGAAATACACCAACCGCGGCCTGCAGTTCCTCGACCTCATCCAGGAAGGCAACATCGGCCTGATGAAGGCGGTGGACAAGTTCGAATACCGCCGCGGCTACAAGTTCTCGACCTACGCGACGTGGTGGATCCGCCAGGCCATCACCCGCTCGATCGCCGACCAGGCGCGCACCATCCGCATCCCGGTGCACATGATCGAGACGATCAACAAGATGAACCGGATCTCGCGCCAGCACCTGCAGGAGTTCGGCTTCGAGCCCGACGCGCCGACGCTGGCCGAGAAGATGGAGATCCCCGAGGACAAGATCCGCAAGATCATGAAGATCGCCAAGGAGCCGATCTCCATGGAGACGCCGATCGGCGACGACGACGACAGCCACCTGGGCGACTTCATCGAGGACACGAACAACGTGGCCCCGGTGGACGCCGCCATGCAGGCCGGTCTGCGCGACGTGGTCAAGGACATCCTCGACTCGTTGACCCCGCGCGAGGCCAAGGTGCTGCGCATGCGCTTCGGCATCGAGATGTCGACCGACCACACGCTGGAGGAAGTCGGCAAGCAGTTCGACGTGACGCGCGAGCGCATCCGGCAGATCGAGGCCAAGGCCATCCGCAAGCTCAAGCACCCGAGCCGGTCGGACAAGCTGCGCACCTACCTCGACAACCTGTAAGCAGACCGAGAAGCGGGTTCGCTGGCGCGAACCCGTCCCGGTGGGCCCGCCTCGGCGGGCTTCTTCTTTGTGGCGCCGCTAAACTGCCGCGAACCACCGCAGCGGCCATGACGCAAATCGCCGAGCGCACCATCCTCTTCGCCGACCTGCGCGGCAGCACCGCACTGTTCGAGCAGCTCGGCAACGCCGAAGCGACCTCGGTGGTCACGCACACCATCGCCGCCCTCGCGGCCGTCATCGCGCCCGGCCAGGGCAAGCTGGTGAAGACGCTGGGCGACGGCCTGATGGCGGTGTTCACCGATCCACCCTCCGCCCTGCGCGCCGCCGACCAGATGCACGAGGTGCTGGACCGGCTGGTCAGCCGCGGCCACGAACGCGGCGCCTCCGCCGGGCTGCGCGGCCTCAAGCTGCAGATCGGCCTGGCCTGCGGCGAAGTGGTCGAGATGGGCGGCGACTGCTTCGGCGACGCCGTCAACGTCGCCGCCCGCCTGATCGACCACGCCGGCGACAACGAGACGCTGCTGACCGCCGAGGTGGCCGCCACCCTGCCGGCCGCGGTGCTGGCCCGCGCGCGGGCGCTGGACCGGGTGCAGCTGCGCGGCCGGGCCGAGCCGGTGCAGGTGCATGCGATGAGCCACGGGCGCCGCAGCGACCTGGCCGCGACCCAGTTCGGCGACATGGGCCCGGCCAGCGAGCCCGAGGGCATCCGCCTCGGCTGGGGCGAGCAGCAGCGCATCTTCGCCGGCCCGCACCTGCCCATCGTGCTTGGTCGCAGCCCGCAGGCCAGCTGGTGCATCGACGACAGCCGGGTGTCGCGTTCGCACGCCCGCATCGACTGGCACGGCGGCGGCTTCCAGCTCACCGACCTCAGCTACAACGGCACCTACGTGCGCTTCGGCCGCGACGGCGAGATCGTCAGCCTGCGCCGCGGCAGCTGCACCCTGCACGGGCGCGGCAGCATCGGCCTGGGCGCCGCGCCGGGCGACGGCGGCCCGACCCTGGACTTCGAGGTCCTCATCTTCATGGACACCCTGCCCAGCCCGCCGGCCGCGCCGCGATGAAACTGCTGTACGTCGAGGACAACCGCATCAACGCCATCCTCTTCGAGGAGGCGCTGAAGGTGGCCGGCGGCTTCGAGCTGCAGGTGGCCGAGGACGGCGCCCAGGCGCTCGCCCTGGTCGAGCACTGGCAGCCCGAGGTGCTGGTGCTCGACTCGCACCTGCCCGACACCAACGGCATCGCCCTGCTGCAGCGGCTGCGCGCCCTGCCCGCCTGCGCCGCGCTGCCGGCCTACATGTGCTCGGCCGACGCGCTGCAGGAGGACATCGACCGCGCGCTGGCCGCCGGTTTCCACGGCTACTGGACCAAGCCGCTGGACCTTCAGCGGCTGCTGGCCGACCTGCACGCCCTGCGCGGCTGAAGCCCGCGGCGCAGCGCCGCGGCACCCCCTTCGGCACAATCGCCGCCGATGAAATACGCCGCCGAACCCGTGCTGGACCCGACGTACGAGCACGGCCGACCGGCGCGCACCGGGCTGCTGCTGGTCAACCTCGGCACGCCCGACGCGCCCACCCCGCAGGCGGTGCGCCGCTACCTCGCCGAGTTCCTGTCCGACCCCCGGGTGGTCGAGATCCCCGCGGCGCTGTGGAAACCGATCCTGCACGGCGTCATCCTGCGCGTGCGGCCGAAGAAGAGCGCCGCCAAGTACGCCAGCATCTGGACCGCCGACGGCTCGCCGCTGGCGCACTGGACCGCGGTGCAGGCCAGGCTGCTGCAGGGCTGGCTCGGCGAGCGCGGCCATGCGGTGGTGGTGCGCCATGCCATGCGCTACGGCAACCCGTCGATCGCCAGCCAGCTCGACGCGCTGAAGGCCGAAGGTGCTACCCGCATCCTGGTGCTGCCGCTGTACCCGCAGTACTCCGCCACCACCACCGCCAGCGTGTTCGACGCCGTGGCCGCCTGGGCCCGGCGCACCCGCCACCTGCCCGAGCTGCGCTTCGTCAACCGCTACCACGACGAGCCGCTGTACATCGAGGCGCTGGCCCAGCGGCTGCGCACGCACTGGGCGCACCATGGCCAGCCCGAGCGGCTGGTGCTCAGCTTCCACGGCGTGCCCAAGCGCACGCTGATGCTGGGCGACCCCTACCACTGCGAATGCCACAAGACCGCCCGCCTGCTGGCGGAGCGGCTGCAGTGGCCCCTGGCCCGGCTGCACGTCACCTTCCAGAGCCGCTTCGGCAAGGCCGAATGGCTGCAGCCCTACACCGAGCCGACGGTGCGCCAGCTCGCCGCCGGCGGCATCAAGCGCATCGACATCGCCTGCCCCGGCTTCGTCAGCGACTGCCTGGAGACGCTGGAGGAGATCGGCATGGAGGTGCGCGACGCCTTCCTGCAGGCCGGCGGCGAGGAGTACCGCTACGTGCCCTGCCTGAACGACGACCCGCGCTGGATCACCGCGCTGGCCCAGGTGGCGGTGGACCACCTGGCCGGCTGGCCGATGCAGCCGGCGGCACCGGCGCCGGTGCGCGCCGCCCAGCGGGAGCGGGCGATCGCCCTCGGCGCGGCGGCGTGACGGCCGGCCGCGCCGCCGCACGGCCCCACCGGGCGCACCGCTTGCAGCGTCGGTCTGGCCGATGAAACCCTCCCGCAAGCCCGCCGCCGACGTCGACGCCGCCGATGCCGTCCGGCTCGACAAGTGGCTGTGGGCGGCGCGCTTCTTCAAGACCCGCGCTCTGGCGGTGGAGGAGATCGAGCGCGGCCGGGTGAAGGTCAACGGGCAGCCGGGCAAGGCCGGCCGCGGCGTGAAGCCGGGCGACGAGGTGGCGCTGCGCCAGGGCAGCGTGCCGCGGACGGTGGTCGTGCTGGGCTTGAGCCAGGTGCGCGGCCCCGCGCCGGTGGCCCAGGCGCTGTACCGGGAGACGGACGAGAGCGTGGCCGGGCGCGAGGCCCTGGCCGCCCAGCGCAGGCTCGCGCCGGAGCCGGCGCTGGCCATCGGCCAGGGACGACCCACCAAGCGCGACCGGCGCGACCTGGCGGACTGGAACCGCTGGAGCGCCAGCCTCGACCGGACGGACGGCTGAAAAAATTCCTGCCGACCCCTCTTGAAGCAGGGTCGAGCGGCCCCAGTTGCGCGGCTGTTGCCGGCCGCGGCGGGGTTTCCGTCGCGGTCGGCGCCCGTTCAGAAGAGCCGCGCATGAGCACCCCCGATCCCCAGACGCCCTCCCACGACCCCATCCTCGACGTCAGCCCCGCCGAGGGCAGCGCGCCCGACGTGACCCCCGACGCGCCGGCCGAGTCCAACCTGGCGGCCCGCCTGGCGGAACTGGAGGCCAAGCACGCCGAGGTGGCCGACGCCTACCTGCGCGCCAAGGCGGAGACCGAGAACGTTCGCCGCCGGTCCGAGGAGGAGGTGTCGAAGGCGCGCAAGTTCGCCGTCGACGCGTTCGCCGAGAGCCTGCTGCCCGTCAAGGACAGCCTGGAGGCCGCCATCGCCACCCAGGCCACCACCCAGGCCACCGCCGAGCAGGTGCTGGAAGGCGTGCACGCCACCCTGCGCCAGCTGCAACAGGCGCTGGAGCGCCACAAGGTGCTGGAGATCAACCCGCCCGCCGGCACCCGGTTCGACCCGCACCAGCACCAGGCCATCAGCGTCATCCCGGCCGAGCAGGAGCCCAACACCGTGGTCGCCGTGCTGCAGAAGGGCTACCTCATCGCCGACCGCGTGCTGCGGCCGGCCCTCGTCACCGTGGCGGCGCCGAAGTAGCCGCATGAGCCGCCGGCGCCCCCGCGCCGGCATCGGCGCTTGAAAATGCCGCCGACATTCACAACTACATCGACAACCGAATTCCAGTTTCCGGAGAACAAGCAATGGGCAAGATCATCGGCATCGACCTCGGGACCACGAACTCCTGCGTGGCCATCATGGAGGGCAACACCACCAAGGTGATCGAGAACAGCGAGGGTGCGCGCACCACGCCGTCGATCATCGCCTACCAGGAGGACGGCGAGGTGCTGGTCGGCGCCTCGGCCAAGCGCCAGGCGGTGACGAACCCGCGCAACACGCTGTACGCGGTGAAGCGGCTCATCGGCCGCAAGTTCACCGAGAAGGAAGTGCAGAAGGACATCGACCTGATGCCCTACAAGATCTCGGCCGCCGACAACGGCGACGCCTGGGTCGAGGTGCGCGGCAACAAGCTGGCGCCGCCGCAGGTCAGCGCCGAGGTGCTGCGCAAGATGAAGAAGACCGCCGAGGACTACCTCGGCGAGGAAGTGACCGAGGCGGTGATCACCGTGCCGGCCTACTTCAACGACAGCCAGCGCCAGGCCACCAAGGACGCCGGCCGCATCGCCGGCCTGGACGTCAAGCGCATCATCAACGAGCCGACCGCGGCGGCGCTGGCGTTCGGCCTGGACAAGGCCAGCAAGGGCGACCGCAAGATCGCCGTCTACGACCTGGGCGGCGGCACCTTCGACGTGTCGATCATCGAGATCGCCGACGTCGACGGCGAGAAGCAGTTCGAGGTGCTGTCGACCAACGGCGACACCTTCCTCGGCGGCGAGGACTTCGACCAGCGCATCATCGACTACATCATCGCCGAGTTCAAAAAGGAACAGGGCGTCGACCTGACCAAGGACGTGCTGGCCCTGCAGCGCCTGAAGGAAGCGGCAGAGAAGGCCAAGATCGAGCTGTCCAACAGCTCGCAGACCGACATCAACCTGCCGTACATCACGGCCGACGCGTCGGGTCCGAAGCACCTCAACGTCAAGCTCACCCGGGCCAAGCTGGAGGCGCTGGTCGAGGACCTGATCGAGCGCACGATCGAGCCCTGCCGCACCGCCATCAAGGACGCCGGCGTCAAGGCCGGCGACATCGACGACGTCATCCTGGTCGGCGGCATGACCCGCATGCCCAAGGTGCAGGACAAGGTCAAGGAGTTCTTCGGCAAGGAGCCGCGCAAGGACGTCAACCCCGACGAGGCGGTGGCCGTCGGGGCCGCCATCCAGGGCCAGGTGCTGTCGGGCGACCGCAAGGACGTGCTGCTGCTGGACGTCACCCCGCTGTCCCTGGGCATCGAGACCCTGGGCGGCGTGATGACGAAGATGATCAAGAAGAACACCACCATCCCGACCAAGTTCGCGCAGACCTTCTCCACCGCCGACGACAACCAGCCGGCGGTGACCATCAAGGTCTACCAGGGCGAGCGCGAGATGGCCTCGGGCAACAAGAGCCTGGGCGAGTTCAACCTCGAGGGCATCCCGCCCGCCCCACGCGGCCTGCCGCAGATCGAGGTCACCTTCGACATCGACGCCAACGGCATCCTGCACGTGTCGGCCAAGGACAAGGGCACCGGCAAGGAGAACAAGATCACCATCAAGGCGAACTCCGGCCTCACCGAGGAGGAGATCCAGAAGATGGTGCGCGACGCCGAGGCCAACGCCGCCGAGGACCAGAAGAAGCTCGAACTGGTGCAGGCGCGCAACCAGGGCGACGCGCTGCTGCACAGCGTGCGCAAGTCGCTGAGCGAGCACGGCGACAAGCTGGAGGCCGGCGAGAAGGACAAGATCGAGGCCGCGCTGAAGGAACTGGAAGAGGCGCTGAAGGGCGAGGACAAGGAGGCCATCGAGGGCCGCACCGAGTCGCTGATGACCGTGAGCCAGAAGCTGGGCGAGAAAATCTACGCCGAGCAGCAGGCGGCGGCCGGCGCCGCCGGCGCGGCTGCGGGGGTCCCGCCCCCGGCGCCGACGGCCCGGGCGCGGCCGGTCCGCAGTCGGCGCCGCGCGGCGAGGCGGCCGGTGCCCGCGCCGACGACGATGTCGTCGACGCGGAGTTCAAGGAGGTCAAGGACCGCAAGTGACCGGCCACCGGCCACCGCGGCGGACCCGGCGTTCCGTTGCGTGAGAAGGTCCACCCCCGCGGGCTGCGGCAGCCCCCGGGGGCTTTCGTTTGACAGGGCACACCATGGCAAAGCGGGATTACTACGAGGTTCTCGGGGTGGCGAAAAACGCCAGCGACGAGGACATCAAGAAGGCCTATCGCAAGCTGGCGATGAAGTACCACCCGGACCGGAACCAGGGTGAGAAGGCCAAGGAGGCGGAGGACAAGTTCAAGGAGGCCAAGGAGGCCTACGAGATGCTGTCCGAGCCGCAGAAGCGGGCGGCCTACGACCAGTTCGGCCATGCCGGCGTCGACCCCAACATGGGCGGCGCGGGCTTCCGCGGCGGGCCGGAGAACTTCGGCGGCTTCGCCGAGGCCTTCGGCGACATCTTCGGCGACATCTTCGGCGGTGCGGGCGGCCAGCGCCGCGGCGGCCAGCAGGTCTACCGCGGCTCGGACCTGTCCTACACGATGGAGATCACGCTGGAGGAGGCGGCGCTCGGCAAGGACAGCCAGATCCGCATCCCGACCTGGGACACCTGCGAGACCTGCCATGGCACCGGCGCCAAGCCGGGCACCCAGCCCAAGACCTGCAGCACCTGCAACGGCGCCGGCGCGGTGCACATGCGTCAGGGCTTCTTCAGCATCCAGCAGACCTGCCCCAACTGCCACGGCAGCGGCAAGATCATTCCCGAGCCCTGCACCACCTGCAACGGCCAGGGCCGGCTGAAGCGGCAGAAGACGCTGGAGGTGAAGATCCCCGCCGGCATCAACGAGGGCATGCGCATCCGCTCGGCCGGCAACGGCGAGCCGGGCAGCAACGGCGGCCCGCCGGGCGACCTGTTCATCGAGATCCGCATCAAGCCGCACGAGGTCTTCGAGCGCGACGGCGACGACCTGCACTGCACCGTGCCGGTGGGGCTGACCACCGTGGCGCTCGGCGGCCCGATCCAGGTGCCGACGCTGGGCGGCAGCGCTGAGATCGAACTGCCCGAGGGCACCCAGCACGGCAAGACCTTCCGCCTGCGCGGCAAGGGCATCAAGGGGCTGCGCTCCTCGTACCCGGGCGACCTCTACGTGCACGTGGCGGTGGAGACGCCGATCAAGCTCACCGAACACCAGCGCAAGCTGCTGAAGGAGCTCGACGAGTCCTTCCGCAAGGGCGGCGACAAGCACTCGCCCAACGCCAAGAGCTGGACCGACCGGGTGAAGGACATCTTCAAGTGATGGCGTGGCGGCGCTTCGGGCGCCGCCGCCACCTTCGCCGTGATCAAAGGGCCGTGGGAACGGCCTGCGCGAGGAAGTCCCACACCGCGCGGATGCGCTGGCTGTGGCGCACCTCGCGGTGCGACACCAGCCACATCGGCAGCGGCGGGATCTTCAGCATCGGCAGCAGCGGCACCACCGCAGGATCGCCGCGCGCCACGTAATCGGCGACGAAGCCGATGCCGACGCCGGCGCGCAGCGCCTGCCAGCCGGCCACCAGGTCGTCGGTGCGCAGCACGAAGTCCTCGCGCGTCAACGCCAGGCCGGCCGAGGCGAAGCCCTTGACGATGTCCTGGCCCTGGTCGCCGCCGATCAGGTCATGGCCGCGCAGGTCGGCCAGCGACTTCGGCACCCCGCGGCGTTGCAGGTAGTCGCGGTGGGCGTAGGCACCCAGCGTCACCCGACCGATGCGGCGCGCCAGCAGCGTCGACTGCTGCGGCTGCACCATGCGCAGCGCGATGTCGGCCTCGCGGCGCAGCAGGTTGCTCACCTCGTTGCTGGCCACCAGCTCGACCTGGATGTCGGGCAGCGCGGTGCGCATGCGCGCCAGCACCGGCGGCAGCAGGTGGCAGGCCACCGGCTGGCTGGCCGACAGCCGCACCGTGCCGCCGGCCGCCGCGTCGGCCCCCGCCGCGCGGCGCGCCAGCTGCAGCGCACCCGCCTCCATCGCGCGCGCGCCGTCGGCCAGCGTCTGCGCCATGTCGGTGGGCCGCAGGCCGCGGCCGGTGCGCTCGAACAGCGCGACGCCGAGCTGCGCCTCCAGCTCCGCGATGTGGCGGCCCAGCGTCGGCTGGCTGGCGCCGAGGGCGCGCGCCGCGCCGAGCAGGCTGCCGTGCTCCAGCGCCGCCAGGAAGGAACGCACCAGGCGCCAGTCGAAGTCCTGCGTCATCGGTTATTCAATGATAAATAGCTGTTCGCCGCCGTTATGCAATTGTCGAAGAGACGACCGGTTTCCACAATCCTGTCCATCGCCTCCCCTCGACGCCAGGAAAGGACACCACCATGCAACGTCGCACCTTCATCCGCCTGGCCGGCGGCGGCCTCGTGTGCACCGCCGCGGCGGCCGGTGCCGGCGCGTATGCGCTGCGCAGCGGCTACCCGGCGCAGGCCGTCGAAGCCTGGCAGGGGCCTTCGGCCGCCGAGGCCGACCCGCGGCGCCGGGCGCTGGCCTACGCCATCACCGCGCCCAACCCGCACAACCTGCAGCCCTGGCTGGCCGACCTGCGCGAGCCGGGCGTCATCACCGTTCACACCGACCCCGAGCGGGTGCTGCCGCAGACCGACCCGTTCGGCCGCCAGATCCTCATCGGCCACGGGGCCTTCCTCGAACTGCTGGTCATGGCGCTGGCCGAACAGGGGTTCGGTGCCGAGGTGGCGCTGTGGCCTGACGGCGCCCTGCCCGCCGGCCTGGACGGCTGGGACCGCCGGCCGGTCGCCCGGCTGCGGCTGGTGCCCGGCGGTGTGGCCGACCCGCTGTTCACCCAGGTGCTGCGCCGGCGCACGCCGAAGTCGGACTACGACACCGCCCGCCCCGTGGCGCCGGCGACGCTGCGCGCGCTGCTGGACGCCGCCGGTCCTAGTGTCGACCGCGCCGGCACGGTGGACGCCGATCGCCTGCCCGCCCTGCGCCGGCTGTGCTGGGAATCGGCCAAGGTCGAGCTGCTCACCCCGGCCACGGTGATGGAGAGCGTGCACCTCACCCGCGTCGGGCCGTCGGAGATCCTGCGCCACCGCGACGGCATCTCGATCAACACCGCCGTGCCGCGCATCGCCGCCGCCCTCGGGCAGTTCGACCGCAGCGCCCCGCCCCCGCCGGGCAGCCCGGCCTACGACCAGATGATGGCCCGCTTCCGCGGCCACAGCGACAGCGCGATGGGCTTCGTCTGGCTGGCGACCCGGGCACAGCGCCACGCCGACGCCGTCGCCGCCGGGCGGGCCTACGTTCGGCTGCAGCTCCAGGCCACCGCGCTGGGCGTGGCGGTGCACCCGATGAGCCAGGCCCTGCAGGAATTCCCCGAGATGGCGGCCTGCCGCGAGCAGGCGCACCGGCTGACCCTGGGCCGCGGCGCGCCGCAGGCCGAGGGGCGACCCCACCCTGCAGATGTTCTGCCGCATCGGTCATCCCACCGCACCGGCCCCGGCCACGCCACGCCGACCGCTGGCGGCCTTCGTCGTCTGAGGCTCGTTCAGTGAGCCAGCCGACGCGGGTGCGCGCGGCGGCTTTCACAAAAGCGTCACAAAGAGGCCGGATCCGGCGCCGCGGCCGGGTTGACCGGGATCAAGGCGACGGCGGTGGCCGACGATAGGCCGGGCAGAACGACCATTTCACGGGAGCCCCATGCCGCCGACGCCCGCCGCCGACCGACCCCCTGCCCTGCCGGGCCGGCGATGACACGCGCCGCCCCGTCGGCCGGCATGCACGAATGCCGGGCGCTGGTGATCGATCCCAACCCCACCTCGCGCAGCATCCTGGCCGCGCAGCTGCGCGACTTCGGCCTGCAGACGGTGGTCCAGTGCAGCCGCCTGCACGACGGCCGCCGGCAACTGGAAGCGCGCGAGTTCGACATCGTCCTGTGTGAACAACACTTTCCCGGCGAACGCTCCAGCGGACAGGACCTGCTGGAGGACCTGCGCCGGGCGCAACTGCTGCCGCTGGCCACCGTCTTCGTCATGATCACCGGCGAGGCGGCCTACGACCGGGTGGCCGACGCCGCCGAGTCTGCGCTGGACAGCTACCTGCTCAAGCCGCACACCGCCAAGGACCTGGGCGTGCGGCTGCAGCAGGCACGCCGGCGCAAGCTGTCGCTCAAGCCCATCTTCGACGCCATGGAAGAGGGCGACCACGACCAGGCCGCCCGGCTGGCGCTGCAGCGCTTCCAGGACCGGGGGCCCTACTGGCTGTACGCCGCGCGCATCGGCGCCGAGCTGCTGCTGCGGCTGAACCAGCCCGAGGCCGCGCAGAAGCTCTACGAAGCGGTCATCGAGGCCCAGGCCCTGCCCTGGGCCAAGCTCGGCGTGGCCCGCGCGCAGATCGACAACGCGCAGACCGGCCCGGCCCGGCGCACCCTCGAATCGCTGCTGGTCGAGGCGCCGAGCTACGCCGACGCCTACGACGTGATGGGCCGGCTGCAGGTGGACCAGGGAGACCTGGGGCAGGCGCTGGCCACCTACCGCCAGGCCTGCGACCTGACCCCCGGCTCGGTGGTGCGGCTGCAGAAGCAGGGCATGCTGGCCTTCTACCTCGGCGAGTCGGAGGAGGCCGCACGCTCGCTGGAGCGCGCCACCACGCTGGGCATCAGCTCGCAGATGTTCGACTTCCAGTCGCTGGTGCTGCTGGCCTTCACCCGCTTCCAGGCACGCGACGCCAAGGGCCTGCAGCGTTGCCTGGACAACCTGGCGCACGCGCTGGAGCGTGCCCCCCAGAGCCAGCGGCTGCAGCGCTTCCACGGCATCGTGCGGGCGGTGTCGCTGATGCTGGCCAAGCAGGTGGGCGCGGTGGTGGCCGAGCTGCGCAGCCTGGCCGAGGACCTGCGCTCGCCGGCGCTGGACGTGGAGGCCGCCTGCAACCTGCTGTCGCTGATCGCCCAGCTCACCGCCGCCGAACTGCAGCTGCCCGACGCCGAACGCTGGGTGGACACGCTGGCGCTGCGCTTCTGCACCACCCGCGGCCTGTCGGAGCTGCTGGCCCGCACGGCCAGCGCCCACCCGCCCTTCGAGCAGCAGGTGCGCGAGGCCCACCACCGCATCACCGCCCTGGCCGAGCAGGCGATGAGCCATTCGCTGGCCGGCGACCCCGCCACCAGCGTGCGCGAGCTGCTGCGCCATGGCGAGCAGACGCTGAACCTGAAGCTGGTCGACATGGCGCGCGGTGCGCTGCTGCGCCACCGCGACAAGGTGGCGGACGCCGACGACCTGGGCGCGCGCATCGACGGCCTGCGCGAACGCCACGCCGCGTCCGCCATGGCCCCCCGCTCGGCCAGACCGGTGGGCGCCAAGCCGGCGGCCTGGCCCTGCGCGCACCGCCGGGCAGCCCGGCCGCCGAGACGCTGCGGCGCGAGGCCGCCGACGCCGACACCCCTACCAGCGGCGGTGCGGACCCCGCCGCGAACGCGGCACCTGCCACAGCGGGCGTCGGCTCTTGAGCTGGCGCTCGATGCCGTCGTTCAGCGCGTCGCGCTGGACGCGCACGGCATCACCATGGCCGTAGGCGCCGGGAAAACGCCGGTCCAGCCACAACCACAGCGAGCACAGCTTCAACCCCTGCTCCATCCGGTCCAGCCGGCTGTGGGCATCGGTCTCGTCCAGGAAGTCGGGCCAGCCGGCCTGGCCGCTGCGTGCATGCGATGCCGCCCAGGACAGGAAGTGCTCGCGCTGCACCAGCGCATCGCCGTCCACCGGCGCCTGCGCGTAGACGAAGCGCTCCTGCAGCGGCAGCGGCGCGGCGGCCCGGTCCAGGTGCTCGGCCAGTTCCAGCATCGGCTGCAGGGCCGCCACCTCGAAGTGCTCGCTGTCCAGCTGCAACTGCTCCATGAACACGCCCAGCACCTCGCGCAGCGAGTGGCGGCCCAGCCGCGCGGCGATGGCCTGGACGTGCGCCGTGTTCGGCGCCACCCGCGCCTTGAAGCCGGGCGGCGCGGTGGGCGCCTGCGGCAGCAGGTGCTGCAGCAGGCGCAGGTCCGCCGGATCGGCCTCGCGCAGCACGCCGACGAACCCCTCCTCGTGCAGGCCGTAGCGGCCGGCGCGGCCGGCGATCTGCGACACCTCCGACGGCGTCAGCTCGCGGTCGGCCTGGCCGTCGAACTTGGTCATGGCGCTGAACAGCACGCGGCGGATCGGCAGGTTCAGGCCCATGCCGATGGCGTCGGTGGCCACCAGCACGTCGGCGTCGCCGCCGGCGAAGCGCTCGGCCTCGCGCCGGCGCACCTCGGGCGGCAGCGCGCCGTAGATCACGCTCACCCGGTGGTGGCCGTGTTCGGCCAGGCGGTCGCGCAGCATCAGCACCTCGCGGCGGCTGAAGGCCACCACTGCGTCGCCGCGCTTCACCGCATGCAGCGGCACCGGCGTCTTCAGCAGCTGAACCGGCTGCTTGCGCTCGAAGGTGCGCACCTGGCAGCTCTCGCCGCAGGCCCCGAGCAGCCGCGTGATCGCCTCCACCGCGAAGGCCGAGCAGATGATGAGCAGCTCCTCCGCCGGCACGCCGACGATGGCCTGCGTCCAGGCCCAGCCGCGGTCGGCGTCGAACAGCATCTGCGCCTCGTCGATCACCGCCACCTCCACCGCATGGCGGGTGTCGACCATCTCCAGTGTGCTGGACACCACCCGGGCGCCCTCGGCGGGCACGTGTTCCTCGCCGGTCAGCAGGGTGCAGGGCACGCCACGCGCTTCCAGGCGGTCGCGGCCTTCCAGCGCCAGCAGCCGCAGCGGCGCCAGGTAGGCCCCGTCCTCGGCCAGCGCCAGGCGCTCGAAGGCCGCGTGGGTCTTGCCGCTGTTCGGCGGGCCGACGTACAGCGTGACCTGCCGGTCCAGCTTGCGGGCGAGCGGAAAACTGTCCGGGTAGACGTGGAAGCCCAGGCTGTCGCTCAAGGCGACCAGCGCCTCGCGTTCGGCGCTGCGGCGCGCCAGCCGTGCGGCGGCTTCGGGGCTCTGGCCGCTCAGGGCGCCGGGCCGGACGCGGCGGGTGCGCGGGATGTCGGAGGGGGTGTCGCGGCTCATGGTGGCTACGGCCGTTGGAGCCAGGCGGGTGCCCGGCCCATGGCCGCAGGACCCGGGATTGTCGAGGGTGACGCTCAGGCCGCCGGCCGCAGCCAGTCCACCGCCTTCTCCGCCTGCCCCGGCAGGCTCAGCGTGGCCACCTGCGCCGGCGTGCGGCTGATCACCCGGCCGGCCTTCATCACCAGCAGCCGGGTGGCGCGCAGGCGGATGGCTTCGACCGGGTCGCGCGCCTGCAGCAGCACCAGGTCCGCGCGGCAGCCGGGTTGCAGGCCGTAGCCCTCGAGGCCCAGGATCTGCGCCGGCGTCGTCGTCACCGCGTCGAAGCACTGTCGCATCGCCGCCTGGCCGGTCATCTGCGCCACGTGCAGGCCCATGTGCGCGACTTCCAGCATGTCGCCCGAGCCCATGCCGTACCAGGGATCGAGCACACAGTCGTGGCCGAAGGCCACCGGCACGCCCGCGGCAAGCAGCTCGGGCACCCGGGTCATGCCCCGGCGCTTGGGGTAGGTGTCGTGCCGGCCCTGCAGGGTGATGTTGATCAGCGGGTTGGCGATGGCGGCGACACCGGCCTCCTTGATCAGCGGGATGAGCTTGGAGACGTAGTAGTTGTCCATGCTGTGCATGGAGGTCAGGTGCGAGCCGGCCACCCGCCCCTGCAGCCCCAGGCGCTGCGTCTCGGCGGCCAGCGTCTCGATGTGCCGGCTCATCGGGTCGTCGGTCTCGTCGCAGTGCATGTCGACCCGCAGGCCGCGCTCGGCCGCGAGCTCGCACAGCCAGCGCACCGAGGCCGCGCCGTCGGCCATGGTGCGCTCGAAGTGCGGAATGCCGCCGACCACGTCCACGCCGAGGTCGAGCGCGCGCTTCAGGGTGTCCATCGCGCCGGCTGAGCGCAGCACGCCGTCCTGCGGGAAGGCCACCAGCTGCAGGTCCAGGTACGGCTTCACCCGCTGCCGGACGTGCAGCAGCGCCTCGGTGGCCAGCAGCCGCGGGTCGCAGACGTCGACATGGCTGCGGATGGCCAGCAGCCCGCGCGCGGCCGCCCAGTCGCAGTAGGCCAGCGCACGCTCGACGATCGCCTCCTGCAGCAGCAGCGGCTTCAGCTCGCCCCACAGCGCGATGCCCTCGAGCAGCGTGCCGCTCTGGTTGATGCGCGGCAGGCCGAAGCTCAGCGTCGAGTCCATGTGGAAGTGGGCGTCGACGAAGGGGGGCGTGACCAGGAAGCCCTGGCCGTCGATTGCCTCGGCGGCCTGCGCTGTCAAGGCCGGGCCGACCTCGACGATGCGGCCGTCGGCGATGGCGATGTCCTGCGGAGCGCCGCCCTGGGGCAGCGTGCAGCGGCGAAGGAGCAAGTCGACTTGTGGCATCGGTCAGTTCATCCTCATCGTTCACCACGCCGCCAGGGCTTCATCAGCGCCCGCGGCACCGCCGCCCGGCGCGCCATCACCACCAGGGCGAGGATGGACAGCGCGTAGGGCAGCATCAGGTAGAGCTGGTAGGGCAGCGTGAGCCCGAACACCGGCGTCTGCTGCAGGCGCAGCTGCAGCGCGTCGAAGCCGGCGAACAGCAGCGCGCCCAGCAGCGCCCGGCCCGGCCGCCAGGCGGCGAACACCACCAGCGCCACGCACACCCAGCCGCGGCCGTTGACCATGTTGAAGTAGAAGGCGTTGAAGGCCGACAGCGTGAGGAAGGCGCCGCCCACCGCCATCAGCGCCGAGCCGGCCGCCACCGCGCCGCAGCGCAGGCCGCGCACCGACAGGCCCTGCCCGTCCACCGCCTGCGGGTTCTCGCCCACCGCGGTCAGGGCCAGGCCCAGCGGCGTGCGGTTCAGGCCCCAGGCCAGCAGCGGGACCAGGGCCAGCGCCAGCAGGGTGAGCGCGGTCTGCGCGCCCAGGATGTTGAACGGCGACGGCAGCACGGCCATCGGCGCGAACGGCGTGACGGTGGGCGGCCGGTCCACCTTGGGGAAGGACACCCGATAGGCATAACTGGCCAGGCTCGTGCCCAGCAGCGTCAGTCCGAGGCCGGCCACATGCTGCGACACCCCCAGCCCCACGGTGAAGCCGGCGTGGACCAGGCCCATCAGGGCACCCGTGGACGCCGCCACCGCCACCCCGCCCCACAGCGGCGCGCCGGCATGCACCGCCCACCAGCCGGTGAAGGCGCCGGCCACCATGATCCCTTCGATGCCGAGGTTGAGCACGCCGGCGCGCTCGCACAGCAGCACGCCCAGCGTGCCGAAGATCAGCGGCGTGGCCACGCGCAGCACGGCGATCCAGAACGCTGTGTCCGCGAGCAGGTCCATCGTCAGCCCCGGCCCCAGCGCACCCGCCAGCCCGCCGCGGCCGAGGTGAACAGCAGCGCCAGCAGCGCGATGGCGACGATGGCGTCGGCGATGTAGGTGGGCACGCCCACCGTGCGGCCCATGCCGTCGGCCCCCACCAGGATGCCGGAGACGAACACCGCCGCCGGCACCACCGCCAGCGGGTTCAGGCCCGCCAGCATGGCGACGACGATGCCGGAGTAGCCGACGCCCGGCGCCATGTCCAGCGTCAGGTAGCCGGTGCGGCCGGCCACCTCCAGCGCACCGGCCAGCCCGGCCAGCGCGCCCGACAGCAGCGCGGTGACGACCACCGTGCGGCCCACGCCCAGGCCGGCGAAGGCGGCGGCGCGCGGGTTGGCGCCCACCGCCCGCACGGCCAAGCCGAAGGTCGACCAGCGCATCAGCGCCGCCAGGCCGCAGGCCGCGGCCAGCGCCAGCAGCAGGCCGCGGTGCACGCGGCTGCGTTCGATCAGCCGCTCGAACTGCAGCGCGTCGGCCACCGCCACGCTTTGCGGCCAGCCCATGGCGGTGGGGTCCTTCATCGGACCGTCGAGCATGGCGCTGACGAACAGCAGCGCGATGAAGTTGAGCAGCAGCGTGGTGACCACCTCGTCGGCGCCCAGCTTCAGCTTCAGCAGCGCCGGCCCGAGCAGCAGCAGCGCCCCGGCGGCCATGGCGGCCAGCAGCATCAGGCCGAACAGCAGCGGCGCGGGCACGCCGTCGAAGCCGCTGCCGCCGTGCAGCCCGCCCACCGCCACCGCGGCCAGCGCGCCGAGGTAGAGCTGCCCTTCCCCGCCGATGTTGTACAGCCGGGCCTTGAAGGCCAGCGCCGCCGCCAGGCCGGTGAGGATCAGCGGCGTGGCGCGGGTCAGCGTCTCGCCCCAGGCGAAGCGCGAGCCGAAGCCGCCTTCGAGCAGCAGCGCGTAGGCCCGGCCCACCGGCGCGCCCGCCCAGGCCACCAGCGCGGAGGCCAGCAGCAGCGTCAGCGCCACCGCCGCCAGCGGCGCCAGCAGCAGCGCCAGGCGGGGCACGTCGGCGCGGCGTTCAAGCCGCATGGGACCCTTCGCTCCCGGCCATCGCCAGGCCGACCTCGGTGCGGTTCCACGCCTCGGCGGGCCGCGCGGCGGTCAGCCGGCCCTGGTGCAGCACCGCGAGTTCGTCGACCAGCGCGAACAGCTCGTCCAGGTCGTCGGAGATGAGCAGCACCGCCGCGCCCTGGCCGGCCGCGTCCAGCAGGCGGCGGTGCACCTCGGCCACCGCGCCGACGTCCAGGCCCCAGGTCGGCTGGTGCGCGACGATGAGCCGCGGCGCGCGCTCGGCGCCCGGCTCGCCCGACAGCGCTCGGCCGAGGATGAGCTTCTGCACATTGCCGCCCGACAGCGCCCGGGTGGTGGTGTGCACGCCGCGGCCCTCGGTGCCGCGCACGTCGAAGGCCCGCACCAGGCGCTGGGCATGCGCCTGCGCCGCGCGGCGCCTCAGCAGCCCGAAGCGCGACACCGCCGGGCTGCGCAGCCGCTCGCTGACCGCGTTCTCCCACAGCGGCAGGTCGCCCACCACGCCGACGGCCTGCCGGTCCTCGGGAATGCGCGCCACGCCGGCCGCCACCCAGCGCTGCGGCTGCGGCGGCAGCACGCGGCCATCGACCAGCAGTCGGCCCTCGTCCGGCACCCGCAGGCCGCAGAGCAGCGCCGCCAGTTCCGCCTGTCCGTTGCCCGAGACACCGGCGATGCCGGTGATGCGACCGGCCGCGAGCTGCAGCGACACGCCGTCCAGCCGCGGCCGCGCCCCGCCACCGCGCACGCGGACGCCCTCCAACGACGCCACCACCGCGCCGGCCGGCCGAGCCTGCCGCGACGGCCGCTGCACGCTGCGGCCCACCATCAGCTCCGCCAGCTGCGCCGGGCTGGCGCCGGCCGCCGGCAGCGTGGCCACCCGCCGGCCGCCGCGCAGCACCACCACCCGGTGCGAGACGCGCAGCACCTCGTCCAGCTTGTGGCTGATGAAGACGATGGCCAGCCCCGCGGCCACCAGCTGCCGCAGCGTGGCGAACAGCGACTCGGCCTCCTGCGGCGTGAGCACCGCGGTGGGCTCGTCGAGGATGAGGATGCGCACGCCCCGCACCAGCGTCTTCAGCAGTTCCACCCGCTGGCGCTCGCCCACCGACAGCTCGGCCACCCGGGCGTCGGGCTGCACCGCCAGGCCGAAGCGGGCCGCCGTGTCCAGCAACCGTCGGCGCGCCGCCGCACGGGCCGAGAACGGTCGCCACAGCGGCTCGGTGCCCAGCATCACGTTGTCCAGCACGGACAGGTTCTCGGCCAGTGTCGAATGCTGGTGCACCAGGCCGATGCCGGCCTTCAGCGCGGCCTGCGGCCGGCCCGGCGGCAGCGGCCGGCCGAAGGCCTCGATGCGGCCGGCGTCGGCCACGTAGTGGCCGAAGAGGATGGACACCAGCGTGCTCTTGCCCGCGCCGTTCTCGCCGAGCAGCGCCAGCACCTCGCCGGCGTGCAGGTCCAGCGAGACGTCGTCGTTGGCGGTGACCGGGCCGAAGCGCTTGGTGATGCCGACCAGCCGAAGCACCGGACCGGCGGATGCCGGCCCCTCGCCCGACGGGTCCGCCGGTCGATCGCCCGAGGGGGTGGCGGGCCGGCTTGGCAGCGGCCCGGCGCTCGGCCCGCGCATCAAGGCGTCGACTTCGGCTCGCCGTCGTTGACCTTGACGGTGAACTTGCCGTCCAGGATGGCCTTCTCCTTGGCCTTGACCTTGGCCATCAGCTCGGCCGGCACCTTCTTCTCGAAGGTGCCCAGCGGCGACAGCGCCGAGCCGCCCACCTTCATCATCGACAGCGGGCCGTAGTCCTCGGCGGTGAACTTGCCGTCCTTCACCTTCTTGAGCGCCGCGTCGACCGTCGGCTCCATGTGCCACAGGGCCGACGCCACCACCGTGTCGGGGTACTGCGCCTGGGTGTCGATGACGTTGCCGATGGCCAGCACCTTGCGCTCCTTGGCCGCGTCGCTGACGCCGAAGCGCTCGGCATACATCACGTCGGCGCCCTTGTCGATCATGGCGAAGGCCGCCTCCTTGGCCTTCGGCGGGTCGAACCAGGAGCCGATGAAGGTGACGCTGAACTTCACCTTCGGGTTCACCTCCTTCGCGCCTTCCATGAAGGCGTGCATCAGCCGGTTCACCTCGGGGATGGGGTAGCCGCCCACCATGCCGATCAGGTTGGACTTGGTCAGGCCGCCGGCCAGCATGCCGGTCAGGTAGGCCGGCTCCTGGATGTAGTTGTCGAACACCGCGAAGTTGGGCGCCTGCGGCTTGCCCGACGAGCCCATGAGGAAGGCCGTCTTCGGGTACTCCTTGGCCACCTTGCGCGCCGCCGCCTCCACCGCGAAGGACTCGCCGATGACGAACTGCTGGCCGCCCTCGGCGTACTGGCGCATCACCCGCTCGTAGTCGGCGTTCGCCACGTTCTCGGAGAACACGTAGTCGATCTCGCCGCGGGCCTTGGCCGCGTTCAGCGCCTTGTGGATGCGCGACACCCACTGCTGCTCCACCGGCACGGTGTAGATGCCGGCCACCTTGAGCTTGGCCTGCGCCAGTGCGGGCAGCGGGGCGGCGAGCGCGGCGGCCAGGGCCAGCACGGCCTGCAGGGAAAGACGACGGTTCCAGTGCTTCATCGGTCAGCTCCTGTGGGAAAGGTCTTACTTGGTGCCGAACATGCGGTCGCCGGCGTCGCCCAGCCCCGGCACGATGTAGCCGTGGTCGTTGAGGCGCTCGTCCAGCGCGGCGGTGACGATGGGCACGTCGGGGTGCTGCGCGGCGACGTTGGCGACGCCTTCGGGCGCGGCGAGCAGGCACACCAGCTTGAGCGTCTGCACCCGGCACTCCTTCAGCCGGTCCAGCGCGGCGGCGGCGGAGTTGCCGGTGGCCAGCATGGGGTCGACCACGATGACGTCGCGCTCGGCCACGTCGTCGGGCACCTTGAAGTAGTACTCCACCGGCTCCAGCGTGCCGGGGTCGCGGTACAGGCCGATGTGACCGACGCGGGCCGCGGGCAGCAGCTCCAGCATGCCGTCGAGCATGCCGTTGCCGGCGCGCAGGATGGAGACGAAGCACAGCTTCTTGCCGCTGATGACCGGCGACCGCATGGTCGCCACGGGGGTGGTGATCTCGATCAGCTCGGTGGGCAGGTCCTTGGTCGCCTCGTAGGCCAGCATCTGCGTGGTCTCGCGCAGCAGGCGGCGGAAGTTCTCGGTGGTGGTGTCCTGGCTGCGGATGTAGGTCAGCTTGTGCTGCACCAGCGGATGGCGGACGACGGTGAGGGTGGGGAAGTCGTGGGGCATGAAGAAGTCCTCTCAGAACACGGTGCCGTCGCTGTGAATGGCAAAGGGCGGCCCGCCGCCCGGGCGTCGCTCGGCGGCGATCCGCCGGCCGGCGGCCCAGGTGCCGCCTTCGAGCACGCAGGCCAGCGGGAAATCGGCCGCCGACAGGCCGAGGCGCCCGCGCACCATGACCGCCAGCCGGTCGAGCGCGGCCACCGTCAGACCCCGCCATTCCACCACCGCCGGCGTGTCGACCCGCCAGGTGCCGGCGAGGAAGCCCGGGTCGCGCGGCCGCAGCAGGCCGAGGTCGATCAGCAGGCCGCCGTTGCGGTACTCGGGCAGGCCGGTCAGCGCGTCGAGACCGGTGACCTGCAGGCCGCCGTCGGCCAGCGGCTCCAGCAGCGAGTAGGTCAGCCATTGCGACAGCTTGTGCAGCGGCAGCCAGCCGTCGCCGGTCAGCTCGCAGGGCCAGCAGTCGCCCAGCGGCACGCCCTGCAGCGCATGGCGGCTGGGCCACACCGGCCCGAGGGCGTGCAGCAGGGTGGACAGCACGTCGCCAGCGTCGACGCGGCCGTCCACCGCGCGGGCGGCCAGGTGGTCGAACAGGTGACCGAGCCGCGCCGGCGTGCCGAACACCGCCGGCGCGGCGGCGGCCACGGTGCCGAGCCGGGCCAGCAGCGCCGCGCGGCCGTCCAGGCCCACCAGCGGGTTGTCGGGCCCGACCTGGAAGGCGCGGCCGATGGCGTCGGGTGTCACCGCCTGCAGCGCCGTGGCGTCGGCCCGCAACGGTTGCCGCGGATCGGCCGACAGCGTGCCGGCGGCGAACAGCGCCAGGCTGGCCACGCCCAGGCCCTCGGAGCGCGCCAGCACGCCGCCATCGTCCTCCCGGTACCGCCAGTCGGCGCCGGCGCCGGCGTCGAGCAGCACGCTTGGGATGACCAGGTCGATGCGCACCCGCGCCCGCTCGGCGCGCATGGCATCGCCCTGCAGGCCGTGCCGCTCGGACAACGCGGCCCAGCGGTCGGTGCCACCGGCCTCGAAGTGGCGCCAGCGGGCGTGGAAGGGCACCTGAAGCGACGGGTAGCGCTGGCGGATGGTGTCGGCGACGAAGTCGGCGGTGGCCTCGAGCCGGGACCCGTCCCAGGCCCAATGGCGCGAGCCGCCGGCCTGCACCGCGGCCAGCACCTGCTCGGCATGGGCCCTGACGGCTTGTGCCGTGAGCAGCGCCTCAGCCGTCACTGGACTCGCCTCCGCGCGAAGCGCTTCGGGATTCGCGCTGGGGAGCGGCCCGGCGCGCTCATGCCTCCAACCCCCGCCCTTTCGGCTGCGCCAGTTCGGCCTCGTCGGGCACCACCTCGGCGAAGTAGCCGGCGGCCTTCTTGGCGTCCATCTCCACCTGGGCGTCGGCCGGGATGAGCTCGTCCGGGATCGGCACCCGCTCGACCACGTCGATGCCCTGCGCCACCAGCGCGTCGTGTTTCATGTTGCTCATGCTGGCCCAGCGGTCGATGCGGCGGATGCCCAGCCAGTGGAAGACGTCGGGCATCAGTTCCTGGAAGCGCATGTCCTGCACCCCGGCCACGCATTCGGTGCGGGCGAAGTAGGTCTCCGCGCGGTCGCCGCCCACCTGGCGCTTGCGGGCGTTGTAGACCAGGAACTTGGTCACCTCGCCCAGCGCCCGGCCCTCCTTGCGGTTGTAGACGACCAGGCCGACGCCCCCCTGCTGCGCCATCTCGATGCACACCTCGATGCCGTGCGCCAGGTAGGGCCGGCAGGTGCAGATGTCGGAGCCGAAGACGTCCGAGCCGTTGCACTCGTCGTGCAGCCGGCAGGCGATGCGGGTGCCGGACCGACCCAGCTGGGCCACGTCGCCGAAGAAGTACAGCGTCATGCCGCCGATGGGCGGCAGGAAGACCTTCAGGTCGGGCCGCGTCACCAGCTCCGGGAACATGCCGCCGGTGTGCTCGAACAGGCCGCGGCGCAGCGCGCTTTCCTTGATGCCGAAGCGCTCCGCGATGCCGGGCAGCCACCACACCGGGTCCACCGCCGCCTTCGTCACCTTCACGTCGCCGTCGGCGTCCAGGATGTCGCCGTCGGGCTTCAGCCGGCCGGCGCGCACCGCGTCGTGCAGCTCGGGCATGTTGATGTGCGCCCGCGTGACCGCGATGGTCGGGCGGATGTCCTCGCCGGCGGCGATGCGGTCGGCGAAGGCGCTGGCCACCAGGTGGCCCCAGGGGTCGAGCGAGACGATGCGGCCCGGCTCCGACCACTGCGGGTGCGGGCCGATGTCGGCCGCCGGCGCGGTGTCGGTCAGGTCGGGCCGGTGGTCGCGCTGCAGCGCTCCGGCCGCCACCGCCAGCGCGCGGTAGACGGCATAGGCGCCGGAGTGGGTGCCGATGGCGTTGCGGTGCGCCGGATCGGTGAGGCTGGCGATCACCGGGCCGCGCTCGGCCGGCGTCGCCACCCCCAGCGGATGGGCGGCGGGTCGCCCGCCGCCGCCTTGCGCGGATGGGACGTGAGCACGATGTGGCCGGCCATGGCACCTCCTCGGTCGTTCTTGGGTCGACATCTTGACCGTTTGGTCAGGACACGGGGCCCGGCGAATGCAAGGGATGTGCCAGGATTACCCGCACCGGCGCACCGCGACGGGCCCGCCACCGGCCCGCGCCGGCGGGCACTGGCGGGCGCGCCGCTGGCCTGACCCTTCTCCCATCGCTTCCCACCAACGCCATGGTCCTCCTCGTCACCCGCAGCCCCTGCATCGGCGTGTGCAAGCTCGACCGCCACGACGTCTGCAAGGGCTGCGGCCGCACCGCCGCCGAGATCGCCCGCTGGGGCCGGATGGACCCGGAGGCCCGGCACGACATCAACCTGCGGCTGCTGGCGACCGAAGGCAAGCAGGTCCGCAAGCGGCTGTTGAAACCGCTGCGCAAAGCCGTGCGGCGCTGAGCACCCCCGGACGCGACGCCGGGTGCGTCGGGTTCCCGGGTAAGCCCGAAGTTCGTCCGACCAGATCGACCGTATGCTGACAATCTTCATGCTGACGATTTAGGCCGACCGCCGGCCACACCGAGGAGCGACGATGAAGAGACGGCAGTTCGTCCTGCACACGACCCTGGGCGCGGCGGCGGGTGCCGCGGCCGCGCTGCCGCTGGGCGTGTCGGCGCAGGCCGCCGCGCCGGTGAAGGTGGGCCTGATCCTGTCGATGACCGGCCCCTTCGCCTCCACCGGCAAGCAGATCGAGGCCGGCGCACGGCTGTACCAGGCCGAGCACGGCGACACGGTGGCCGGCCGCAAGGTGGAACTGCTGGTCCGCGACGACGCCTCGACGCCGGACCAGTCGCGCCGCATCGCGCAGGAGTTCGTCGTCAACGACAAGGTGGCGGTGATGGGCGGCTTCGTGCTGACGCCGCTGGCGCTGGCCGTCGGGCCGGTGGCCACGCAGAGCAGGACGCCGACCATCGTCATGTCGGCCGGCACCTCCAGCGTCATCGACGCCTCGCCCTACTTCATCCGCTGCAGCTTCACCCTGCCGCAGAACACCATCGGCGTGGCGGAGTGGGCGCCGAAGAACGGCATCCGGTCGGTGGTCACGCTGGTCAGCGACTACGGCCCCGGCATCGACGCCGAGACGGCGTTCCGCGACCGCTTCACGCTCAACGGCGGCACGGTCAAGGAACTGCTGCGCGTGCCGGTGCGCAACCCGGACTTCGCACCCTTCCTGCAGCGCGTGCGGGACGCCCAGCCCGACGCGGTGTTCGTCTTCCTGCCGGCGGGCGTGGGCACCACCTTCATGAAGCAGTTCGTCGAGCGCGGGCTGGACAAGGCCGGCATCCGGCTCATCGCCACCGGCGACGTGACCGAGGACGACATCCTCAACGACATGGGCGACGTGGCGTTGGGTGTCGTCACCTCGCACCATTACTCGGCGGCGCACCCGTCTACAGCCAACCAGAAGTTCGTCGCCGCCTTCAAGAAGGCCAACGCCGGCAAGCGGCCGAACTACATGGCGGTGGCCGGCTACGACGGCATGCGCATCCTGTACACGGCGCTGCAGCGCACGAAGGGCCAGACCGGCGACGCGCTGCTGGAGGCGATGAAGGGCCAGACCTTCGAGAGCCCGCGCGGGCCGGTGCTGATCGACGCGCAGACGCGGGACATCGTGCAGAACGTCTACATCCGACGGGTGGCGCGCCAGGACGGCGAGTTGCACAACGTCGAGTTCGAGGTGCTCAAGTCCGTCAAGGACCCGGGCCGCCGCAAGTAACGAGAAGGAGACCTTCGATGACGTGGCTGAAGAACGCCTGGTACGTGGCCGGCTTCAAGCAGGAACTGGACGACGGCAAGGTGGTGGGCCGCACCTTCCTCGGCACCCCCGTCGTGATGCTGAAGCATTCGGACGGCCGCATCGCCGCGCTGGAGGACCTGTGCCCGCACCGGCTGATGCCGCTGTCGGCCGGCCGGCGCGTCGGCGACGAACTGCAGTGCAGCTACCACGGCATGCGCTTCGCCGTCACCGGCCTGTGCACGCTGGCCCCCGGGCAGTCGCAGATCCCCGCCCAGGCGGCCGTGCGCACCTTCCCGCTGGTGCAGCGGCACGGCCTGCTGTGGATCTGGATGGGCGCGGCCGAGCGCGCCGACACCGCGCTGATCCCGGACATCCGCTGGAACGAACACCCGGAGTGGACGCCGTCGCGCGGCTACCACCACCTGGAGGCCAACTTCCAGCTGTCGGTCGACAACCTGATGGACCTGGGCCACGAGAGCTGGGTGCACCTGCGGACGATCGGGCAGGAGGACGAGGAGGTCATCCCCAACTACCCGGTGCAGGTCACGGTGAAGGACGAGGGGCTGCTGTACGCCCACCGCGAGATGCCGAACATCGACGCGCCGCCGTTCTTCGCCATGGTGCTGAACCACCAGGGCAAGATCAACCGCTGGCAGACGGCCATCAGCCTGGCGCCGTCGATCTGCATGACGGACTTCGGCGTCTACCCGGTCGGCACCTCGCCCGACGACGCCTACCGCAGCCACGTCCTGCACCTGCTGACGCCGGAGACCGAGCGGTCGACCCACTACTTCTGGTCGGTGGCGCGCAACCGGCGGCTCGACGACGACGCGCTGACGCAGGCCGTGTGCCACGCCATCGAGCTGACCTTCAACGAGGACGCGGCGGTGCTGAAGGTGCAGCAGGCGCAGCTCGAGAAGCACGGCGGCGCCGTGCCGCGGGTGGCGATGAAGGTGGACGAGGCGCCGATCCGCGCCCGCCGCATGCTGCAGGCGCTGGTGAAGAAGGAGGCCGACGATCCGGCCTTCGTCTACCGGCCGCCGCTGATGATCGAGGACACGACGCCGGCGCTGGCGATGGGCTGACCCGCCCCGCCCTCGACCGGCGCCGCCCACCGCCGGCTCAGGGCCAGGACGACTCGCGCATCGGCAGCACCATCACCTCCGGGATCACCGTCTCGTCGGGCTGCTGCAGCACGAAGCGCACCGCCTTGGCCACGTTCATCGGGTCCTGCAGCACGTCGGGGTCGATGTCCGGGAAGCGGTCGAGCAGGAAGGGCGTGCGCATGCCGCCGGCGACGATGGCCGACACCTTGATGCCCTTCGGCCGCAGCTCCGCGTGCAGCGCGTGCGACAGGCCCAGCAGGCCCCACTTGGTGGCGTGGTAGGCGGCCGCGTTCGGCCACGCCCGCTTGCTGGCGGTGGAGGCGATGTTGACGATGTGGCCGGCGGTCTGCTTGGGACTGCCGCCGGTCATCGCCGCCACCGCGTGCTTGGCGATGAAGAAGGGGCCGGTGAGGTTGGTCCGCACCACCCGCTCCCAGTCGCCGCCGGCCAGTTCGTCGATGGGCACGGTGATGTCGATGGCGGCGTTGTTGACGACCACGTCGAGGCGGCCATGGCGTTCGCGCAGCGCCGCCAGCGCGGCCTGCACCGACGTCTCGTCGCCGACGTCGAGTGCCAGCGGCGAGGCCTGGAAGCCCTGCTCGCGCAGGTCGCTCGCGGCCTTGTCCGCGCGTTCGCCGGCGATGTCGGCGATCACGACGTGGCCGCCGTCCTCGGCCAGCACGCGGGCGATGCAGGCGCCGAGCCCGCGCGACCCGCCGGTGACGACGCAGACCTTGCCCTGCAGCGGGCCTTGGGAGGAAGGGGTGTTCATGGATGACGCTTGGTTGGGGGGTGAAAGAAGCGGAATTCAGGGATGGGGGGGCCTCGGCCTCGCGCCGCATGCGGGCGAAGTAGGCCGACTTGCCGGTGTGGTAGAGCTGGTACCAGGCTTCCAGCGCCGCGGGTTCGTACACGCCGAGCCGGGCCAGCAGGCAGCGCGCGAACTCCAGCGGCGCCATGCCGCCGGCGGTGATCACACCGTCGGCGTCGACCGCGGCCTGCTCCTTGTAGTGGTCGCCGCCGGCGTAGCCGGTGCCGCGCAGGTAGGCGGCGGCGTTGCTAGTGTGCGGCCGGTGGTCCAGCAGGCCGGCGCGGGCCAGGCCGGCGGTGGCGCCGCAGATGGCGGCCACCGGCACGCCGGCGTCGGCGAAGGCCTGCGCGACCCGGATGGCGTGCTGGTGGCGGGCGGGGTCTTCCCAGCCCGGCCCGCCGGGCAGCAGCAGGCCATCGCCCGCCCGCGGCGCCAGGTCCTGCAGCCGCGCGTCGGGCAAGACGGCGAGCCCGCCCATCGAGCGCACCGGCCCGGGCTGCGTCGCCACCGTGCGCACCTGCCATCGGCCCGGCGCCCGCTGGAACTGGGGGTTGTGCACCGCCGCCGTCACGAAGGCCGGCTCCCAGTCGGCGAAGCCGTCGAAGACGTAGAGGTGCAGGGTGCTGGCGGCCAAGGGTTTCGATCGAACGACGGGACGGGTTCGAGGCGCCAACGGCAACCCCTGTACCCGCGCGGCCGGCCGTGGCGCCGCCGGTGCATCGCCTCGGCCACACAATCGCGCTCGCCGCCTTCACGACGCAGGAGGAGGCCCGAATGCCACCGCCGGCAGAGGCATGCCAACATGTCACGCCGTGGCGCTCGCGATCGCGATGTCCTGCATGGCGATAGCTGACTGCAAGGTTGCGTTCCTAGCATCCGCCGCGACGCCCGCCCGGGCCCCCCTGCCGCCCAACCTCACCCTTCGCCTTCCTCATGCCCATGTCGCCCCAGCGCCCTACGCCCCGCCTGTTCGGCGTTGTCGGGCCCGGTGACGCGCTGGCCGCGTTCGAGGATTGGCGCCACGGCGTGCGCACCCCCCCAGCGAGACCTCGCTCACCTTCACCGGCCAGACCTACGAGGCGGCACGTCGGCTCGGTGTGCCGGGGCTCTTCGTCTCCAGCAACGCCCGACGTGCCGAGGCCAGCGACGGCGCGCTGAAGGTGGTCAACCGGCCCGCGCCCTGGCCGTCGGCGCGCGGCGTGGCCTACCACCTGGCCAAGGCCCTGCACGCCGCCCGGCTGACGTGGTCGGCGCTTCGCTTTCGCGCCACCCATGCGCTCATCGATTCCGGCACCGCCCACTGGTTTCTGTTCGCACCCCTGGCCTGGGCGGGGGTGCAGGTGATCCCCAACCTGCACAACACCCGCTGGCCGGCCGGCCACCGCCCCACCGGCCGCATGGCGCGCGGGCTGCTTCGGCTGGACAGCCTGTTCTTCCGCCACTGCGTGAAGGTGGCGCTGGCCGTGTCGCCGGAGGGCGCGCGGCAGGTGGCCGAGCTGTCGCAGGGCCGCACGCGGACGCGGGAGTACCGCGCGCAGTTCGTCGAGTCGGATTTCACCGCCCTGCCGCCCGCACCGCCCCTGGACGGTCCCCGCCGGCTGCTGTTCGCCGGCCGGGTGGAGCGCGACAAGGGTGTGTTCGACCTGGTGGAAGCGGTGGCCCGGCTGAACCGCGACGGTGCGGTGCGCTACACGCTCGAGGTCTGCGGTGCGGGCAGCGCCGTGCCCGAACTGGAGGCGCTGCTGCGCGACCGCGGCCTGGCCGACCAGGTGCGCCTGCGCGGCCGCCTGAAGCGGCCCGACCTGCTGCAGGCCTACGCCCATTGCCATGCGGTCGTGGTGCCGACGGGACCGACGTTCAACGAAGGCTTCGCCATGGTCTGCGCCGAAGCCGCGTTGGCCGGCCGGCCGGTGGTCGGCAGCCGGGTGGTGCCCGCCGGCGAGGTGCTGGGCGCGGCGTTCAAGACGGCCGAGAACGATCCGGACGACATCGCCCGGGTGCTGCGCCAGCTGCTGGAGGATCCCCACGCCTACGCCGCCGCGATCGCGGCGACGGTGCGGGTGCGGCCTCAGTTCGTCGACCGCGCGAACGGCCTGACGGCGGCGCTGGTGTCGCTGCTCAATGTTGATCGCAACGAATAGTATCTATTAGGTTGCGCCAAGCACGTTACGCAAATAGTTCATCTGCACCCAACTCGTCGCGAAAACTACCGGTGCCACCGACCATACAGCAAGTTCGGAACGGTATCGTGCTGCGGTCAGTTCTATTCCAGCGATCAGCACCATCAGCGGAATGAAGCAACCTGCATATAGGAACATGCTGTTGGCGCTTCCTATGTGAAGGAGCAGCCACTGCACCATCAAGAGGACGGTTAGGCGCTGGGCCCTAAAGCGAGCTGTGGAATGCAGGCCATGTCGACGATTGCGAATCGCCACTCCACCGATAAAAATCCAAAATGTCACAATTGTGGTCACAGCGAGCGCCCCTAGCGCAGAACCTTTCGCTGTGGAATAGACTCCGTACCAATGGAGATCGGTGTTGTCCTGCAAACTGACGAAGCCCCCAACAAAGAGCTGCGATAGAGACACTTCAACGGCGGTTCTGCTGTACCAGTCGACGGCCTTTATTAAGGGAGAAAAGAACTGATAAAAGGCAATATATTGCTGCGGCGAAAGCGATTGGTCGAACTGACCTAGTAATAGCAATACTCCCAAAAAGGTGGCTGTGAGTGACACACCGGTTGCTGCCGAGCACAGGATAGTCCTTTGCCAGCCGCGGCCCTCCTGACTGCAGGCCACCACCGGAAGTGCAAGCAAAACAAGGAGAGAGACATTGCATAGCATCGTCAGCCCAACAAAGCAACCGAACATTAGCCTGCGATCAGGCCACCGTTCGTGCAGTAGCACTGCGACTACCACTAACAATGCGCTGAGAGTCCACGACTCAGGAAGTCCTGCGTAAACCACGATCCCGGGTGCCGCAGCCACCAACATCAGCATTGGCAAATGTAGACGCGGTGCAATTTCACACACCGTCATTAGCCTCACAAAAGCGAACAGCAGAGCGACGACGATGAGCGTCGAGATGAGGCGGGCTGCGGGCTGCGCCGCCATTCCGAGGCCAGTGAAGGCTCGGTATACAGGCGATGTCAACAAACCATAGAGGGGATGCTTAATTTTGTGTTCTTGATGCTGCGCGTTTAGTGTGCGCGGTAGTTCGTAGGCATTGCCATACGGCTCGCGTAGGCGCCAGTCGCTCATCAAGCGATAGAAGGAAGCCGAATCCGCTGAACCAACTGCATCGTTGGTCGAAAAGACGACATCTGCGCCTCGGTAGGCGACGAAGTAAAAGAGCCCGCAAGAGCGACTAACAGCAAAATCCAGAACCGTCGTATCGTGGGCATCAGATCAGAAGCATTTCCGGCCTGGCTTACACCTGCGGCCTCTACAGGTGGGGTCATTTCTTTTCCACAGATGATGTCTAAGAATACGCTGGCGTATCATCCCCTACCAGACGACCTTCATGGCGGCCTGCCTCACACCAACCGTGCGCGGGAGTGTCGCCTGACCCTGGTTCAGGCGGGTGACCGCTAGCGTCCCCGCACCAAGACCATGAGAGTTTCTCGCATCGGCCCTTTGCCGTAAGGCACACGGCTCCTGAAACGGGGATCAGCGCGGCGGCGCTAAGCCCGTTGGGCCGAGGTCTGGTCTAGCCGGCGACGAGCTGGCCGGCCTTCAGCGCCTGCTCGTGGCGGTCGCGCGCCACCGCCTTCAGGCAGGCGGCCAGCGTGGTGGCGAAGGCCTCGTCCCACTGCGCATGGGCACCGCTGGCGGCGACGACGATGCCGTCCAGCACCACCGCGCCGGCGAGCAGCGAGTCGCCCTCGCGCAGCCGCCAGGGCTGCTGCTGCACGTCGCGGCCGTCGTGGCGCTCGCGCCAGGCCAGGCGGGCCTTGCCATGCGCGAAGGCCGCGTAGTCGGCATCCCACCGGGCGCGGTCGCCCACCGCGTGCTCGAGCAGGATGGCGTCTTCGAAGCGGGCCTCGGCGGGGCCGAGCGCCGGGTCCATCACCACGAGGTAGAGGAAGCCGGAGCCGCAGACCTCGGGCACCGCCATCAGCGGCTCGATCAGGGGCAGGGCAAGCTGCAAGGCGCGCTCGGCGGCGCTGCGGTCGGCGAAATGGCTGGGCATGGTGTCCTTGGAGGGAACGGTGGATGACGGGGCTCAGGCCACGGCTTCGCGCGGGTGGCCCGACGACGGCGGGCCGCGCCGGCCGGACAGCTCCAGCAGCGCGGCGATCAGGGCGTCGGGCGCCACCGGCTTGGCCAGGTGCACCTGGAAGCCCGCCATCAGCGCGCGAATGCGGTCGCCGGCCTGGGCCAGGCCGGTCAGCGCCACCGCCGGGATGCGCTGCTCCAGCGGCACCTTGCGCTGGGCCTCGATCTGGCGCACGCGGCGGATCACGGCGTGGCCGTCCTCCTCGCCGAGCGCGATGTCGCAGACGATCAGGTGCGGCCACTGCGCGGTGGTCCGCGACTCCAGCCAGGCGATCGCGGCGCTGCCGCTGGCGAAGGCCACCGTGGCCGCGCCCTCGGCCTGCAGCAGCAGCTCCAGCGATTCGCGGGCGTCGGCGCGGTCGTCGATGCACAGCACCTGCAGCCCGGTCAGCGGCGCGGGCGCCAGCGGCACGCCGCCCGGCACCGACGGTTCCACCGGCCGTCGCGACGCCGGCTCGCCGCTCAACGCGCGCAGCGGCAGTTCCATCACGTAGCGCATGCCGCGCTGGCCGGTGGGCGGCTCGGTGTAGAAGCGGCCGCCCTGCCGCTCCAGCGTCGAGCGCAGGCTCAGCGGGTCGAGCGGGGTGTCCAGGCCGTGCAGCGTGCTGCCGTCGCCGGTCCCCACCAGGCGCAGCCGCTGCCCCGGGGCGGCCCCGTGGCGGCCATCGGTGACCGAGAAGCGCACGTCGGTCTCGTGGCGCTCCAGCGCCAGCTGGATGCGGCCGTCCACCGGCGTGGCCTGCACCGCGTGCATGCACACCTCGCGCACCACCTGCGCCAACGTGCCGGGGTCGCCGGTGACGCCGGCGTTGTCGAGGTCGAGGTCGGTGTAGAGCTGCACGCCACGCGCCTCGATGGCCTCGCGCAGGCCGTCGATGGCCTGGCCGATGAGCAGTGCCAGGTTGACCGGCTGCTGCGCCAGCCGGCGTTCCAGCCGCTCCACCTGCTGCTGCTGGCGCTGCAGGCTCCACAGCTGGGCGTACAGGCCGCCGAGCGCCAGCAGGTCGTCGTGCCGCCCGCGCTCCACGATGCGGCCGCGGTCGAGCACCACGATCTCGTCGGCGTTGACGATGGTCGACAGCCGGTGGGCGATGATCAGCGTCGAGCGGCCCTGCGCGATGCGGTCCAGCTCGCCCTGGATGGCCCGCTCGGCCCGGGTGTCCAGCGCCGAGGTCGCCTCGTCGAAGACCATGATCGGCGGGTTCTTCAGGAAGGCCCGCGCGATGGCGATGCGCTGCTTCTCGCCGCCGGACAGCTTGGTGCCGCGCTCGCCGACCAGCGTGTCGTAGCCCTCGGGCAGGCTCTCGATGAACTCGTGCACCTGCGCCGCGCGGGCCGCCTCGATGATCTCGCTCAAGGAGGCGCCGGGGCGGCCGTAGCCGATGTTGTAGGCGATGCTGTCGTTGAACAGCACTGTGTCCTGCGGCACCACGCCGATGGCGTCGCGCAGCGAGGCCAGGCTCACCTCGCGCAGGTCCTGGCCGTCGATGGTGATGCGCCCGCCCTGCGGCTCGTACAGCCGCAGCAGCAGCCGCGCCAGCGTGCTCTTGCCCGAGCCGCTGCCGCCGACCACCGCCACCGTCTTGCCCGCCGGCACCGCCAGGCTGATGCCGTGCAGGATGGGGCGGCCGGGCTCGTAGGCGAACTGCACGTCGTCGAAGGCGATGCCGCCGCCGCTCACCGCCAACGGCCGCGCGCCCGGCGCGTCGACGATGTCGGGCGGCTGCTCGAGCAGGTCGAACAGCTTCTCGGTGTTGACCAGCGCATCGCGCGCCTCGCGGAAGACGAAGCCCAGCGCATTCAGCGGCAGGCAGATCTGCAGGATGAAGCTGTTGACCAGCACCAGGTCGCCCACCGTCATCGCGCCCTGCAGCGTCTGCTGCGCGGCCAGCAGCATCACCGCCGCCACACCGCAGGCGATGATGGCGCTCTGCCCGATGTGCAGGGCCGACAAGGCGTACTGGTTGCGCACGCTGTGCTCCACCCACAGGCCGCAGATGTCGGCGTAGCGCCGGCGCTCGAACGGCTCGCGGGCGTACACCTTCACCGTCTCGTAGTTCATCAGCGTGTCGACCATGCGGCCGTTGGCGCTGGAGTCCATCTGGTTGACCCGGCGCTGGCGCACCTCGCGCCGGTGCGTCATGGTCGTGGTGTAGCCGCCGTAGACGACGAAGGTGACGAAGATGATGAGCGTGAACCAGAGGCTGTAGCCGCGCGCCATCACCACCAGCACGGCGACGAACTCGACCAGCGTCGGCACGATGGTGAACACACCGGCGCCCAGCAGGAAGCCGATGCCGGCGGTGCCGCGCTCCAGGTCGCGGATGAGGGAGCCGGTGTTGCGCCGGGTGTGGAAGCGCGCGCTCAAGGCCAGCAGGTGGGCGAAGCTGCGCTCGGCGAAGTCGATCATCGTGCGCTGGGTCACGCGGGCGAACACGATGTCGCGCAGCTCGTTGAACAGCGTCGTGACGAAGCGCAGCAGCGCATAGCCCAGCAGCAGGAACACCGGCAGCACCATCACCGCGGCGGTGCCGGCCGGCAACGGCAGCGTCCCGGTCAGCGTCTCCGGTCGGCTGAACTGGTCGACGATCTCCTTGAGCAGCAGCGGCACCGACACCGCGGCCGCCTTGGCCGCCAGCAGCAGCGCGAGGGCCAGCAGCGTGCGCGTCCTGAAGCGCCACACCGCGGCCCAGAGGCCGGAAAGGACGACGCGGGTTCGAGGCTGCATCTCGGCCGCAAAGGCAATGCCTGTGCCCAAGCCACGGCACGGGCCGCGGGCAGCCTTTACCGAGCGCGCCGACGCGCTGCCCCCAAGCCTCCCCGGGCACCACCCGGGGCGGCGGCGAGGTCTCGCCAAGCGGCCGGCGAGCACTGTCCAGGTGTGCCCGCTGGGCCACGAAAACCGACGCCGCGCGCACCGAAAAGCGGCACGACGTTTGCCCTTCGGCCGCAACAGCAGTACCAGGGACCGCAACATGAGAATTGCGCTGATCAGCGAACACGCATCGCCGCTTGCGGCCCTCGGCGGCGTGGACTCCGGAGGCCAGAACATCTACGTCGCGCAGGTCGCGCGTTGCCTGGTCGAACAAGGCCACCAGGTCGATGTCTTCACCCGCCGCGACGACCCGCGGCAGCCGCCGGTGGTGCAGGTGCAGCCCGGCCTGCGGGTGATGCACATCGCGGCCGGTCCGGCCGCCTTCGTGCCCAAGGAGCAGCTGCTGCGCCACATGCCGGCCTTCGCGCAGGCGATGGAGCGGCTGTGTCGCGTGCAGGGCCGCCTGGGCTACGACGCGGTCCACGCCAACTTCTTCATGTCGGGCTGGGTGGCGCTGCGGTTGAAGCAGCGCCTCGGCCTGCCCTTCGCCGTCACCTTCCATGCCCTGGGTCTGGTCCGGCGCGAGCACCAGCGCGAGGCCGACACCTTTCCCGCCGAGCGCATCGACATCGAGCGCACGCTGGTGCGCGAGGCCGACCTGCTGGTGGCGGAATGCCCGCAGGACCAGCTCGACCTGCAACGGCTCTACGGCGCCGACCCGCGGCGCATCGTGATGGTCCCCTGCGGCTTCGACGCCGGCGAGTTCTCGCCGATGTCGCGTGAGCAGGCGCGCCGGCGCCTGGGTCTGGACCCGCACGAATTCATCGTGCTGCAGCTCGGCCGCATGGTGCCGCGCAAGGGGGTGGAGAACGTGGTGCGCGCGATGGCGCTGCTGCCCGGCGACCGCCCCTCGCGCCTGCTCGTCGTCGGCGGCGAAGCCGACACGCCCGACCCGCTGTCCACGCCGGAGATCGGCCGCCTGCAGGCCATCGCCGAGCACCTGGGCATCGCGTCCCGCGTGACCTTCACCGGCCGCCGGCAGCGCGAGCAGCTGCGGGCCTACTACTGCGCCGCCGACGTCTTCGTCACCACGCCGTGGTACGAACCGTTCGGCATCACCCCGCTGGAGGCGATGGCCTGCGGCACGCCGGTGATCGGCAGCGCGGTGGGCGGCATCCAGTACTCGGTGGTCGACGGCCTGACCGGCTACCTCGTGCCGCCGCACGCGCCGCATGCGCTGGCCGAGCACCTGGCGCTGCTGCAGCAGCGGCCGGCCGTGGCCCGGGCGATGGGCATCGCCGGCATCCGCCGCGCGCAGATGATGTTCACCTGGGAACAGGTGACGCAGCAGCTGCTGCAGGGCCTGCGCCGGCTGCCCGCACCGCAGGCGCCGCGCCGCCGCCACCTGACGCTGGTCCACGACAGCAGCCACGGCGGCAGCCTGGCCACCGGTGCGGTGGCCGCCGCGGCCGCGATGCTGCCCGGCGTGGTGGTCGCCGCCGAGGCGGCGAGCCTGATCGCCAAGTGATGCGGCCGGCCGTCTTTCTGGACAAGGACGGGACGCTGGTCGAGGACGTGCCGTACAACGTCGACCCGGCGCTCCTGGTCTTCACCCGCGACGCCGTCGAGGGCCTGCGTCGGCTGCAGGCCGCGGGCTTCGCGCTGCTGGTCGTCACGAACCAGCCCGGCATCGCGCTCGGCTTGTTCGACCACGAGGCCCTGGATCGCCTGCGCGAGGGCCTGGTCGGACGGCTGGCCGAGCACGGCGTCCGGCTCTACGGCTTCCACGCCTGCCCCCACGCGCCCGGCGCGGACGGCCGCAGCCTGACCTGTGCGTGCCGCAAGCCGGCGCCGGGCCTGCTGCTGCAGGCGGCGCGGATCCACCGGCTGGACCTGCGCCGTTCGTGGATGGTCGGCGACATCCTCCACGACGTCGAAGCGGGACGGCGCGCCGGCTGCCGAACGGTGCTGCTCGATGTCGGCCACGAGACCGAATGGCTGCCCGGCCCGCTGCGCACGCCGCACCACCGCTGCAGCACGCTGCTCGAGGCGGCCGAGGCCATCCTCGGGGCCGAGGCGCCGGCCGCGGCCGGTCCCACCGACGCGCCGCCGGCCCTGGCGGCCCTGCCACTTTGAGCCCGGCCGCCGCGACCCTCGCCCACCCCGCCCAGGCCCGTCGGCCGACCGCGTTGGCCGCCCCGCGCACGCCCGGCTGGGACGCGGCCCAGCGGGTGCTGGCGGTCCGCCTGGACAACCTGGGCGACCTGCTGATGACGACGCCCGCGCTGGCCGCGCTCAAGGCCGCCCGGCCGGGCCGTCACCTGGCCGTGCTGACCTCCGCCTCCGGCGCCGCCCTGGCGCCGCACCTGCCCTGGGTCGACGAATGGCTGGTGCAGGCGCCGTCGTGGATGCCGCAGGGCCGTGATTGCGACGCCGACGACGACCAGCGCCTGATCGAGCGGCTGCGCGACGGCCGCTACGACGCGGCCGTCGTGTTCACCGTCTGCACCCAGAGCGCCCTGCCCGCCGCGCTGGCCCTGCGCCTGGGCGGTGTGCCGCTGCGGCTGGCGCACAGCCGCGAGAACCCCTACGGCCTGCTGACCGACTGGGTGCGCGAGCCGGACACCGACTGGGCCACCGTGCGCCATGAGGTGCGCCGCCAGCTCGACCTGGTGGCGGCCGTCGGCTGCCGCAGCGGGGACGACCGCCTGCGCTTCACGCTGCGGCGCGCCGACGAGGCGGCCATCGAGCGTCGCCTGGCCACCCTGCCGGACCAGCCGCTGGTGCTGGTGCAGCCCGGCGCCACCGCCGCGTCGCGCCGCTGGCCGGCCGAGCGCTTCGGCGCCCTGGCCGACGCCCTGGTGCGCTCGCGCGGCGCGACCGTGGTCTTCGCCGGCAGCCCGGACGAGCGGCCGCTGGTGGCCGAGGCGCGCGCCGCCATGCGCTGCGAATCGCTGGACTGGTCGGGCGCCCTGTCGCTGGGCGAGCTGGCCGCGCTGATCGCCCGCGCCGACCTGCTGGTGGGCAACAACAGCGGGCCGGCGCACCTGGCGGCCGCCCTGGGCACGCCGACGGTGGTGCTGTACGCGCTGACCAACCCGCAGCACACCCCCTGGATGGCGCAGGCTCAGGTGCTGAGCCACCCGGTCGACTGCCGGCACTGCCTGCGCAGCGTCTGCCCCGAGGGCCACCACCACTGCCTCACCCGCGTCAGCGTGGAACAGGCGCTGCAGGCCGCGCTCGACCTGCTGCCCGATGACGACCACCGTGCCGCCGCACCAATGACCGAAGCCCGGAGCCTTGCATGATCACCCTCGGCCTCAACGCCGCCTTCCACGATTCGTCGGCCGCCCTGGTGGTCGACGGCCGGCTGGTCGCCGCCTCCGAGGAGGAGCGCTTCACCGGCATCAAGCACGCCAAGCGGCCCCTGCCCTTCACCGCCTGGGAGCTGCCCTTCAACGCCATCGACCACTGCCTGGCCGAGGCGGGGGTCACGCTGGCCGAGGTGGACCACGTGGCCTACAGCTACGACCCGCAGCGCTTCATCCGCGAACGGCTGAAGGGCGACACCATGACGCTGCCGCTGCAGCCCAGCGCCGGCGACAAGGGCGACTGGGAGAACCCGTGGGACCCGCTGTTCGCCAGCTACATCCTGAACGCGCCGCGGCAGCTGGCGTCGGGCGCGCCGCACCACCTGAGGCAGCGCTTCGCCGGCGTCCGCCACGACGGCCCCTACCGGTGGCACTTCGTCGACCACCACCTCTGCCACCAGGCCAGCGCCTACCTCGCCTCGCCCTTCGAGCGATGCGCGGTGATGACGCTGGACGGCCGGGGCGAAGAAGCGACGACGAGCTACGGCCGGTTCAAGGACGGCCGGTATGAGCGCTTCGGCGACGTGCTGATGCCCCACTCGCTCGGCCTGCTGTACGAGCGCATCACCTCGTACCTGGGCTTCCTGCACTCCAGCGACGAGTACAAGGTGATGGCGCTGGCGGCGATGGGCGAGCCCAAGCACCTCGACACGTTCCGCTCGTTGATCCACGTCGGCGAGGACGGCCAATACCGCATCGACGCCTTCGACCCGGTGGCGCTGTTCGGCCCCCGCGCGCGCGCGGCGGGCCGCTGGAGCAGCGGCACTTCGACCTCACCGCCTCGCTGCAGCGGGCGCTGGAAGAGACCGCCATCGAACTGGCGCGCTGGCTGCGGCGGGCCAGCGGCGAGCGCCACCTGGCCATGGCCGGCGGCGTGGCGCTGAACTGCGTGATGAACGCCCGGCTGCGCGACGCCGGCCTCTTCGACGAGGTGTGGGTGCAGCCGGCGGCGGGCGATGCCGGCACCGCGCTCGGCGCCGCGCTGTGGGTGGACGCACGGCAGCGGGCGACCGCCTCGGCCCCAGCGCCCCGGGCGTGGGCCATGGAGCATGCCTACTGGGGTCCGCAGTACGGCGACGACGAGGTCGAGCAGCTGCTGCGCTGGTCGAAGATCCCCTACCGCGTGCTGGACGACGTGGCCGCCGAGACCGCCGAGCTGCTGGCACGCGACCAGGTCATCGGCTGGTTCCAGGGCCGCATGGAGTTCGGCCCGCGGGCGCTGGGCGCGCGCAGCATCCTCGCCTCGCCGCTGAAGCCCGAGATGCAGCAGCGGCTGAACGAACTGAAGGACCGCGAGGACTTTCGCCCGGTGGCACCGGTCATCGCCGAGGAGGACCTGGCCGACTGGTTCACGCCGGCCGAGGCCAACGGCGGCAAGGCCCGCTTCATGCTGTTCATCTACGACGTGAAGCCGGAGCAGGCGGCGCGCATCCCCGCCGTCTGCCACGCCGACCACACGGCGCGGGTGCAGACGGTCACGGCGGAGATCAACCCCCGCTACCACGCGCTGCTGAAGGCCTTCCAGGCGCGCACCGGCGTGCCGGTGCTGGTCAACACCAGCTTCAACGTGCGCGGCGAGCCCATGGTCTGCAGCCCGAAGGACGCCATCAACGCCTTCTTCTCCACGCCGCTGGACGCGCTGGTGATCGGCCGCTGCCTGGTCGAGAAGCGGCCGGCCGGAGACGGCCGATGAGCGCTGTGCCGGTGTCGCATCCCGACGCCCCGGACGCCGGGGCGGCGTTGCAGCCCGAGGTGCCGCGGGTCTCGGTGGTGGTGCCGACCTGCCGCCGGCCCGACCTGCTGCAGCGCTGCCTGCAGGCGCTGCTGACGCAGTCGCTGCCGGGCGAGTGGTTCGAGGTCATCGTGGTCGACGACGGCGGCACGCCGGACACGCAGGCGCTGGTGGAGGACTTCGCCGGCCGCGCCCGCGGCAAGCCCGCCTTCCACTACCTGCGCAACGGCGGCGCCCAGGGCCCGGCCGGCGCACGCAACACCGGCTGGCGGGCGGCACGGGCGCCGGTCATCGCCTTCACCGACGACGACACCGTGCCCGACGTGCAGTGGCTGCGCTTCGGCCTGGAGGCCATGCGCGACGCCCGCGCCGCGGTGCGCGGCCGCGTCTTCGTGCCGCCGCCCGAGGAGATGACCGACCACGCGCGCATGACCAAGGGCCTGGAGGAGGCCGAGTTCGTCACCGCCAACGTGCTGGTCCGCAAGGAGGCGCTGCAGGCGGTGGACGGCTTCGACGAGCGTTTCCGCCGGCCCTGGCGCGAGGACTCGGACCTGCACTACAAGCTGATCCGCCTCTACGGCGCGATCCCGAAGAGCGAGCGCGCGCTGGTGCTGCACCCGGTGCGGCCCGCGCCCTGGGGCATCAGCCTGAGGCAGCAGGCCAACACCGCCTACGACGCGCTGCTCTACAAGAAGCACCCCGCGACCTACCGCCACAAGGTGGGCCGGCTGCACGCCCCGCCGCTGTACTACGCCGTGGTCGGCTTCACGCTGCTGGCGCTGGGCCTGGCCCTGGCGGCGCAGCCGTGGTGGGCGCTGGCCGGCCTGCTGGCGGCGCTGGCGGGCATCGGGCGCCTCACCTGGCGGCGGCTGCGCCACACCAGCCGTGAGCCTTCGCACGTGCTCGAGATGGCGCTCACCTCCGCCGCCATCCCCTTCCTGTCGCTGTGGTGGCGGCTCGTCGGGGCGCTGCGCTTCCGGGTGCTCTTCTTCTGACCGGCATGGCCACCACCGCGTCGGCCCGCCCCTGGCTCGAGAAGGCTCACCCGGTGAGCCTGCCGACCCCGGCGCGTCCCTGGCTGCCGGCGCAGGCGGTGCGCCGCATCGGCGTCTTCCGCGCGCTGGTGCTGGGCGACCTGCTGTGCGCGCAGCCGGCGCTGCGGGCGCTGCGGGCGGCGTACCCGCAGGCGCGCATCACGCTGATCGGGCTGCCGTGGGCGGAGGCGCTGGTCGAGCGCCTGCCCGAGCTCGACGACCTGCTGCCGTTCCCCGGCTGGCCCGGCCTGCCGGAGAGCCCGCCGCGGCTGTCCGCCCTGCCCGGCTTCTTCATCGACGCGCAGGCGCAGGGCTTCGACCTGCTGCTTCAGCTGCACGGCAGCGGCCGGCTCATCAACCCGCTGGTGGCGGCGCTGGGGGCGCGCCACCTGGCCTGCTTCGCCAGCGGCGATGCGCTGCGGCCCGAGGGCGCGCGCTGCCTGCCCTGGCCCGAGCAGGGCCACGAGATCGAACGCTGCCTGGCGCTGACCGACCACCTGGGCCTGCCGCGCCAGGGGCTGCAGCTGTCGCTGGCGCTGCAGGCCAGGGACCACGCGGACGCCGACGCCCTGCTGTCGGGACTGCCGCCCGGCCGGCCGCTGGTGCTGGTGCACCCGGGCGCGCAGCTGCCCTCGCGCCGCTGGCCGGTGGACCGCTTCGCCGCCGTGGCGCGGGCGCTCGCGGACGACGGTTGCCAGCTGGCGATCACCGGCACCGCGGGCGAGGCCGGGCTGGCGGCGGCGCTGAAGGCCGCCCTCGGCCCGTTGCCGGTGCTGGACCTGGTCGGCCGCACCGGGTTGTGGACGCTGGCGGCGGTGGTCGCGCGCGCGCGGCTGGTGGTGGCCAACGACACCGGCGTGTCGCACCTGGCCGCCGCCCTCGCCACGCCGAGCGTCATCGTCGCCAGCGGCAGCGAGGTGGCCCGCTGGGCGCCGCTGGACCGCGCGCGCCACCCGGTGCTGTGGGCCGATGCCGCCTGCCGCCCCTGCGCCCACCGCGACTGCCCCAGCGGCCACGAATGCGCGCTGGCCGTGGCGCCCGAGGGGTGCTGGCGCAGGCGCGCCGGCTGCTCGTGCAGGTTTCCACCGTCCACGACACGCCATGCCCCGCCGTCCCCTGCGCATCCTGACCTGGCACGTCCACGGCAACTACCTCTACTACCTGAGCCAGGTGCCGCACGAGTTCTGGCTCGTCACCGACGCGCAGCGCTCCAGCCACCACAGCGGTCGCAGCGGGCGACTGCCCTGGGGCGACAACGTGAAGGAGGCGCCGGTCGAGGCGCTGGCGCAGATGGATTTCGACGTGGTGCTCTACCAGTCGCGCCACGCCTGGGAGACCGAACGCCACACCCTGCTCAGCCCGGCACAACGCCGGCTGCCCGCCATCGTGCTGGAGCACGACCCGCCGCAGGAGCACCCGACCAACACCCGCCATTGGGCCGCCGACGCGCCCGACACGCTGATCGTCCACTGCACGCACTTCAACGCGCTGATGTGGGATTCCGGCGCCTCGTCGGTGCAGGTCGTCGAGCACGGTGTCAGGCCGCTGGCCGACGCCCGCTACCGCGGCGAACGGGCCGAGGGCGTGGTGGTGGTGAACAACCTGGCGCGGCGCGGCCGCCGGCTCGGGGCGGACGTCTACGCCACCGTCCGCGAGCAGGTGCCGCTGGTGCTGGTGGGCATGAACGCCGAAGCCGCCGGCGGGCTGGGCGAGGTGGCGCACCAGGATCTGCCGGGCTTCGTCGCCGAGCGGCGCTTCTTCTTCAACCCCATCCGCTACACCAGCCTCGGGCTGTCCATCGTCGAGGCGATGATGGTCGGCGCGCCGATCGTCGGCCTGGCCACGACCGAGCTGGCGACCGTGCTGCGCGACGGCGAAACCGGCTTCGTCGACACCCGGCTCGACCGCCTGGTCGACAGCATGCGGCGCCTGCTGGCCGACCCCGGCCTGGCGCGTAGCGTCGGCGAGGCCGGGCGCCGGCTGGCACAGGAGCGCTTCGGCATCGGCCGCTTCGTGACGGATTGGCAGCGCGTGCTGCAGACGGTGGCCGGTTAGGGCGCATCGCCCCGTCGGCCGGGCGAAACCCCGCCTCAAGGGAGGGGGCGAGGGGTCGATAAGCCCCCAGTGCCCTCCGTCCCTCCCACCCCCTTGCCGACGGCGCGACGCCCGGCCGGCGGCTGGCTGCCCGTGCTGGTGGTCGCGCTGGCCGGCCTCGCCCTGACGCTGGGCGTCTGGCACCTGGTGCACGAGGAGGACCGGGAGGGCCGGCGGGTGCGCGTCGAGCGGGAGGTCGGCCAGGTGGTGCGCGACCTGCAGCAGCGCCTGGCCGAGACCGATCGCCTGCTGCGCGCCGTCTCCGCCCTGGTGTCGGCCAGTGACGAGGTGACCCTGGAGGATTGGGAGCACTTCGTCGGTCACCTGGACTTCGTCCACCACCTGCCGGCGGTGCGCAGCGTCGGCATGGTGCAGCTGGTGCGGCCGCAGGACGTGCAGGCGCTGACCACGCGCATGCGGGCCGCCGGTGCGTCCGCCTTCGAGGTGCGCCCGCCGCCGCAGGCGCCGCCCTCGACGGACGCCGCTGCCGAGTCGCACGCACCGGTGGTCTTCCTCGGGCCGCGCACCCCGTTGAGCCGCCGGCTGCTCGGCCTGGACCATCTCGGCGAGGCCGACCTGCGCGAGGCGCTGCTGCGGGCGGTGGAGACCGGCGAGCCGGCGCTCAGCTCCGCCTTCGTGCTGCCGACGGCCGTGAATCGGCCCGACAAGCGCTCGGCCGCGGTCCTCTACCTGCCGCTGTACCGGCCGGGCGAGTGGCCGCGCACCCCGCAGGACCGCAGCCATGCGCTGGTCGGCGTGGCGTTCGCCTTCCTCGACGTGCAACAGCTGCTCGGCACCGTGGTCACCCACGGCAACGAGAACCTGCACTTCGAGGTCTCGGACCAGCGACACGATGGCGGCTCCTCCCTGATGTTCCGCTCCGACGGGCCGGCGTACAGCCCGTCGACGCGGGTGCTGCACCGCATCGAGCACGCCGGCCACGCCTGGCTGCTCAGCGTCACCGAGCGGCCGCAACTGAGGCCGCAGGGGTTGACCCGGCTGCTCATGCCGCAAACCCGGGCCGACGGCGCACTCGCCGCCGGGCTGCTGGTCACGCTCCTGCTGTGCCTGCTGCTCGCGACCTTGCAGAACCAGCGCCGCCGGGCCCTCAGCCTGGCGCTGCGCATGCGGGACGCCTGGCAGCGCAGCGAATCGCGTGCGGCGGCGGTGCTGGAATGCGCGCCGCTGGCGGTCATCACCTGCGACCGCGAGGGCCGGGTGCTGCAGGCCAACCCGGGCAGCGAGCACCTGCTGGGCTGCCCGGCGGCGGCGCTGATCGGCGTCCCGCTGGCCAGCCTGCAGGACGCCGAGGGCGACGGCGGCCAGACACCGCCCTCCGGCCAGGCGCTGACGCAGGACGAGGTGCACGAAGCCGTCTGGCGGCGCCGCGACGGCAGCACGGTGCCGGTGATGGTGGCGTACGCCCCGCTGCGCGGCGGCGACGGCAGCGTCGACGGGCTGCTGGCTTTCGCGCAGGACATCAGCGAGCGCAAGCGGCACGAGGCCTTCATCCGCCACCTGGCACACCACGATGAGCTGACCGGTCTGCCCAACCGCACGCTGCTGACCCAGCACGCCGAACGTGCCCTGGCGTCGGCGCGCGCGCAGGACCGCCATGCCGCGGTGCTGCTCATCGACCTCGACCGCTTCAAGCAGATCAACGATTCACTCGGCCACAACGCCGGCGATGCGGTGCTGTGCGCGGTCGCCATGCGGCTGAAGCACACGGTGCGCAGCCACGACACGGTCGCGCGGCTGGGCGGCGACGAGTTCGTCGTGCTGCTCGACGACCTGGGCAGCGCCGACGAGGCCGAGGCGGTGGCCGGCAAGCTGATCGCCGCGCTGGCCGAGCCGGTGCTGAACAGCGGCCGGCAGCTCACGGTGACGCCCAGCATCGGCGTGGCCTGCAGTCCCCACGACGGCGACGACCTGCCCACCCTGCTGCGCAACGCCGACGCGGCGATGTACCAGGCCAAGGGGCGCGGACGCAACGGCTACATGCTGTACACGCCGCAGATGCATGCCGCATCGTCGGAGCGGCTGACGCTGGAGGGCGAACTGCGCGAGGCGCTGGTCGCACAGGCGCTGACGCTGCACTACCAGCCGCTGGTCGACATCGCCGACGGCCGCATCGTCGGCGTGGAGGCGCTGCTGCGCTGGCCGCACCCCCGGCACGGCTTCGTGCCGCCGGACCGCTTCATCCCCATCGCCGAGGAGACCGGGCTCATCGTGCCGCTGGGCGAATGGGTGCTGCACCAGGCCTGCACCGAGATGCGGTCGCTGCGCGAACGCACAGGGCGGCGGCTCACGCTGGCGGTGAACCTCTCGCCGCGCCAGCTGCGCGCGCCCGGGCTGGTGGACATGATCGGGCACTGCCTGCAGGCCACCGGCTGGGCGGCGGAGGACCTGGAGCTGGAGATCACCGAGTCGATGGTCATCGACAACCCGGACGCCTCGATCGCCACGATGCAAAGGCTGCGCGCGATGGGCATCGGCTTCGCCATCGACGACTTCGGCACCGGCTACTCCAGCCTGAGCTACCTGTCACGCTTCCCGCTGGCCAAGCTGAAGATCGACCGCAGCTTCGTTCGCGGGCTGCCCGACAACCCGAGCGACGTGGCCATCGCGTCGTCCATCATCGGCCTGGGCCACGGCCTGAAGCTGATGGTGCTGGCCGAGGGCGTGGAGACCGAACCGCAGGCCGCCCTGCTGCGCCGGCTGGGCTGCGACCTTGGCCAGGGCTGGCTGTTCAACCGGCCGATGCCGCTGGAGGCGCTGGTGTCTCGGATGGGCCATGCCCTGGCGGCCTGAACGACATCCCCGGGCGCCGGTCGCCCGCAAGGGCGGGCACAATGATTGCCATTCGGCGACCGTTGCGGTTTCCGACACCTCCATGTCCGCGCTGCCCCCGCTCGCCGAACCCACCCCGCCTTCGTTGGTCGACGACGCCGACGACCGGTCCGAATGGCTGGCCCGCCGGCGTGTCGCGCTGCACACCATCCGCTCGCTGGTCGAGTTCTGGCGCATCCAGCCGCACGAGCTGGAAGGCGAACTGCCGACGCCACCGCGGGCCGAGCCGGTGCTGCGGCCCGTCAAGTACCGCCATCCGGTGACCGCCGAGACCTGGGACGGCGACGGCGCGCAGCCGGACTGGCTGCGCCGCGCCCTGCTGCAGGAGGGCTACACCGTGGCCGAGCTGCGCAAGGCGGCGGCCGAGGCGACGCCGTCGACGCCGCCGGCGGGCGACGCCGCCGAAGCGGCGCCTGAGAACGGGCCGCCCGTCGCCTGGTCGCGCCATTGAGCGTGGCGGCAGGCCCGCAGGACGTCGGCGGCCGCCGAGGCGCGTGGCGCCGGGCCGGCGTGTCGCCCATACTGGCGGCATGATGGCCCTGCCGCCCGACTTCCGAGACCCCGATTTCCTGCGCCGCCAGGCGTTGGCCCTGCTCGCCTTCGACGAGGTGGCCGGGCCGGCGCCCACGGCCGGACCCGCCGCCACCCACCGCCTGCTGCGCCTGGCGCTGGCCGCCGACGCCTTCTCGCGCCACCCCCGCGCCGGCACCTGGCGCGTCCAGGCGCAGGCGCTGCTCGACGCACTGCCGTCCGCGGCGGACCCGCTCGCGCTGCAGGCCCGCGCGGCGGCCTTCTTCGCCGGCCTCGGACCCCGACCGGACGCCGGCGAGGACCACGCCTGCGGCGGGCAGCCTGGCCGGGCCGCTGGCGCGGCTGCAGGCGCTGGTGCTGCTCGGCTCGCCCCGAGCGCCGGCCCTGGCCGCGCGGCTCGCCGCCTTGGCGCCGCAGGGCCTGCTGTGGGACCCCTGGGGCGCCGACGGTCAGCCGCGGCGGACCGCCGAGGACGGCGTGGTGCCCGGCTTTCACCCGGGCCTGGCGCTGTGCCTGGCCCGCCTGCTGATGGCGGTGACGCCCGCCGATGCACCCGTCGTCGAGGGCGACGACCATGCCCTCGGCGAGCACCAGGCCCGCGAGCTGTTCGCCGCCAGCATGCTGCGCGGCTGGGACCGTGCCCACGACGGGCTGCACGCCTGCATCGGTGTCGAGGACGGACTGGAACGTCTGCTGCAGCCGGTGGCCCACGACGCCCAGAACCCGGCGCACGACGCCAAATTCGTGGTGATCGACGCCCGGCGGCCCACCGCCGTGCAGGCGGAGGCGATCGCCGCCGCCGCCACGCTGGCCACCCGCACGCTCGAAGGCGGCTACTGGGACTGGTACGACCGCGTCTGGGCCTTCGCGTGGGAGCACCTGCGCGACCACGACCTGGAAGGCCGCTGGCGGCCGGCCGCCGGCGTCGACGCAGCCGACGACGACGGCGCCACCGCCACCGCCATGCTGCAGGCCATCCTGGCCGGCCTGCGGGCGCTCAGCCCCTAGGCAGGGTCGGGACGTCCCAGGGACGGACCGCGACAGCGGTCAGGGGCGGGGCGGCCGCCAGGCCGAGGGGCTTCAGAACTCCATGTCGAGTTCGTCGATCTCGTCGGGCTCGGCCAGCGCGGCCTCCCGCCACGCCACCATCTCGGGCAGCGCGCGCACCCGGTCGCAGTAGGCCTGGCAGGCGGCGTCCTGCGCGACGTGGTAGGTGGCGAAGCGGGTGGTGACGGGCGCGTACATCGCGTCCGCCATGCCGGGCTTGGTGCCGAAGAGGAAGGGGCCGCCGTAGGCGACCAGGCACTCGCGCCAGATTTCGTGGATGCGGTCGATGTCGGCCTGCGCCCGGGCCCAGATGCGAAAGCCGGGGAAATCGCCCTTGAGGTTCATCGGCAGCGCGGCGCGCAGGCTGGCGAAGCCGGAATGCATCTCGCCGCACACCGCGCGGCAGTGCGCCCTCGCCTTGCGGTCGGTGGGCAGCAGGCCGCTGCGCGGCTTGAGCTCGTGCAGGTACTCGGCGATGGCCAGCGTGTCCCACACCTCCACCCCGTCGTGCGACAGACGCGGCACGCGGATGGACGGCGCGAGCAGCAGCATCTCCTGGCGGGCGTCCTCGTCGTCGGCGGCGACCATGACCTCCTCGCAGGCCAGGCCGGCAAAGCGCACCAGCAGCCAGCCGCGCAGCGACCAGGACGAGTAGTTGCGGCTGCTCAGGGTCAGCGTGGCGGCCATCCGGTCTCCTCTCGGGTGTTTGCCTGCAGGCCGGTCGGCCCGGGCGGGTCGGCCGCGGTTCGCAAGGCCTGTGCCAATCAGCGGCCGGATCGACGCCCTCACGCTTGGCTCGGGAGTTGCGTGCGGCGGCGCCCAGGGCCCGGACGGGCCGCGCGACCGACGAGGAGACCGCCATGCTCTACCCCAGCTACCAGGCCCAGGCCGACGCGGGCGCCGCGGTGCGCAGCGCCGCCCGCTGGCTGCTGCCCTGGTTGGCGGCGCCCCTGAACCCGGCGGCCGATGCGCCCCTGCTGCGGCGCTGGCGCGCGGCCCTGGAACTGCTGCTGCTGACTGAATTCACCCACCGCCGGCCCGACTTCGGCATCGACAGGGTGGGCACCGGCCGGCAGGCGTGGGCGGTGGAGGAGCGCCCGGTCCTGCGCACCCCGTTCGCCACGCTGGTGCACTTCGCCAAGCCCGAGGCGCCGCCGCAGCCGCCGCTGCTCATCGTCGCACCCATGTCGGGCCACTTCGCCACGCTGCTGCGCGACACCGTGCGCACCGCCCTGGCCGACCACGACGTCTACCTGACCGACTGGCACAACGCCCGCGACGTGCCGCGCTCGGCCGGCCCGTTCGGGCTGGACGAGTACACCGAGCACCTGATGCAGTTCCTGCGGGCGATGGGCCCGCGCAGCCACCTGATGGCGATCTGCCAGCCATGCGTGCCGGCGCTCGCCGCCACCGCGCTGATGGCCGAGGACGGCGACCCCTGCACCCCGCGCAGCCTGTGCCTGCTGGCGGGCCCGGTGGACTGCCGCATCTCCCCCACCGCGGTGAACCAGCTGGCCAACGAGAAGCCGCGGGCCTGGTTCGAGCAGCGGCTGCTGGCCACCGTGCCCGGCCGCTATGCCGGCGCCGGCCGCCGGGTGTACCCCGGCTTCGTGCAGCTCAGCGCGTTCATGAGCATGAACGTGCAGCGCCACGTCGACATGCTGCTCGACTACTGGCGCCATCGCGCCGACGGCGATCCCGCGGGCAAGGGCGCCGGCATCCAGCGCTTCTACGAGGAGTACTTCGCCGTGGCCGACCTGCCGGGCGAGTTCTACCTGGAGACGGTGGAACGGGTGTTCCAGCGCTACGAGCTGGCCACCGGCAAGCTGACCTGGCGCGGCCGGCCGGTGCGGCCCGACGCGATCCGCCGCACCGCGCTGCTCACCGTCGAGGGCGAGCGCGACGACATCTGCTCGCTCGGCCAGACGCTGGCCGCGCACGACCTGTGCAGCGGCCTGAAGCCTTACTGGAAGAGCCACTACGTGCAGGCCGGCGCCGGCCACTACGGCGTCTTCAGCGGCAAGCGCTGGCAGCGGCAGATCTACCCGATGGTGCGCGACACCATCCACCGGGTGGGGTGAAGCCCCCGGCCTCGGGGCCGGCCGCCGACCGCTGCGCGGTCTGTCCCCTGGGACTGGGTGCTGCTACTTCCTGGCTCGGATCTTGGTCAGTTCGGCCTGGGTCTCGTTCCACAGGTCCATGCCGACGTTGGTGGCCACGCTGGCGTTGACGCGGGTGAGCTTGTCGCGCATGCGGGCGGCCTCGGCGGGCGGCAGCTCGTTGACCTGCATGCCCTTGGCCTTCAGGTCGGCCAGCGCCTGGGCGGCCTCGGCCCGGGTGTCCTGGCGCTCGAAGTCGCGGCTCTTCTGCGCCGCCGCCATCAGCACCTTGCGCTCGTCGGCCGACAGCTGGTCCCAGTACTTCTTGCTGACCAGCACGATCCACGGGCTGTAGACGTGGTTGGTCACCGTGAGGTACTTCTGCACCTCGTAGAACTTGCTCGACAGGATGGTGTTGAACGGGTTCTCCTGGCCGTCGACCGCCTTGGTCTCCAGCGCCGCGAACAGCTCCGAGAAGGGCAGCGGCACCGCGTTGGCGCCGAGCGTCTTGAAGCTGTCGAGGAAGACGTTGTTCTGCATCACCCGCAGCTTGACGCCATCCATGTCCTCCAGCTTCGCGATCGGCCGCTTGCTGTTGGTCAGGTTGCGGAAGCCGTTCTCCCAGTAGACCAGCCCGACCAGGCCCTTCTCCTCCAGCTTGGCCTTGACCTTCTCGCCCACCGGGCCGTCCAGCAGCGCGTCGGCCTCCCCTGACGTTGTTGACCAGGAAGGGCGTGTCCCACAGCGCCATCTCCTTGGTGATGCCGACCAGCGTGGCGGTGGAGCCGACCATCATCTCCTGCGCCCCGCCGATCAGCGCCTGCTGCATCTGCACGTCGGTGCCCAGGCTGGCGGCGCCGAAGGCGCGGATGCGCATCTTGCCGCCCGAGGCCTTCTCCACCTCCTCGGCGAAGCGCTTGACGGCGCGGCCCTGGTTGGACTGTTCGTTCAGCCCGTAACCGAAGCGGATGATGCGCGGCTTGATGTCCTGCGCGGCGGCCTGGGCGGACAGCGCCAGCGTGGCGCACAGCGCGATGAGGGAACGGCGGGTGACGGTCATGGCAATGTCTCCTGTGGGCAAGCCGGTGGCGGTTCAGCGCATCCACGCCACCGGCGCGGTGACGATCTGCGGGAAGGCGACGAACAACGCGAGGATCACGAAGTACGTCAGCAGGAAGGGGTTGACGCCGCGGATCACCTGGACGAGGCCGATGCGGCCGACGCCGGCGACGACGTTGAGCACCGTGCCCACCGGCGGCGTGATGAGGCCGATCGAGCCGTTGAGCACGAACATCAGGCCGAAGTACACCGGGTCGATGCCCGCCTTGACGGCGATGGGCAGCATCACCGGCGCGAAGATGAGGATGGTGGGCGTGAGGTCGAGCGCGGTGCCGATGACCACCAGCACCACCATCATCACCGCCATCAGCAGCCGCGGGTTCTGCGCCAGCGGGCCCAGCCAGCCGGTCAGCACCGCCGGCAGGTCGGCCAGCGTGATCATGTAGCTGGCCACCTGGGCGCCGGCGCAGAGGAACATGACCACCGCCGTCGTCTTCGCCGCGTTGACCAGCACGGTGCCGAGCTGCGGCAGCCGCATCTCGCGGTAGACGAACAGCGAGATGGCCAGCGCGTAGAAGGCCGCGACCACCGCCGCCTCGGTGGGCGTGAAGACGCCGGACTTCATGCCGCCGATGATGATCACCGGCATCAGCAGCGCCCACAGCGCGCGGCCGGTGGCGCGCAGGCGCTGGGCCATCGGCACCGGCGGGTCGCCGGCGATGTCCATCCGGCGCAGCAGCAGGGTCCAGGCCACCACCAGCGCGCCGCCCATCAGCAGCCCGGGCACGATGCCGGAGAGGAACAGCGCCGAGATGGAGGTGTTGGTGGTGACGCCGTAGATGACGAAGGCCATCGACGGCGGGATGATCGGCCCGATCACGCTGCCCGAGGCGATGAGCCCGGCCGACGCCGCCACCGGGTAGCCGTGCCGGCGCATCATCGGCAGCAGGATCGAGGACATGGCCGCCGCGTCGGCCAGCGCCGAGCCGGACATCGCCGACAGCAGCACCGCCGCGCCGATGGCCACGTAGCCCAGCCCGCCGTGGATGTGGCCGACCCAGGCCTGCGCCATGTCGATGATGCGGCGGCTGATGCCGCCGCTGTTCATCAGCTCGCCGGCCAGGATGAAGAAGGGCACCGCCAGCAGCGGGAAGCTGTCGATGCCGGCGACCAGGTTCTGCGCCAGCAGCTGGGTGTCCCAGAAGTCCAGCACCCAGGCCATGCCGGCGCCGGTGAGCACCAGCGCCAGGGCCATGTTCATGCCGATGCCCATCAGCAGCAGCATGCCGGCCGAGAAGACGATGAAGGCCTGCGCTTCGGGGGCCATGCGCCCTACTCCATGTCGGCCGCGTGGCCCAAATCCAGCGGCGTGCGCCTCACCAGTTCGACCAGCGCCATGACGCCGATGGCCAGTGCGCACAGCAGCGCCGGCAGCGGCAGCAGCGCGGCCGGATAACCCAGCACCACCGACCGGCTGTCCAGCCCCACCAACACCTGCTGCCAGGCGCCCCAGGCCAGCAGCGCGCAGGCCGCGAGGACCAGCAGCCGGATGAGCACCGTCGCGAGGCGGAACGCGGCCGGCCGCCGCGCGAGCAGGCCGACCAGCCCGGTGAAGGCCATGTGCTCGCCCGCCGGGTAGGCGGTGGCGGCACCGATGAACACCATCCACACGAAGAGCAGGCGCGACAGCTCCTCGGCGGCGGCGATGCCGCTGCCGAAGCCGTAGCGCAGCACCACGTTGACGAAGACGGCCAGCGCCATCACCGCCAGGCAGGCGGCCATGGCGACGTCGGCCAGGCGGCGGGCTGGGTGTGTCGCCGATCCACTCACGAGGGCACCTCAGGCTGCAGCCAGCGCACCACCGCGTCGGTGAGCACGGGCAGCGGGTCGGTGGCCTGCAGCCGCAGCACGCCGGCTTCGCCCAGCGGCGGCTCCAGCGTCGCGAACTGGCTGGCCACCAGCGTCGGCGGGAACAGGTGCTGCGCCTGGCGCTGCGCCACCCGGGCCCGGGCCGTCGCCTCGTCGATCTCCAGGTAGGCGAAGCGCAGCGCCGGCAGCCCCTCGCGCAGCCGGTCGCGGTAGCGCCGCTTCAGCGCCGAGCAGGCCAGCACCGCCCCGTCGGGATGCGACCGCAGCACGTCGGACAGCGTCGCCAGCCAGCCGGCCCGGTCCGCATCGTCCAGCGGCACGCCGCGGCGCATCTTGTCGCGGCTGGCCGGGGTGTGGAAGGCGTCGCCCTCGACCACCGGTACGCGCAACGTCGCCGCCACCCGCTCGGCCAGGCTGGTCTTGCCGCAGCCGGCCACGCCCATGACCACGAGGTGGGGCGGTGCGGCGGGTGAGGTGGTGTCGGACATTGGACAGCGCTATCTCATTAGACCTATGGCTCGGCGGCGGGCAAACCCATACCGCTTCCAAAGGATGACGGCTTGCATACGGGTTCGCCCCTGAGCAGCCTCGCCTTGGATAGCGCTATCCTAATCACTCGTCTTCAGTCGAACCTTGGTGCAAACCCGCTGACATGCCCCGCCCACCCCGTCCCCGCGGCAGCGGCCGCACCACGCTGCAGGACGTGGCCGCGGCCGCGGGCGTCAGCCCCATCACGGTGTCGCGGGTGCTGCGCGGCGAGCGCCGGGTCGACGGCGAACTCGCCGAACGGGTGCGGCAGGCGGTGCAGCGGCTGGGCTACGTGCCGGACCCTGCCGCACGGGCGCTGGCCTCGGCCCGCAGCAGCCAGGTGCCGGTGCTGGTGCCGCTGCTGTCCAACGCGCTCTTCGTCGACCTGCTGGAGGCGGTGCACCGGGTGCTCTTCCCCGCCGGCTACCAGCCGCTGATCGGCGTCACCCACTACGACACCGGCGAAGAGGAACGGCTGCTGGCCAGCCACCTGGCGCACCGGCCGGCCGGGCTGCTGGTCACCGGCTTCGACCGCACCGAGCGCTCGCGCCGGCTGATCGCCGACGCCGGCCTGCCCTGCGTGCACCTGATGGAGCTGAGCGACGCGCCCGGCGTGCACTGCGTCGGCTTCTCGCAGGCGGACGCCGGGGCCGCCATCACCGAGCACCTGCTGGCGCGCGGCCGGCGCCGCATCGGCTTCGTCGCCGCGCAGCTCGACCCGCGCACGCTGCAGCGCGCCGAGGGCTACCGCCGCTGCCTGCGCACCGCCGGCCTGCACGACCCCGGGCTGGAGCTGCTCAGCGCGGAACGGTCGTCGATCGCGCTCGGCGGCGAGCTGCTGCAGCGGCTGCTCACCCTGCGGCCCGACGTGGACGCCGTCTTCTTCTGCAACGACGACCTGGCCCAGGGCGGGCTGCTGGCCGCGCAGCGGTTGCGCCTGGACGTGCCCGGCCGCCTGGCCGTGGCCGGCTTCAACGACCTGGCCGGCAGCGCGCAGATGCTGCCGCCGCTGACCAGCGTGCGCACGCCGCGCGCCGAGGTGGGCCACGCCGGGGCGCAGATGCTGCTGCAGCTCATGCGCGGCGAAACGCCGGCCGAGCACTGCGTGCGGCTGTCCTACGAGGTGGTGGTGCGCGAGAGCAGCTGACCCGCGCTCGGCCCCGGCTCAGCCGATGGCGCCGGGGATGGGCGGCGTGGGCAGCACCACGTCGCCGCACTGGGCGCGGTGGCGCAGCGCATGGTCGATCAGCACCAGCGCCAGCAGCGCCTCGGCGATCGGCGTGGCGCGGATGCCGACGCAGGGGTCGTGGCGGCCGAAGGTCTGCACCTGCGTCGGGGCACCCGTGCGGTCGATGCTGGCCTTCTCCGTGCGGATGGAACTCGTCGGCTTGATGGCCAGCGACACGCGGATGGCCTGGCCGGTTGAGATGCCACCCAGCACCCCGCCGGCGCGGTTGGCCGCGAAGCCCTCGGGCGTCAGCTCGTCGCCGTGCTGGCTGCCGCGCTGCGCGACGACGTCGAAGCCGTCGCCGATGGACACGCCCTTGACGGCGTTGAGGCCCATCATCGCGTGCGCGATGTCGGCGTCAAGGCGGTCGTACAGCGGCTCGCCCCAGCCCGGCGGCAGGCCGCTGGCCTGCACCTCGATGCGCGCGCCGCAGGAGTCGCCGGCCTTGCGCAAGGCGTCCATGTGCGCTTCCAGCCGATCGATGATCGAGGCGTTGGGCGCGAAGAAGGGGTTCCGGCCGATGTGCTCGGTGCCCTCGAACGGGATCTCGATCTCGCCGAGCGCGCCCATCCAACCGGTGATGGCCACGCCGTGGTGCTCGCGCAGCCACTTGCGCGCCACCGCGCCGGCGGCGACGGTGGGTGCGGTCAGCCGCGCCGACGAGCGGCCGCCGCCGCGCGGGTCGCGCAGGCCGTACTTGCGCCAGTAGGTGTAGTCGGCATGGCCGGGGCGGAAGGTATCGAGCAGGTTGCCGTAGTCCTTGCTGCGCTGGTCGGTGTTGCGGATCAGCAGGCAGATCGGCGTGCCGGTGGTCTGGCCTTCGTAGACGCCGGACAGGATCTCCACCGCGTCGGGCTCGTTGCGCTGGGTGACGTGGCGCGAGGTGCCGGGGCGCCGGCGGTCGAGGTCGGCCTGGATGTCGGCTTCGCTCAGCGCCAGGCCGGGCGGGCAGCCGTCGATCACGCAGCCGATGGCCGGGCCGTGGCTCTCACCGAAGTTGGTGACGCGGAACAGGAGGCCGAGGGTGCTGCCGGACATGGCGGAAAGGGAAAAGGGCGCCGGATGGTACCAAGCGCCCTCGGGTCGACGCCGCGTGGCGCCGCGCGATCAGCCGCGGTGGTGGCCGGCGCGGCGGCGTGCCATGAAGCCGACGCCCAGCAGGCCGCCGAGCATCAGGGCGTAGGTCTCGGGCTCCGGCACCGGCGACACCTGGACGTTGCCGTACAGCGCGTTGGCCTGCGAGAAGTTGTAGAAGCCGAACCGGCCCTCGCCGAAGCTGCCCTGCGCGGTGTAGAGCGTGCTGCCGTTCAGGCCCACGGTGACCGTGTTCGCCAGCACCGTGAAGCTGAACTGGTAGGTGCTCGCCGGCGCCCACGGCGTGGTGTTGCTGAACAGTTCGGTGATGCCGCTGCCGTGGCCCCAGAACTGGTCGGCCTGCGGCGCGCCCTGCACCAGCGAGATGGCCAGGCCGCGCTGCGCCGTGCTGCCGGCCACGGTCGACGGGGCGGCGAAGTTGTGGAATTGGTCGGTCTTCTTCCAGTCGATCAGCAGGTACTGGGCCGAGGCGCTCGTGGCCTCGCCCGGGTCGAAGCCGATGACGAAGCCGACGAAGTCGTCGTCTGCGGAGCCCGCCTTGACGTCGGCGGTGATGACCTTGCCGCCCGCGTTGAAGTCGCTGTAGAAGAAGGTCGGCTGGCCGTTGGTCGTTTCCTTGACCGAGGTGCCGCCAGGCTGCACGACCCATTGGGCGTTCGGCTGGTCACCCAGCTTCGGCGTGCTTTCGGCCGTCCAGCTGGTGAGGGCGACCGGCACCGCGTGGGCGGCGACGGCACCGAGGATCAGGGCGGATGCGGCGGCCAGGCGGCTCAGGGACAGCAGTTTCATCAGGGACTCCGGTTGCGATGGAGTCACTGTAAGAAGCTGTTGCCTGCGGGCGCCCCCCGCGGGGACGGGGAGGTCGTGCCGCCGAGGGCGTTGCCGTGATGCGCTTCACGGCGGGCGGTGCAGCGAGGCCGCGCACTGCGGCGCGCACGCCACAGCCTGTCGGCCGGCGGCTCAGAGCAGCGGGCGCGTTTCCTTCTCCTGCGCCGCCTGCTCCTCTTCCACCGGCCAGTCGCGGATGTAGGCCTTGAGCATGCGGTTCTCGAAGTCCTGGCTGTCGACCACCGCCTTGGCCACGTCGTAGAACGAGATCACGCCCATCAGCGTGCGGCCGTTCATCACCGGCATGTAGCGGGCGTGCCGGCCCAGCATCATGCGGCGCACCTCGTCGATCTCGGTCTCGGGGGTGCAGGTGAGGGGTGCGTCGTCCATCACCGAGCGCACCAGCGTCTTGCCGACGACGCCGCCGTTCTTCACCACCGCCTGGATGACCTCGCGGAAGGTGAGCATGCCGACCAGGTGGCCGTATTCCATCACCACCAGGGAACCGATGTCGCGCTCGGCCATGGCGGTGAGCGCATCGGCCAGCGGCCGGTCCGGCTCGACGGTGAACAGGGTGTTGCCCTTGACGCGCAGGATGTCGCTGACTTTCATGGCTGTCTCGATGCTGTCTCGGCGTTCAACATAGCACACAACCCCGTCGAAACCTCCCGGGACGGTCACCGATTCGGCCTCAACGTTCGTCGGCCGCCAGCGCCTCGGCCAGCGTCAGCCGCTCGAAGCCGGCGCGCCGCCAGAAGGCACCCACGTCGGCCGATGGCGCGAGCAGCAGGCGGGTGATCGCCGGCGACAGCGGCACCCGCTCCGGGTCGCACAGCAGCGCATGGCGGGGGTCGCCCTCCTCGTCCAGCCGGCCGACCCAGTCCAGCCGGACGAGCACCTCCAGCACCGGCTCCAGCCGCAGGGGCTCGACCGCCAGCCGGCCGGCGAGCGTCTGCAGGCCCAACCCGGCGTGGCCGTCGAGTCGCGCCTGGCGCAGCGCGCGCAGCGCCGCCAGCGCCAGCTCGAACGGCTGGCCGGGGCCCGCCTGGCGCAGCGGCCCGAGTCGCAGCGTCGGCGCATAGGCCGCCAGCACGGCGCCGAGCAGCACCACCACCCAGCTGACGAAGAGCCAGACCAGGAAGATCGGCACCGTGGCGAAGGCCCCGTAGATGGCCGAATAACCGGGCACCAGCGCCAGGTACAGCCCGAGCCCGCGCTGCGCCAGCTCCAGCCCGACAGCGACGAAGAGGCCGCCGGCCAGCGCATGGCGCCACGGCACGTGCGTGTTCGGCACGAAGCGGTACAGACCCGCCACCCCGGCGGTGATGAGCATGAACTGGACGCCGTCCAGCAGCAGCGTGACCCCGCCCGGCAGCGTGTCGACGATGCCGCGCGAGGCCGAGATGGCGTAGGACGTGAGCGACAGGCTGATGCCCAGCGCCAGCGGGCCCAGCGTCATCGCCGCCCAGTACACCAGCACCCGCTGGGCGATCGGCCGCGGGCGGCGCACCCGCCAGATGCCGTTGAGCGTGCGGTCGATGGTCAGCATCAGCGCCAGCGCGGTGACCACCAGGGCGACCAGGCCGGCGCCGCCGATGCGGCTGGCCCGCGCGGCGAACTGCGTGAGCGCGGCCAGCACCGGCTTGGAGATGCTGGGCGGCACGAGGCTCTGCAGGAAGTAGGTCTCCAGCGCGCGCTGCAGGCTGGCGAAGACCGGGAAGGCGGTGAACAGCGCCAGCATCACCGTCAGCAGCGGCACCAGGCCGATGAGGGTGGTGAAGGTCAGGCTGCCCGCGGTGAGCGCCAGCCGGTCCTCGCGGAAGCGCTGGCGCAGCACCTTCACGGTCTCGAGCCAGGGCCAGTCGGCCAGGCCGGTCAGCGTCTGCCGCACCACGTCGGGCGCCGCGGAGGGGTCCGCCACCCGCACCACCTCCCGGCCGTCGCCGCGGGCATCGGGTTTGCGGACGGCGGACCAGACCATGCTGGCTATGATGCCCCACATGCCCGGCCTGCCCCTGCAGTCGGACGCGGCGCTTGGCGCCTCGCCGTCCTCCTCCCCTTCCCTGTCCAAGCCCGCGTCGGCCGGTATCCGCTTCACGCGGGCGCTGGCGGTGGGCAGCGTGCTCGGTCTCATCGTGCTCGGCCTGCTGTGGGAGCTGTGGCTGGCGCCCACCGGGCAGCGCAGCCTGGTGCTCAAGGTGCTGCCCCTGCTGCTGCCGCTGCCCGGCCTGCTGAAGCACCGCATGTACACCTACCGGTGGCTGAGCCTGCTGGTCTGGATCTACTTCACCGAAGGCGCCGTGCGCGCCACCAGCGACACCGGCATCAGCGCGCTGCTGGCCGCCGTCGAGGTGGTGCTGTGCCTGCTGCTGTTCACCGCCTGCGCGCTGCACGTGCGCTGGCGGCTGCGCAACGCGGCCGCGGCCAGGGGCGACGCCACATGAGTCACGACGCGGTGCTGCAGGCCTTGCGCGCGGCGGTCGGCCCGGCGCAGGTGCTGACCGACGGCGACCTGTCGGCCTGGGAACTGGACTGGCGCAAGCGCTATCGTGGGCGCGCGCTGGCGGTGGTGCGGCCGGGCAACACGCACGAGGTGGCGGCGGTGGTGAAGGCCTGCGCGGCGCACGGCGTGCCGCTGGTGCCGCAGGGCGGCAACACCGGCCTCGTCGGTGGCGGGGTGCCGGACGACAGCGGCCGGCAGGTGGTGCTCAGCCTGTCGCGGCTCAACCGGGTGCGCACCATCGACCGCGACAACCTGACCATGACGGCCGAGGCCGGTGTGGTGCTGCAGGCGGCGCAGCAGGCGGCCGACGCCGAAGGCCTGCTGCTGCCGCTGTCGCTGGCGGCCGAGGGCAGCTGCACGCTGGGCGGCAACCTGGCCACCAACGCCGGCGGCACCCAGGTGCTGCGCTACGGCAACGCACGCGAGCTCTGCCTGGGGCTGGAGGTGGTGACCGCCGCCGGCGAGGTCTGGGACGGCCTGTCCGGCCTGCGAAAGGACAACACCGGCTACGACCTGCGCGACCTCTTCATCGGCAGCGAGGGCACGCTGGGCATCATCACCGCGGCGACGCTGAAGCTGTACCCGCAGCCGGCCGCGCGCATGACCGCGCTGGCCACCTGCGACACGATGCCGGCCGCGGTGCGCCTGCTCGGCCTGGCGCAGGCGCGGCTGGCCTCCGGCCTGACCGGCTTCGAGGTCATGGGCGAGTTCGCCCTGTCGCTGGTCGCCAAGCACTTTCCGCAGCTGCCGCGGCCGCTGCCCGCCGCGCCGTGGACCGTGCTGCTGGAGCTGTCGGACAGCGAGAGCGAGGCCCACGCCCGCACCCAGTTCGAGTCGCTGCTGGAGGCGGCGCTGGAAGCGGGCCTGATCACCGACGCCGCGGTGGCCGAAAGCGTGGCCCAGTCGAAGGCGCTGTGGCACCTGCGCGAGTCGATCCCGCTGGCGCAGGCCGAGGAAGGGCTGAACATCAAGCACGACATCTCGCTGCCGGTGTCCAGCATCCCGGCCTTCGTCGAGGCCACCGACGCCGGGCTGCAGGCCCGCTTTCCCGGCGCGCGGCTGGTCAACTTCGGCCACCTGGGCGACGGCAACCTGCACTACAACGTGCAGGCGCCCGAAGGCGACGCCGCGGCGCCCTTCCTGCAGCAGCACGAAGCGGCCGTCAACGCGCTGGTCTACGACGCGGTGGACCGTTTCGGCGGCAGCTTCTCGGCCGAGCATGGCGTCGGCGCGCTGAAGGTCGACGACCTGCGGCGGCGCAAGCCGGCGGTGGCGCTGGAGCTGATGCGGGCGATCAAGCGCGCGCTCGATCCGCAGGGCCTGCTCAACCCGGGGCGGGTGGTCGGGACGTCCTGAACGGCCCGGCGCGCCCCCTTCAGGCCGCCTTCACTGCAGCGGCCCCTTCAGCGCGGCGGGCACCGGCAGCAGCGCCACCTCGATGCCCTCCTCGGCCAGCTCACGCGCCTCGTCGGCGGTGGCCTGGCCGCGGATGGGACGTTCGGGCGCCTCGCCGTGGTGGATGGCGCGGGCCTCGGTGGCGAAGCGGCGGCCGACGTCCTCGGTGCTGGCGAGCACCTCGCGCACCGCGCGCAGGAAGCGGGCCTGGAGGTCGGCCTCGGGCGGCACGGGGGGCCGGCGGCTGCGGTACCGGCCCGGGCGCGGGGGCCTTCGGCGGCGCCCGGCCGGCGGCCGACAGGTTCAGCCGCGGCGCGCTGGGCAGGCGACGGATGACCTTGTCGCCGCAGAGCGGGCACTCGATCAGGCCGCGGCCGTTCTGCGACTGGTAGTCGTCCTCGGAGCCGAACCAGCCTTCGAAGCCGTGGCCGTTGGAGCAGGACAGGTCGAGGACCTTCATGACGACCACCGCACCGGCCAGCGCCCGGCGCGCCACTTCTGCAGCCAGAGCAGGCCGATCAGCGTCTTCGCATCGGTCAGCTCGCCGGCGCCGGCGCGGCGGTCGATCTCGTCCTCGGTCATGGCCAGCACCTCCAGGTGCTCGCCGACGTCGGGCTTGGCGGCACCGGCGGTGAGGCCGCGGGCGAACCAGATCTCGATGTGCTCGGTGGAATAGGCCGGCGCGTTGTGCAGCACGCCGGCGTGGCCCCATTCGGCCGCGCGGTAGCCGGTTTCTTCGGCCAGCTCGCGCTCGGCGCAGACGCGGCCGCTCTCGCCCGGGTCCTTCTTGCCGGCGGGGAACTCCAGCACCACCTGCTGCAGCGGGCTGCGGTACTGCCGTTCGACGACCAGGCGGCCGTCGTCGAGGATGGGCACCACCATCACCGCCCCGGGGTGGACCACGTACTCGCGCGTCGCCTCGCCGCCGCCGGGCAGCGCCACGGTGTCGCGGCGCACGTCGAGGAAGCGGCCCTTGAGCAGCCCCTCGGTGCGCAGGCGGGTCTCGATGAGGTGGGCGTCGACGGGAGCGGCGGACATGGCGGGCGGGTCTCGGTCAGTCGGCTTCGGGTCGGCGCCGCCGCAGGTGGCGCCAGACGAAGCCGGGAAAGGCGAAGGTGAGGAACAGGCAGCCGGCGGCGGCGTAGAAGGCCCAGCCCTGCGGCGCGCGCTGGCCCAGCCGGGCCTCGAGCCCCCAGCCCAGGCCGAGCGTGAGCGCCGCCATCAGCAGCAGTTCGACCAGCCGCCAGGCCAGCGGTTTGTCACCGTGCCGGGGACCGACCAGCAGCCGGCGCTCGGTGAAGAAGGGCCAGTTGGCGGCCAGCACGCCGACCAGCAGGACCAGCCAGACGGCGGCGCCCTGGTCCATCGCTCAGCCCGCGCCGTCGGCCGCCATCAGGAGGTCAGCGCCTTCTGGATGGCGTCGCGGCACAGCGCCATCAGGCCGCCGGGCAGCAGGCCGAACACCAGCACCGCCGCGCCGTTGAGCGCCAGCAGCGGGCCGATGCCGGGGTGCTGTTCCACCGCGTGGCGGTCGGTCGGCTCGTCGAAGTACATCACCTTGATGACGCGCAGGTAGTAGTACGCGGCGATCAGCGACAGCAGCACCGCGGCGATGGCCAGGCCGATGTAGTACGGCTGGTTGGTGGTGATCAGCGCCTGCAGCACCGCCAGCTTGGCGTAGAAGCCCACCGTCGGCGGGATGCCGGCCAGCGAGAACATGAACACCGCCATCACCGCGGCCGCCCAGGGCGCGCGCTTGCCCAGTCCGGCCAGGTCGGTGACTTCATCGGCCTCGTGCCCGCGCCGCGACAGCAGCAGGATGATGCCGAAGCTGCCCAGCGTGGTGAGCACGTAGGTCACCAGGTAGAACATGGCCGAGCTGTAGCCGTTGGCGGCCGACGCGGTGTTGCCGCCCACCACCGTGGGCGTGAAGCCCAGCAGCATGAAGCCCATCTGGCCGATGGTGGAGTAGGCCAGCAGCCGTTTCAGGTTGCTCTGCGCGATGGCGGCCAGGTTGCCCAGCACCAGCGAGGCCACCGCCATCACCACCAGCATTTCCTGCCAGTCGCGGGCCAGGCCGCTCATGCCCTCGACCAGCAGCCGGAAGGTGATGGCGAAGGCCGCCAGCTTGGGCGCCGCGGCCACCAGCAGCGTGACCGCCGTCGGCGCGCCGTGGTAGACGTCGGGCACCCACATGTGGAAGGGTGCGGTGGCCATCTTGAAGCCCAGGCCGGCGACGACGAAGACCAGGCCGAAGGTCAGCACCTGCCGGTTGATGCTGCCGCCGGCGATGGCCGCGAACACCTCGGGGATCTCCAGCGAGCCGGTGGCGCCGTACATCATCGACAGGCCGTAGAGCAGGAAGCCGGACGACAGCGCGCCGAGCACGAAGTACTTCATCGCCGCCTCGGTCGACAGCGCATGGTCGCGGCGCAGCGCCACCAGGGCGTACAGCGACAGGCTCATCAGCTCCAGGCCGAGGTAGACGACCAGGAAGTTGTTGGCGAAGGTCATCACCGACACGCCGAGCAGCGAGAACATCGCCAGCGAGAAGAACTCGCCCTTGAGCATCTCGCGCGCGCCGATGTACGGCTGGGCGTAGGCCAGCGTGACCATCGTCGCCACGGTGGAGAAGAACGCCAGCAGGTGGCCGAGCGGGTCGATCACCATCATGTTCTGCATGGCGTAGACGGTGTCGCCCTGGTCGAAGAACCACAGGTGCAGCGCCGCCACCGCGGCCAGCGAGGCCTGGGCCAGCCAGTAGGTCGGCCGCCGCTTCTCGTCGGTCACGCCGAGGTCGACCAGCGCCACCGCGCAGGTGAGCACCAGCAGCAGGATCTGCGGGCTGCCGAGCAGCCAGTTGATGGGGTTCATAGCTTGGAGACCGCGACGTGGCGCAGCAGCTCGGTGACCGAGGCCTGCATCGCGTCGGTGAAGGGCTTGGGGTACAGGCCCATGGCCAGGACCGCCACGGCCAGCAGGGTGAGCATCAGGAACTCGCGGGCGTTGAGGTCGGTGAGCGCGCGCACGTCGTCGTTGGCCGGGGCCCCGAAGTACACCCGCTTGACCATCCACAGCGTGTACGCGGCGCCGAAGATCAGCGTGGTGGCGGCGATCAGGCCGAGCCAGAAGTTGGCGCCCACGGCGCCGAGGATGACCATCCACTCGCCGACGAAGCCGGCGGTGCCGGGCAGGCCGCAGTTGGCCATGGCGAACAGCACCGCGAAGGCGGCGAACTTCGGCATGGTGTTGACCACGCCGCCGTAGGACGCGATCTCGCGGCTGTGCACCCGGTCGTAGAGCACGCCGATGCACAGGAACATGGCGCCGGAGACGAAGCCGTGGCTGATCATCTGCACCAGCCCGCCGGCCACGCCCAGGTCGTTGAAGATGAAGAAGCCCAGGGTCACGAACCCCATGTGCGCGATGGACGAATAGGCCACCAGCTTCTTCATGTCCGTCTGCACCAGCGCCACCAGCCCGATGTAGACGACGGCGGTGAGGCTGAGGCCGATCATCAGCCAGGCGTACTCACGCGCCGCGTCGGGCGCGATCGGCAGCGAGAAGCGCAGGAAGCCGTAGGCGCCCAGCTTCAGCATGATGGCCGCCAGCACCACCGAACCGCCAGTGGGCGCTTCGACGTGGGCGTCGGGCAGCCAGGTGTGGACCGGCCACATCGGCACCTTCACCGAGAAGGCGGCGAAGAAGGCGAAGAACAGCAGGACCTGCGCCGTCAGCGGCAGCGGCGTGGTGTGCCAGGTGGCGATGTCGAAGCTGCCGCCGCTCTTGTAGTAGAGGTACAGCAGCGCCACCAGCATCAGCAGCGAGCCGAGCAGCGTGTAGAGGAAGAACTTGAACGCCGCGTACACCCGCCGCGGGCCGCCCCAGACGCCGATGATGATGTACATCGGGATCAGCGTGGCCTCGAAGAAGACGTAGAACAGCAGGCCGTCGGCCGCGCAGAACACGCCGATCATCAGCCCCGACAGGATGAGGAAGGCGCCGAGGTACTGGTGGGCGCGGTCGGTGACCACCTCCCAGGCCGCGATGACCACGATGACGGTGATGAAGGCCGTCAGCGGCACGAACCACATCGACAGGCCGTCCACGCCGAGGTGGTAGCGCACGTTGAAGCGGTCGATCCAGGCGAAATCCTCCTGGAACTGCAGCGCCGCGGTGCCGTTGTCGAAGCCGCCGACGATGGGCAGCGTGACGAGGAAGCCGGCCACCGCGGCCGCCAGGGCAAGCCAGCGCGTGGCGCGCTCATGGCCCTCGCGGCCCAGGCCCAGCAGCAGCCCGCCGGCGACGATGGGCAGCCAGATCGAAAGACTCAGAAGACCCATGTTGTTGTTCTCCGCCGCCGCCGGTCAGCGGCCGGCCAGGCCGGGCAGCCCGGGCCAAAGTTGCCAGGTCATGAAGACGAACACGCCGAGGATCATCACCAGCGCGTACCAGTACAGGTGGCCGCTCTGCAGGTGGCGCGTCAGCCGGGCGACGCCGCCGACCAGGCGGGCCGAGCCGTTGACGAACACGCCGTCGATGACGCCGCCGTCGCCGCCCTTCCACAGGCCGAAGCCCAGCCCGCGGGCGAGCCGGGCGAGCACGTTCTCGTTGAACCAGTCGAGGTAGTACTTGTTCTCGAGCACCACGACCAGAGGGCGCAGCGCGCGGCCGATGGCCGCCGGGATGCCGGGCTTGATCAGGTAGAAGAACCAGGCCACGACCACGCCGGCCAGCGCCAGCCAGAAGGGCAACGTCGACAGGCCGTGCAGCGCCATGGCGCCAGCGCCGTGGAAGGCCTCGGCCAGTTCCTTCATCGCCGGATGGCGGGTGGTGTCGACGGTGATCGCGTCCTTGAGGAAGTCGCCGTACAGCAGCGGGCCGATGGTGAGGTGGCCGATGACCACCGACGGGACGGCCAGCAGCACCAGCGGCAGCCACACCACCCAGGGCGATTCGTGCGGCTTCTGGCCGGGGGCCAGGCCATGATGCTCACCATGGTCATCGGCGTGGGCGGCGTGGTGGTCCGGTTCCTCGTCGCTGTGGTGGTCGCCGGCATGGTGCTGGCCGAAGCGTTCCTGGCCGTGGAAGACCAGGAAGTACATGCGGAAGGAATAGAACGCGGTGACGAACACCCCGGCCACCACCGCGACGTAGGCGAAGCCGGCGCTGGGCAGGTCGCTGGCGTGCACCGCCTCGATGATCGAGTCCTTGCTGTAGAAGCCGGAGAACAGCGGCGTGCCGATCAGCGCCAGCGAGCCCAGCAGCGAGGTGATCCAGGTGATGGGCATGTACTTGCGCAGGCCGCCCATGTTGCGGATGTCCTGGTCGTGGTGCATGCCGATGATCACGCTGCCCGCGGCCAGGAAGAGCAGCGCCTTGAAGAAGGCGTGCGTCATCAGGTGGAAGACGCCGACCGAGTAGGCCGAGACGCCGAGCGCCACCGTCATGTAGCCGAGCTGGCTGAGCGTTGAGTACGCCACCACCCGCTTGATGTCGTTCTGGATGATGCCGAGGAAGCCCATGAACAGGGCCGTGATGGCGCCGATCACCAGCACGAAGTTCAGCGCGGCGTCGGACAGCTCGAACAGCGGCGACATGCGCGCCACCATGAAGATGCCGGCCGTCACCATCGTCGCGGCGTGGATCAGCGCGGAGATCGGCGTCGGGCCTTCCATCGAGTCCGGCAGCCAGACGTGCAGCGGGAACTGCGCGCTCTTGCCCATGGCGCCGATGAACAGGCAGACGCAGATGACGGTGATCAGCGCCCAGCCGGTGCCCGGGAAGCCGAGCGTGGCCAGCTCGCCGGCCTTGGCGAAGGTCTCGGCGTAGTCCAGCGTGCCGGCGTAGGCGGCGATGAGGCCGATGCCCAGGATGAAGCCGAAGTCGCCGACCCGGTTGACCAGGAAGGCCTTCATGTTGGCGAAGATCGCCGTCGGCTTGTTGAACCAGAAGCCGATCAGCAGGTAGCTGACCAGGCCCACCGCCTCCCAGCCGAAGAACAGCTGCAGGAAGTTGTTGCTCATGACGAGCATCAACATCGAGAAGGTGAACAGGCTGATGTAGGCGAAGAAGCGCTGATAGCCCGGGTCCTCCTCCATGTAGCCGATGGTGTAGATGTGCACCATCAGCGAGACGAAGGTGACGACGCACATCATCATCGCCGTCAGGCCGTCGACCAGGAAGCCGACCTCCATGCGCAGGCCGCCCACGGTCATCCATTCGTAGACGGTCTCGTTGTAGCGGGCGCCGTCCACGGCGACGCTGTGGAGCACCGACGCCGAGGCGAGGAAGGCGACCAGCACGCCGAGGATGGTGACGAGGTGGGCGCCGCGGCGGCCGACCACGCGGCCGGCCAGGCCGGCGACGATCGCGCCGACCAGCGGCGCCAGCGGCACCGTGAGCAGCAGGGTCTGGGAGAGTTGGGATGCCATGTTCTTGTGGTCCTCAGCCCTTCAGCTCGTCCAACTGCTCCACCGCGATCGTTGCGCGGTTGCGGAACAGCACCACCAGGATGGCCAGGCCGATCGCCGACTCGGCCGCCGCCACGGTGAGGATGAAGAAGACGAACACCTGCCCCGCCATGTCGCCGAGGTAGTGCGAGAAGGCGACGAAGTTGAGGTTGACCGCCAGCAGCATCAGCTCGATGGCCATCAGCAGCACGATCAGGTTGCGGCGGTTGAGGAAGATGCCGATGACCGACAGCGCGAACAGGATGGCGCCGAGCGACAGGAAGTGGCCGAGGGTGATGGGGCCCAGCATCAGTGGCTCCTTCCGGCATCGCCCGCGGCGGGCGGCGTGGCGGGCGGCATCGGCCGCTCTACCTTCATCGGCACGATGCGCAGGCGGTCGCTCTTCTTCACCCGCACCTGCTGCGACGGGTCCATGGCACGCGAGTCCTTGCGCCGGCGCAGGGTGAGCGCGATGGCGGCGATGATGGCCACCAGCAGCAGCACGGCGGCGATCTGCAACGGGTAGAGGTAGCTGGTGTAGACCTCGATGCCCAGCAGCCGGGTGTTGCCGAGTTCGGCCTGCGCGGCCGGCAGCGCGGGGGCGTCGGCCAGGCGGAAGCCGCCCATCAGCACCAGCGCCATCTCGAGTGCGATCAGCGCGCCGACCAGGCCGGCGGCGGGGAAGTGCTTCCAGAAGCCCTCGCGGAACTGGTCGGTGTTGACGTCCAGCATCATCACCACGAACAGGAACAGCACCATCACCGCGCCGACGTAGACCAGCACCAGCGCGATGGCCAGGAACTCGGCCCGCAGCAGCATCCACACGCAGGACGCGCTGAAGAAGGCCAGCACCAGGAACAGCGCGGCATGCACCGTGCTGCGCGCGGTGATGACGCGGAAAGACGCGAGCAGCAGCACTGCCGCGAAGAGGTAGAAGAGAGCGGTCGTCGTGTTCATGTTCTTCGGATGCCGCGCACGCGCGCGCCACCGCTCCGTGCGCCCTGCCCTGCGCGGGCCCGGGCACCGGGCGGCAGCCTTCAGCGGTACTGGGCGTCGGCCTCCTTGTTGGCGGCGATCTCTTTTTCGTAGCGGTCGCCCACGGCCAGCAGCATGTCCTTGGTGAAGTACAGGTCGCCGCGCTTCTCGCCGTGGTACTCGAGGATGTGCGTCTCGACGATGGAGTCCACCGGGCAGCTCTCCTCGCAGAAGCCGCAGAAGATGCACTTGGTGAGGTCGATGTCGTAGCGCGTGGTCTTGCGCGCGCCGTCCTCGCGCACGTCCGACTCGATGGTGATCGCCATCGCCGGGCACACCGCCTCGCACAGCTTGCAGGCGATGCAGCGCTCCTCGCCGTTCTCGTAGCGGCGCAGCGCGTGCAGCCCGCGGAAGCGCGGCGACAGCGGCGTCTTCTCCTCGGGGAATTGGATGGTGATGTTGCGCGACAGGAAATGGCGCCCGGTGAGCGCCATGCCCTTGAGGAGCTCGGTCAGCATGAAGCTGGACAGCAGCTCCTTGATCGAAGCGACGGCCGACATGTTGATCACTTCCAGATGTTGAAGGGCGTCTGCATCCACAGGCCCACCACGACCAGCCACACCAGCGTCACCGGGATGAAGATCTTCCAGCCCAGGCGCATGATCTGGTCGTAGCGGAAGCGCGGGAAGGTGGCCCGCACCCACAGGAACAGGGTGACGACGACGAAGGTCTTGCCGAAGAGCCAGAACCAGTCCCATAACCAGGCGGTGTCGCGGAAGAAGGCCGGCGTCTCCATGCCGAGGAGGCCGAAGCTCACCGGCGCCGACCAGCCGCCGAGGAACAGGGTCACCGCCAGCGCGGAGACCAGGATCATGTTGGCGTACTCGGCCAGGAAGAACATCGCGAAGGCCATGCCCGAGTACTCGATCATGTGGCCGGCGACGATCTCCGACTCGCCTTCGACGACGTCGAACGGATGGCGGTTGGTCTCCGCCAGGCCCGAGATGAAGTAGACGACGAAGATGGGCAGCAGCGGCAGCCAGTTCCACGACAGGAAGGTCAGCCCCATGTCGGCGAAGGTGCCGCGCAGCTGGCCCTCGACGATGCCGGTCATGTTCAGCGTGCCGCTGACCATCAGCACCACGACCAGCGCGAAGCCCATGGCGATCTCGTAGGACACCATCTGCGCCGAGGCGCGCAGCGCGCCCAGGAAGGCGTACTTCGAGTTGCTGGCCCAGCCGGCGATGATCACGCCGTACACCTCCATCGAGGTGATGGCCATCAGGAACAGCAGGCCGGCGTTGATGTTGGCCACCGCCTTGTCCGGCCCGAAGGGCACCACCGCCCAGGCGGCCAGCGCCGGCATGATGGTCATCACCGGGCCGAGGAAGAACAGGCCCTTGTTGGCCGCGGTCGGGCGGATGATCTCCTTGAAGATCAGCTTGACCGCGTCGGCGATGGGCGTGAGCAGGCCGAAGGGCCCGACCCGGTTCGGGCCGGGGCGGATCTGCGACCAGCCGATGGCCTTGCGCTCCCACAGCGTGAGGTAGGCGACGCAGCCCATCAGCGGCGCCACCAGCAGCACGATCTTGAGCAGGCTCCAGACCACCGGCCAGCCGGGGCCCAGCAGGTCGCTGCCGAAGGTGTTGAACGAATCGATCACGCCGCAGCCTCCACGGTGACGGGGCCGAACATCGGGCCGAGCTGGGCGGTCTCGGCCGTCGCGGCCGGCACCCGCACCACGCCGGCGGCCAGGCGCTCGTCACGGACGGCGGGCAGCACGACGCTCGCCCCACCCTGCCCCACGCGGACCCGGGTGGCCGCGCCCAGGCCCAGGCGGTCCCAGTCGGCGGCGGCGACGCGCACCACGCGCGCGCTGCGGGCGTCGGCGGTGGCCTGCAGCGGCGGCGAGCGGCGCACCAGCGCGTCGGCCTGGTACAGCGGCACGTCGGCGATGCGCTCCAGCGCGGCCGCCTGCGGGCGCTGCGCCGCGGCCGGCAGCGCCGGCGCCGCGGTCGGGGCCAGGCGCTGGCCGATGTCGCCGATGCGCTTCAGCGCCTCGGCGCGCACGTCCTCGGCGCTCTCCTGCGCGAAGCCGGGCAGGCCGAGCAGGTTGCCCAGCACGCGCAGCACCTTCCAGCCGGGCCGGGTCTCCCCCAGCGGCTTGACCACGCCGTGGAAGCTCTGCACCCGGCCTTCGGCGTTGACGAAGCTGCCCGCGGTCTCGCTGAAGGGCGACACCGGCAGCAGCACGTCGGCGACATCGAGCGCGGCGTCGGCGAACGGGGTCAGCAGCACCACCATCTCGGCGCGCTGCAGGGCGGACCGGGCGGCCGCCGGGTCGGCGACGTCGAAGGCCGGCTCGACGCCCAGCAGCACGAAGGCCTTCGGCGTCGCGCCGTCGGCGGCCAGCATCTGGGCGGCGGCCAGGCCGTCGCGCTGCGGCATCACGCCGAGCAGCTGCGCGCCGACCGCGTTGGCCGCGTCGCCGAACGCGCCGACGGGCGCGTCGCATTGCTCGCCGATCCAGCGCGCCAGGGCGACGAGCGCGGCGGCCTGCGGGTGCTGCAGCACCGCGTTGCCCAGCAGCACCGCCTTTCGGCGACCGCCCAGCAGAGAGCGCGCGACGGCGCGTGCGGCGTCGCTGGCTTCGCCGCCGGCCACCGGCGCGCTGGTGCCGCGCTCGGCGGCGACCGCGGCGGCCACGTCGGCCAGCACCGCCAGCCAACCGCTCGGCGGCACCGCCTGGCTGGACGCCATCGGCATCAGCCAGTCGTCGTGCAGCGCGTGCAGGCTGTGCACCTGCGCGCCGCGGCGGGCGGCCTGGCGCAGGCGCTGGGCGAACAGCGGATGGTCCTTGCGCAGGAAGCTGCCGATGACGAAGGCGCGGTCGAGCTGCGACAGCGCCGCGATGGGCTGGCCCAGCCACTGGATGCCCTTCAACGCCGGGTCGCTCTGGCGCAGGCGGTGGTCGAGGTTGTCGCTGCCCAGCCCGCGGGTGAACTCGGCCAGCAGGTGCAGCTCCTCCAGCGTGCTGTGCGGCGAGGCCAGCGCGCCGATCGACTGCGGCCCGTGCTCGGCGGCGATCTGCTTCAGGCCGTTGGCGACGAACTCCAGCGCGGTGGTCCAATCCACCGTCTTCCACTCGCCGCCCTGCTTGATCATCGGCGCGGTCAGGCGCTCGGGCGCGTTCAGCGCCTCGTAGCTGAAGCGGTCACGGTCGGCCAGCCAGCATTCGTTGACGTCCTCGTTCTCCAGCGGCAGCACGCGCATGACGCGGCCGCCCTTGACCTGGACCACGAGGTTGGCGCCGGTCGAGTCGTGCGGGCTGACGCTCTTGCGCCTCGACAGCTCCCAGGTGCGGGCCTGGTAGCGGAAGGGCTTGCTGGTCAGCGCGCCCACCGGGCACAGGTCGATCATGTTGCCCGACAGCTCCGAGTCCACCGTCTGGCCGACGAAGGTGGTGATCTCGGAGTGCTCGCCGCGGTGGAGCATGCCCAGCTCCATCACGCCGGCGATCTCCTGGCCAAAGCGCACGCAGCGGGTGCAGTGGATGCAGCGGGTCATCTCCGCCGCCGACACCAGGGGCCCGAGGTCCTTGTGGAAGACCACGCGCTTCTCCTCCGCGTAGCGCGAGGAGGAGCCGCCGTAGCCCACCGCCAGGTCCTGCAGCTGGCATTCGCCGCCCTGGTCGCAGATCGGGCAGTCCAGCGGGTGGTTGATGAGCAGGAACTCCATCACCCCCTGCTGCGCCTTGATCGCCTTGTCGCTCTTGGTGCGGACGATCATGCCCTGCGTGACCGGCGTGGCGCAGGCCGGCATGGGCTTGGGCGCCTTCTCGACGTCGACCAGGCACATGCGGCAGTTGGCCGCGATGGACAGCTTCTTGTGGTAACAGAAGTGCGGGATGTAGGTGCCGGCCTTGTCGGCCGCATGCATCACCATGCTGCCTTCGGGCACCTCGACCTTTTGGCCGTCCAGTTCGATTTCGATTGCCATGGTGTTCGGTCCTCAGGCGTGCTGAGGGACCAGACAGGTCTTGTGTTCGACGTGGTAGGCGAACTCGTCGCGGAAGTGCTTGAGCATCGCCCGCACCGGCATCGCCGCCGCATCGCCGAGCGCGCAGATGGTGCGGCCCTGGATGTTGTCGGCCACGCTGTTGAGCAGGTCCAGGTCCTCCATGCGGCCCTTGCCGTGCTCGATGCGGTCGACCATGCGCCACAGCCAGCCGGTGCCCTCGCGGCAGGGCGTGCACTGGCCGCAGCTCTCGTGGGTGTAGAAGTAGCTCAGGCGCAGCAGGCTCTTCACCATGCAGCGGCTGTCGTCCATGACGATGACGGCACCCGAGCCCAGCATGGAGCCGGCCTTGGCGATGGCGTCGTAGTCCATCGTGCAGTCCATCATCGTGGCGGCCGGCAGCACCGGCGCCGACGAGCCGCCGGGGATCACCGCCTTCAGCTTGCGGCCGGTGCGCACACCGCCGGCCAGTTCCAGCAGGGTGCCGAAGGGGGTGCCGAGCGGGACCTCGAAGTTGCCGGGCCGGTTGACGTCGCCGACCACCGAGAAGATCTTGGTGCCGCCGTTGTTCGGCTTGCCGATCTCGAGGTAGGGCTGGCCGCCGTGGACGATGATCCACGGCACCGCGGCGAAGGTCTCGGTGTTGTTGATCGTCGTCGGCTTGCCGTACAGGCCGTAGCTGGCGGGGAACGGCGGCTTGAAGCGCGGCTGGCCCTTCTTGCCTTCCAGCGATTCCAGCAGCGCGGTCTCTTCGCCGCAGATGTAGGCGCCGAAGCCGTGGTGCGCGTGCAGCTGGAACTTGAAGCCGCTGCCCAGGATGTTGTCGCCGAGGAAGCCGGCGCGGCGGGCTTCGTCCAGCGCCTCCTCGAAGCGCTCGTAGACCTCGAAGATCTCGCCGTGGATGTAGTTGTAGCCGACGCTGATGCCCATCGCGTAGGCCGCGATGATCATGCCCTCGATGACGATGTGCGGGTTGTAGCGAAGGATGTCGCGGTCCTTGCAGGTGCCCGGCTCGCCCTCGTCCGAATTGCAGACCAGGTACTTCTGACCCGGGAACTGCCGCGGCATGAAGCTCCACTTCAGGCCCGTCGGGAAGCCTGCGCCGCCGCGGCCGCGCAGGCCGCTGGTCTTGACCTCGGCGATGACCTGCTCGGGCGTCATGCCCGCCGCCCCGTCGAGGATCTTGCGCAGCGCCCGGTAGCCGCCGCGCGCCTCATAGTCGGCCAGCCGCCAGTTGCTGCCGTCGAGGCCGGCGTAGATCTGCGGCTGGATGTGGCGGCCGTGGAAGCAGGTTTCGCGACCGGTCGCCTGGAACTTGGAAAGGTCCAACATGGTGTGCTTTCGGCCGTGCCCGGTCAGCGGACGGCGCGCAGGGACGCGAGCAGCTCGTCGAGCCGTTCGCGGGTCATGAAGCTCAGCATCTGCCGGTCGTTGACCAGCATCACCGGTGCGTCGGCGCAGGCGCCCAGGCATTCGCTCTTCTGCACGGTGAACTGGCCGTCGGCGGTGGTGCCGCCCTCTTCAACCCCGAGCCGCTCGCAGACATGCGCCAGTGCCGTCTGGCCATCGCGCAGCTGGCACGGCAGGTTCGTGCAGACGTTGAGCTTGAAGCGGCCCAGCGGGCGCTGGTTGTACATGTTGTAGAAGGTGGTCACCTCCCGCACTGCGATCGCCGGCATGCCCAGGTAATCGGCGATGCCGGCCTCGGCCTCGGCGGAGACGAAGCCCTGCTCCTGCTGCACGATGGCCAGGCAGGCCATGACGGCCGACTGCGCCTGGTCGGCCGGGTACTTGGCGACTTCGCGGGCGAAGCGCGCACGGGTGGCGTCGGAGAACACCGTCGTGGCGTCGGCTGCGGTGGTGGGGATGCTCATCGATCGATCTCGCCGAACACGATGTCCATGGTGCCGATGACCGCGACCGCGTCGGCGATCATGTGGCCGCGCGCCATCTCGTCCAGCGACGCCAGGTGCGAGAAGCCGGGGGCACGGATCTTCAGCCGGTAGGGCTTGTTGGCGCCGTCGCTGACCAGGTAGATGCCGAACTCGCCCTTCGGGTGCTCGACCGCGGCGTAGACCTCGCCCTCGGGCGCGTGGAAGCCTTCGGTGAAGAGCTTGAAGTGGTGGATCAGCTCTTCCATGTTGGCCTTCATCTCCAGCCGCGACGGCGGGGCCACCTTGTGGTTCTCGGTGATCACCGGGCCCGGGTTGGCGCGCAGCCAGGCCACGCACTGCTGGATGATGCGGTTCGACTCGCGCATCTCCTGCATGCGCACCAGGTAGCGGTCGTAGGTGTCGCCGTTGGTGCCCACCGGCACGTCGAACTCGACCCGGTCGTAGACGTCGTAGGGCTGCTTCTTGCGCAGGTCCCAGGCGATGCCCGAGCCGCGCAGCATCGGCCCGGTGAAGCCGAGGTTGAGGGCGCGCTCGGGCGACACCACGCCGATGCCGACGGTGCGCTGCTTCCAGATGCGGTTGTCGGTGAGCAGGGTCTCGTAGTCGTCGACGTTCTTCGGGAAGCGGCGGCAGAAGTCGTCGATGAAGTCGAGCAGCGAGCCCGAACGGGCGTCGTTGAGGCGCTTGACGTCGCGCTCGTTGCGCACCTTCGAGGCCTTGTACTGCGGCATCGAATCCGGCAGGTCGCGGTAGACGCCGCCCGGGCGGAAGTAGGCGGCGTGCATGCGCGCGCCCGACACCGCCTCGTAGACGTCGAACAGGTCCTCGCGCTCGCGGAAGCAGTAGATGAGGATGTTCATCGCGCCGCAGTCCAGCCCGTGCGCGCCCAGCCACAGCAGGTGGTTCAGCAGCCGGGTGATCTCGGCGAACATGACGCGGATGTACTGCGCGCGCAACGGCACGTCGACGCCCACCAGCTTCTCGATGGCCAGGCAGTAGGCGTGCTCGTTGCACATCATCGAGACGTAGTCCAGCCGGTCCATGTAGGGCAGCGACTGGATGTAGGTCTTGGTCTCGGCCAGCTTCTCGGTGGCCCGGTGCAGCAGGCCGATGTGCGGATCGGCGCGCTGGATGACCTCGCCGTCCAGCTCCAGCACCAGGCGCAGCACGCCGTGCGCGGCCGGGTGCTGGGGTCCGAAGTTCAGCGTGTAGTTCTTGATCTCAGCCATGGCGTGGGGACTCCCGCCGGGCCGCCCCAAGGGAGGCCCACACCCCCTCGGGGGGCAGCGAACGGATGTGAGCGTGGGGGCACCAGTTCATCAGTGGAGCCCGCCGTAGTTCTCTTCGCGGATGACGCGGGGCACGATCTCGCGCGGCTCGATCGTCACCGGCTGGTAGACGACCCGCTTCTGCGCCTCGTCGTAGCGCATCTCGACGTGGCCGCTCACCGGGAAGTCCTTGCGGAAGGGGTGCCCGATGAAGCCGTAGTCGGTGAGGATGCGGCGCAGGTCGAGGTGGCCGTCGAAGACGATGCCGAAGAGGTCGAACGCCTCGCGCTCGAACCAGTTGGCCGCGCTCCACAGCTCGGTGATGCTGGGCACCACCGGCAGGTCGTCGTCGGGGCAGAACACCCGCACCCGCAGGCGCCAGTTGTAGGTGATGGACAGCAGGTGGGTGACCACCGCGAAGCGCGGGCCGTCCCAGCCGCCGTCGCGGTAGGTGCTGTAGTCGACGCCGCACAGGTCGATCATCTGCTCGAAGCGCAGGGCGGGCGCGTCGCGCAGGGTGCGCATCACGTCGAGGTAGTGCGCCCCCGTCACCGCGATGGTCAACTCGCCGCGGTCGGCGGTCACGGAGGTCAGCCGGCCTTCGAGCAGCGACTGCAGGTTGGCGCGCAGGGTGTCCAGCGTGTTCATCGAGCGATCGTGTTCTCGCGGCGGATCTTGGCCTGCAGCTGCAGGATGCCGTAGAGCAGCGCCTCGGCGGTGGGGGGGGACAGCCCGGCACGTAGACGTCCACCGGCACGATGCGGTCGCAGCCGCGCACCACCGAGTAGCTGTAGTGGTAGTAGCCGCCGCCGTTGGCGCAGCTGCCCATGCTCAGCACCCAGCGCGGCTCGGCCATCTGGTCGTAGACCTTGCGCAGCGCCGGCGCCATCTTGTTGCACAGCGTGCCGGCGACGATCATCAGGTCGCTCTGCCGCGGGCTGGGCCGGAACAGCATGCCGAAGCGGTCGATGTCGTAGCGCGCCGCACCGGCGTGCATCATTTCCACCGCGCAGCAGGCCAGGCCGAAGGTCATCGGCCACAGCGAGCCGGTCTTCGACCAGTTGATCAGCTTGTCCACCGAGGTGGTGACGAAGCCTTCCTTCAGTACGCCTTCGATGCCCATGGCGATATTCCAATCAATGGACGGCAGGCCCCGGGACTACTCCCAGTCCAGGGCACCCTTCTTCCACTCGTAGATGAAGCCGACGACGAGGATGGCCAGGAAGACCATCATGGCCCAGAAGCCCGTCGGGCCGATGTCCTTCAGGGCGACCGCCCACGGGAAGAGGAAGGCGATCTCGAGGTCGAACAGGATGAACAGGATGGCGACGAGGTAGTAGCGCACGTCGAACTGCATGCGCGCGTCCTCGAAGGCCTCGAAGCCGCATTCGTACGGGCTGTTCTTCGCGGCATCGGGCCGGTTCGGGCCGAAGACGAAACCGAGCACCTGGGGCGCCACCCCCCACCGCCGCGCCGACCACGATGAACAGGATGACGGGCAGGTAGCTTTGCAGGTCGAACATGTGCCGCGGTCTTGGCTTCTAGCGTCCGGCCATGAAAAAGCGCGCCTCCAGGCGGCCCTTCGACCGCTTGCCTAGCGCGCCCGCCTTGTCTCCCCGACGTCGCGTCAGGGCGCACGGTCGAGGTGCCGGAACGAGCCCTCGCCGATGTCTTCTTCGTTCAATGGAACCACTGGTGCCGACGGCGAGACTCGAACTCGCACAGCTTTCGCCACTACCCCCTCAAGATAGCGTGTCTACCAATTTCACCACGTCGGCTTGGAGGGCCCTTCAAGCCGTCTGAAGGACCGTCACCAGGCTGTTCGGCTCGCATGAGGAGGGGCTTGCCGGACAGCTGCGCATTCTACCCCGAAACGAGGCCTTCACCCGGGTTTGCACGAGGGCTGGCGCACAGTCCGAGTGCACCCGCCGCACCGTCGCCGCACGTCGCGCCGACGGCGGGCGCTGCGTTCATCGAGAGGCGCCGGCGTCGGGTGCCGGCGCGGCCGGGGTCGGCGCTTGCAGGCCGGGGATCTGGGCGGCGCCCTGCGGTGCGGCGCTGGCCGCCGGTGCCGGGGCGACCGGCGCGGCGCGGTCGAGCACGCTGGCGCCGCCGTCGCTGCTGCGGCCCTGCCCTTGCGACAGGTAGACCAGCACCAGCGTGCAGACGAAGAACAGCGTGGCGCAGACCGCCGTGCTGCGCGACAGGAAGTTCGCGCTGCCGGTGGCGCCGAACAGGCTGCCCGAGGCGCCGCTGCCGAAGGAGGCGCCCATGTCGGCACCCTTGCCGTGCTGGATCAGCACCAGGCCGATCATCACCAGGGCCGACAGCAGCTGCACCAGCAGCACGACGTTCATCAGGATGGTCATGGAAAGGAGATCAAGAGCGGGGGTGGAAGGTGCCGCGGGGCATCAGCCGGCGCGGCAGATGGCGATGAAGTCGGCCGCCTTGAGCGAGGCGCCGCCGATCAGCCCGCCGTCGATGTCGGGCTGCGAGAACAGCTCGGCGGCGTTGTCCGGCTTGACGCTGCCGCCGTAGAGCAGCCGCATGTCGCCCGCATGCGCGGTGGCAGCCTGCAGCTGCGCGCGCAGCAGGGCGTGCACCTCCTGGGCCTGGGCCGGGCTGGCGGTGCGGCCGGTGCCGATGGCCCACACCGGCTCGTAGGCCACGACGATCTCGCCGACGCAGTGGGTGAGCGTGTGGATGACGGCGGAGAGCTGGCGCTTGACCACCTCGGCGGTGTGCCCGGCCTCGCGCTCGGCCAGCGTCTCGCCGACGCACACGATGGGCGTGATGCCCTTGTTCAGCGCGGCGCGCGCCTTGTCGGCCACCTGCTGGTCGGTCTCGCCGTGGTAGGCGCGGCGTTCCGAGTGACCGACGATGGCGTAACGGCAGCCGAACTCGGCCAGCATCGCGGCCGACACCTCGCCGGTGTAGGCGCCCTGCTCGTGCGCCGACACGTCCTGCGCACCCCAGCGCAGGTCGCTGGAGGCCAGCGTCACCGCCGTCTCGGACAGGTAGGGGAACGGCACGCACACCGCCACGTCCAGCGTGTAGGGCCGCCCGGCCAGCACGCCGGCCAGCAGTTCGGCGTTGGCCGGGTGGCTGCCGTGCATCTTCCAGTTGCCCACCACCAGCTTGCGTCGCATCGTCGTCATGTCCTTGTTGGGGATGCCGCCTCAGGCGGCGGTCCAGTCGAGCACGATCTTGCCGATGTGCTCGCCCGACTCCATCAGCGCATGGGCCGCGGCGGCCTGGGACGCCGAGAACACCTGGTGGATCACGGGCTTCACCTTGCGCGCGGCCAGCAGCGGCCAGGCGTGTTCGCGCAGCGCCGCGGCGATCGCGGCCTTGAACGCCACCGGCCGCGGCCGCAGCGTCGAGCCGGTGATGACGAGCCGGCGGCGCAGCACCACCGACACATCGATCTCCGCCTTCACGCCGCCCTGCACCGCGATGATCACGATGCGGCCATCGTCCGCCACGCAGTCGATCTCGCGCGCCACGTAGGGCCCGGCCACCATGTCGAGCACCACGTCCGCGCCGCGGCCGTTCGTCAGGCGCTTGACCTCGGCGGCGAAGTCCTGCGTCTTGTAGTTGATGGCATGGTCGGCGCCGAGGTCGACGCAGGCCCTGCACTTGTCGTCGCTGCCGGCGGTGACGATCACCGTCGCGCCGAAGGCCTTGCCCAGCTGGATGGCGGTGACGCCGATGCCGCTGGCGCCGCCCTGCACCAGCAGCGTCTCGCCGGGCCGCAGGCGGCCGCGGTCGAAGACGTTGGACCAGACGGTGAAGAAGGTCTCGGGCAGCGTGGCCGCCTCGAGCTCGCTCCAGCCGGCCGGCAGCGGCAGGCACTGGCCCACCGGCGCCACGCAGCGCTCGGCATAACCGCCGCCGGCGACCAGGGCGCACACGGCGTCGCCGACCTTCAGGCCGGCGGCGGCCATCGCCGCCTCGTCACCGGCGACGATGCGCCCCGCCACCTCCAGCCCCGGCAGGTCGGACACGCCCGGCGGCATGGGGTACAGGCCCTTGCGCTGCAGCACGTCCGGCCGGTTGACGCCGGAGGCGCTGACGGCGATCAGCAGCTCGCCCGCCCCCCGGCACCGGGTCCGGACGTTCGGTGGGCACCAGCACCTCGGGGGCGCCGGGCCGGACGATCTCGATGGCTTTCATCGCAGCTCCACACAACGTGCGCGGCGCGGCCGGTGCACGGCCGCGCCACGGGGGTCACTCGTCGCGACCGCCGCGGTCGTCGCCCTGCGCCGGCGCCGGCGCGGTGTCCTGCGCCACGGTCTCGCTGCGCGGTTCACGCGGCTCGCGCGGTTCGCGCGGTTCGCGGCGCGGGCCACGGTCACCGCGGTCGCCCCGGCCACCGCGGTCGCCCCGGTCGCCGTACTCGCGGCGCGGACGCTCCTCCTCGACATAACCTTCCGGCTTGTCGAGCAACGCCTTCAGCGACAGCTTGATGCGGCCCTTGTCGTCGGTCTCCAGCACCTTGACCTTGACCACCTGGCCCTCCTGCAGGAAGTCCTCGACGCGCTCGACGCGCTGGTGCGCGATCTGGCTGATGTGCAGCAGGCCGTCCTTGCCGGGCAAGATGTTGACCAGCGCACCGAAGTCCAGGATCTTGGTGACCGGGCCTTCGTAGACCTTGCCCACCTCGGCCTCGGCGGTGATCTCGGTGATGCGGCGCTTGGCGAACTCGGCCTTGTCGGCGTCGACCGAGGCGATGGTGATGGTGCCGTCCTCGCCGATGTCGATGGTGCAGCCGGTCTCCTCGGTCAGCGCGCGGATGGTGGCGCCGCCCTTGCCGATCACGTCGCGGATCTTCTCCGGGTTGATCTTCATGGTGTAGAGGCGGGGCGCGAACTGCGACACCTCGGTCTTGGCACTGCCGACGGCCTCGGTCATCTTGCCCAGGATGTGCAGCCGCGCTTCCTTGGCCTGCGCCAGCGCCACCTGCATGATCTCCTTGGTGATGCCCTGGATCTTGATGTCCATCTGCAGGGCGGTCACGCCGGCGGTGGTTCCGGCCACCTTGAAGTCCATGTCGCCGAGGTGGTCCTCGTCACCCAGGATGTCGGTCAGCACCGCGAAGCGGTTGCCTTCCTTGATCAGGCCCATGGCGATGCCGGCGACGTGCGCGGTCATCGGCACGCCGGCGTCCATCATGGCCAGGCAGCCGCCGCAGACCGAGGCCATCGACGACGAGCCGTTCGACTCGGTGATCTCGGAGACGACGCGGATCGAGTACGGGAAGTCTTCCTTGCTCGGCAGGCAGGCGACCAGCGCCCGCTTGGCCAGCCGGCCGTGGCCGATCTCGCGCCGCTTGGGGCTGCCGACGCGGCCGGTCTCGCCGGTGGCGAACGGCGGCATGTTGTAGTGGAGCATGAAGCGCTCCTCGAACTCGCCGGCCAGGGCGTCGATGCGCTGCGCGTCGCGGTCGGTGCCGAGGGTGGCGACCACCACCGCCTGGGTCTCGCCGCGCGTGAACAGCGCCGAGCCGTGGGTGCGCGGCAGCACGCCGGTGCGGATCTCGATCGGGCGCACGGTGCGGGTGTCGCGGCCGTCGATGCGCGGCTCGCCGGCCAGGATCTGGCCGCGCACGATGCGCGCCTCGATGTCGAACAGCAGGCCTTCGACGGCCACCGGGTCGAAGGTGGCGCCCTCGGCCTTCAGGCCGGCGAAGACGGCGGCATAGGCTTCGCGGGTGGCCTGGGTGCGGGCCTGCTTGGAGCGGATCTGGTAGGCCGCCTGCAGCGGACCCTCGGCCAGCGCCTTCACCTTGGCGATGAAGTCCTCGTCCTTGGCCGGCGCCTTCCAGTCCCACACCGGCTTGCCGGCGTCGCGCACCAGTTCGTGGATGGCGTTGATGGCGATGTTGCCCTGCTGGTGGCCGAAGACCACCGCCCCCAGCATCACCTCTTCCGACAGCTGCCGCGCCTCGGACTCGACCATCAGCACGGCCGCTTCGGTGCCGGCGACCACCAGGTCGAGCTGGCTGTTCGCCAGCTCGCTCTTGCCCGGGTTGAGCACGTACTCGCCGTTGACGTAGCCCACCCGCGCGGCGCCGATCGGGCCGTTGAACGGGATGCCGGAGATCGACAGCGCGGCGCTGGTGGCGATCAGCGCGGCGATGTCGGCCTGCACCTCGGGGTTCAGGCTGAGCACGTGCACCACCACCTGGACCTCGTTGAAGAAGCCCTCGGGGAAGAGCGGACGGATCGGGCGGTCGATCAGGCGGCTCGTCAGCGTCTCCAGCTCGCTCGGGCGGCCCTCGCGCTTGAAGAAGCTGCCGGGGATCTTGCCGGCGGCGTAGGTCTTCTCGATGTAGTCGACCGTCAGCGGGAAGAAGTCCTGGCCGGACTTCGCCTCGCTCTTGGCCACCACGGTGGCCAGCACCACGGTGTCCTCGATGTCGACCAGCACCGCGCCGGTGGACTGGCGGGCGATTTCGCCGGTTTCCATGCGGACCTGGTGCTGGCCCCACTGGAAGCTCTTGGTGACCTTGTTGAACAGGCTCATGCCGTGTCTCTCCTGGGTTGTGATCGGCGCCTTGCAGGGCGGCGGCCGGGGCCCGGAGCGGGGCGAGGATGGCCCAAGCGGGATGCCATTCCAGCGCGGCTGCCGCGGCAGCGTCGTTGGAATGACATGAGCAGCGCCTGTGACAGTCCTCGCAGCTCCAAAGACAAAGCGCCTGTGCTGCGACGTGGCAGACAGGCGCTTCGTGTCATCGGGTGGTTACTTGCGCAGGCCCAGCTTCTGGATCAGCGCGGTGTAGCGTTCAGCGTCCTTGCCCTTCAGGTAGGCCAGCAGGCGCTTGCGCTGGTTGACCATCTTCAGCAGGCCACGGCGGCCGTGGTGGTCCTTCAGGTGCTGCTTGAAGTGCGGCGTCAGTTCGTTGATGCGCGCGGTGAGCAGGGCCACCTGCACTTCCGGGGAGCCGGTGTCCGCGGGGCCGCGGGCGTTCGACTGGATGATCTCGGCCTTGTTGAGGTCGGCGACTGCCATGGTGTTTCCTGGTGGGAGACCGGGCAGCCCCTGCCGATGGGAAGGCAGACTGCGGTCTCGGTTGAACTTGCGGTCGCGGGTGAAACCGACCCACGCCGTGCGACGACTCCGCCCGAAGCGAGCGAAGCCGCCGATTCTAGCCGCATCTTCGGGCGCGCCCGGTGGTGACAGGCCGCCGCAGGCGGCCAGGGCGCGGGCCGCCTGTCAGCGCCCCCAAAAAGGATCCGGGTCCCCCCGGTCCTTTCGGGCTGCCCCTCGGGGGGCGGCCGCCCGCGGCCCGGGGGCTCAAGTGACGTTGACTTGGATGCGGCGCGGCTGGGCGTGCGCGTGCTTGGGCACGCGCAGCGTCAGCACGCCGTCCTTCAGGTTGGCCTCGATGCGGCTGCCGTCCAGTTCCCGGCTGAGCGAGAACGCGCGGCGGTAGCGGGGCAGGCGCACCTCGGCGTACAGCGGCTTCAGGTCCGCCGGCGCCAGCGCCACCACCTCGCCTTCGATCTGCAGGCGGTCGCCCTCGACCTTGATGTCGAGCTTGTCGCGCGGCACGCCGGGCAGGTCGGCCAGCAGGGTCAGGCCGGCCTCGTCTTCCAGCACGTCCACCCGCGGCAGCAGGGCCCGCTCGTCGCGGGACCGCGCAGCCGTTGCGGCGCCCTGGCCCGCCGCTTGAACCTGGTTGTGGTCGGTCATGTCGTTTCTCCTTGGGGTTCGGTGGGGATCACTGCACTTCGATGCGCCGCGGCTGCGCCGCTTCCTGGCGGGCGACGCTGATGCGCAGCACGCCGTCGCGGTAGGTGGCCTCGACGCGTCCGGGATCGATGTCGTCCGGCAGGCTGATGACCCGGGTGAAGCGGCCGCCGGTGCGCTCGCGGCTGTAGACGTTGACCTTGCGGCCGTCGGCGCCGGCCTGCGGCAGGTCGACCGGCCGCTCGCCGACGATCGTCAGCACGCCGCGGTCGAGCGTGATGTCGACCTTGCTCACGTCCAGCCCGGGGGCGAAGGCGTAGATCTCCACGCTGCCGGGGGTGTTGCCGACGTTGATCGCCGGGTAGCCGCCCGGGGCGACCGAGCGGATGCTGGCGGGCGCGCCGCCGGTGAAGAAGTCGTCCAGTTCGCGGCGCAGGCGGTCGAACTCGCCGAACAGGCCACCGGGAACGCTCAGCATCGATTCGTACATGGCTGTGTCTCCTTGGGGAGTTGCGGGGTGGGCGGGCCGGCCGGCCGGTCCGCGTCTGCAGCCAGAGGTAGAGGTCGGGCGGCGGGTTTCAATACCTCGCCGCGCGCGGTCAGGCCTGCCCCAGCGGCCAGCGCGGCAGCACCTCGAAGGCCCCGTCGCGGGTGGGCACGGCCAGCCCGGCCTGCAGCCGCATGGCGGCGGCCAGGGCGATCATGGCGCCGTTGTCGGTGCACAGCGCCAGTTCCGGGTAGTGCACCCGCACGCCACGGCGCCGGCAGCGCTCGTCGAGTTGGCGACGCAGTTCGCGGTTGGCGCCCACGCCGCCGGCCACCACCAGCCGGTCGAGCCCGCTGGCGGCCACCGCGGCCATCGCCTTCTTCACGAGCACCTCGACGATGGCGGCCTGGGTGGCGGCGGCCAGGTCGGCCCGCACCGCCTCGGGCAGCGGGTCGGGCAGTTTCCTCACCTGGGTGAGGACGGCGGTCTTCAGGCCGGAGAAGGAGAAGTCCAGGTCGCCGCTGTGCAGCAGCGGCCGTGGCAGCGCGAAGGCGTCGGCCCGGCCGCCTTCGGCGCAGCGCGCCAGCGCCGGCCCGCCGGGGTAGCCCAGGCCCATCAGCTTGGCCGACTTGTCGAAGGCCTCGCCGGCGGCGTCGTCGATGGTCTCGCCGAGCAGTTCGTAGCGGCCGACGCCGTCGACCCGCATCAGCTGCGTGTGCCCGCCGGAGACCAGCAGCGCGACGAAGGGGAACGACGGCGGGTCGGCCGACAGGAAGGGCGACAGCAGGTGGCCTTCCAGGTGGTGCACGCCGAGCAGCGGCCGGTCCAGCGCGGTGGCCAGCGCGGCGGCGGTGCCGGCGCCCACCAGCAGCGCGCCGGCAAGGCCGGGACCGCGCGTGTAGGCCACGACATCGACGTCGCGGCGGCCGGCCCCGGCCTCGTCCAGCACGGACTGCAGCAGCGGCAGCACGCGCCGGATGTGGTCGCGCGAGGCCAGCTCCGGCACCACGCCGCCGTAGGCCTGGTGCATCTCGACCTGGCTGTGCAGCGCCTGCGCGCGCAGCCGCGGCAGGTCGCCGCCCTCGTCCACCGACACCAGCGCGACGCCGGTTTCGTCACACGACGACTCGATTCCCAGCACGTTCATCGGCGGTCAGTGTAGTGAGGCGCCCTGCCCTCGTGTCCAATGGCGCAATAGTTGCGTCGCCCCCCTGCATGACGTCGTCCCCGCCGCTGCGCATCGTCATCGTCGCCCCCGACTCGCTGACCCCCGACCCGACCGATGCCGAGGCGCACCGGGAAGCCGAGCGCTCGCGGACCCTGCGCATCGGCCTGCTGGAGAACGGCTACGACATCGTGGCGGTGCTGCCGGCCGACGTGTTCCTGCCCGACCGGCTGGCGCAGATCCAGCCCGACATGATCATCGTCGACGCCGAGAGCCAGGCCCGCGACACGCTGGAGCACGTGGTGATGGCCACCCGCGACGCACGCCGGCCGATCGTGCTGTTCACCGACGACGCCGACACCAGCCACGTCGGCGACGCCATCGCCGCCGGCGTGACGGCGTACGTGGTGGCCGGCCTCGGCGGCGAGCGCATCAAGCCGGTGTTGGACGTGGCGCTGGCCCGCTTCCGCCACGAGGAGGCGCTGCGCCGCGAACTGGCCGACGCCAAGAGCCAGCTGCAGGAGCGCAAGCTGATCGAGCGCGCCAAGGGCCTGCTGATGGAACGGCAGAAGCTCACCGAGCCCGAGGCCCATGCCCGGCTGCGCAAACTGGCGATGGACAAGGGCCTGAAGCTGGCCGACGTGGCGCAGCGCGTGATCGACGTCGCCGACCTGCTCGGCTGACAGAGGCCGCTCACCAGCGCGCGGCGCCGGCAACCGCTTTTGGTGCAGCGCAGCGGAAGCGGCGCACGCCATCGGCGCATCCGCGCCAGCGTCCGACCTCGGCCGCCAGGGGCGGCCCTGTGGCGATGTGTTGGCATGGTCATTGCGTTCGATTGCGCCGGGCCGGTCAAAGGCGACCGCCCCTCCCCGAAGTCGTGCGGCCGAGGCCGGTCGCACGCATCAGGACGACGGCGTCCCCATGCCAGGCCCTCCTCGTGAGTGCCTGTCGTGAGGACGCCGTTTCGCTTTTGGGTTCGACGCCGCGCACACCACCACAGGACCATCGAGCAATGGATCAGCACAAGGGAACGATCAGCATGGGACGCCGCACTCTGATCAAGGCCGCCGCCGCCACCGGGGCGGCCGGCATGGTGCCGGGGCTGCAGAGCGCGGTCTACGCGCAGGGCTCCGACAAGCCGGAGAAGGAAGAGGTCAGGATCGGCTTCATCCCCCTCACCGACTGCGCCTCGGTGGTGATGGCGTCGGTGCTGGGCTTCGACAAGAAGTACGGCGTCAAGATCGTGCCGACCAAGGAAGCCTCGTGGGCCGGCGTGCGGGACAAGCTGGTCAACGGCGAGCTCGACATGGCGCACGTGCTGTGGGGCCTGGTCTACGGCGTGCACCTGGGGGTGGGCGGTCCGAAGAAGGACATGGCCATCCTGATGAACCTGAACCACAACGGCCAGGCCATCACGCTGTCGAAGAAGCTGGCCGAGAAGGGCGCGGTGGACGGGCCCTCGCTGGCCAAGCTGATGGCCACCGACAAGCGCGACTACACCTTCGCGCAGACTTTTCCCACCGGCACCCACGCGATGTGGCTGTACTACTGGCTGGCGACCTACGGCGTGAACCCGATGAAGGAAGCCAAGGTCATCACCGTGCCGCCGCCGCAGATGGTGGCCAACATGCGCGTCGGCAACATGGACGGCTACTGCGTGGGCGAGCCCTGGGGCCACCGCGCCATCATGGACGGCATCGGCGTCACCGGGGTCACCACCCAGGACATCTGGAAGGACCACCCGGAGAAAGCGCTGGGCACCACCGGCGACTTCGTCAAGAAGCACCCCAACACCTGCCGCGCGGTGATGATGGCCATCCTGGAGGCCAGCAAGTGGATCGACGCCGGCCTGCAGAACAAGCTGAAGATGGCCGAGACGGTGGCCGACAAGGCCTACGTCAACACCGGCGTCGACGCGATCAACCAGCGCATCCTGGGCCGCTACCAGAACGGCCTGGGCAAGACCTGGGACGACCCCAACCACATGAAGTTCTTCAACGACGGGCTGGTGAACTTCCCCTACCTGTCGGACGGCATGTGGTTCCTCACCCAGCACAAGCGCTGGGGCCTGCTCAAGGACCACCCGGACTACCTGGCCGTCGCGCAGCAGGTCAACCAGGTCGACCTGTACAAGCAGGCCGCCTCGGCGATGAAGGTCAGCATCCCGGCACCGACGCGCTCCAGCAAGCTGGTCGACGGCACGGTCTGGGACGGCAAGGACCCGGCGAAGTACGCCGACGGCTTCAAGATCAAGGCCTGACGGCCGCGCAGTCCCACCAAGGAGTTCCACGATGGTCAGTGCCGTCTTCCACTCACCCCTCGGCGCCGCCGAGCCCGCTGAGGATGGCGTGGGCGCGAAGCCCGCGCCCGCCAAGTCCGTGCCGGCAGCGCCGGCGGCGCGCAGCGCCGCCCCGGCCCGGCCGCCGCGCACGCCGATCGACTGGCGCGCCGTCTGGCTGACGGTGCTGCCGCCGGTGGCCGGCATCGGCCTGCTGGTCGGCATCTGGGCGCTGCTCACGATGAACAGCACCACCTTCCCGACGCCGAAGGCGACCTGGGACGCCGCCTACAAGCTGTTCGCCGACCCGTTCTACCGCAACGGCCCCAACGACCAGGGCATCGGCTGGAACATCCTGTTCTCGCTGCAGCGGGTGGCGCTGGGCTTCGGCCTGGCGGCGGCGGTGGGCATCCCCGCTGGTTTCGCCATCGGCCGCTTTGCCTTCCTCAACCGCATGTTCTCGCCGCTGATCAGCCTGCTGCGGCCGGTGTCGCCGCTGGCCTGGCTGCCGATCGGCCTGCTGGTCTTCAAGGCCGCCAACCCGGCGGCCATCTGGACCATCTTCATCTGCAGCATCTGGCCGATGGTGATCAACACCGCGGTGGGCGTGCAGCGGGTGCCGCAGGACTACCTGAACGTCGCCCGGGTGCTGAACCTGTCGGAGTGGAAGGTGATGACCCGCATCCTCCTGCCCGCCGTGCTGCCCTACATGCTCACCGGCGTGCGGCTGTCGGTGGGCACCGCCTGGCTGGTGATCGTGGCCGCCGAGATGCTGACCGGCGGCGTCGGCATCGGCTTCTGGGTGTGGGACGAGTGGAACAACCTCAACGTCCAGCACATCCTGATCGCCATCTTCGTCATCGGCATCGTCGGCCTGCTGCTCGAGCAGTTCCTGATGCTGGTGGCCAAGCGCTTCTCCTTCGACAACTGAGCGGGCGCACCCCATGAACCACTTCATCCAAGTGCAGAACGCCGAGATGGTGTTCGACACCCGCAAGGGTCGCTTCCACGCCCTGCGCGAGATCAACCTCAACGTCGCCAAGGGCGAGTTCGTCACCCTGATCGGCCATTCGGGCTGCGGCAAGAGCACCCTGCTCAACCTGATCGCCGGTCTGCTGCTGCCGAGCAGCGGCGTGCTGCTGTGCGACAACCGCGAGATCGCCGCCCCGGGCCCCGAGCGCGGCGTGGTGTTCCAGAACCACTCGCTGCTGCCGTGGCTGACCTGCTTCGAGAACGTGCACCTGGCGGTGGAACGCGTCTTCGGCGCGACCGAGACCAAGGCCCAGCTCAAGGCCCGCACGCTGGCCGCGCTGGACCTGGTCGGCATGGCGCACGCGACGCACAAGCGGCCGCACGAGATCTCCGGCGGCATGAAGCAGCGGGTGGGCATCGCCCGGGCCCTGGCGATGGAGCCCAAGGTGCTGCTGATGGACGAGCCCTTCGGCGCACTCGACGCGCTGACCCGCGCCCACCTGCAGGACGAACTGCTGAAGATCGTCGGCCGCACCCACAGCACCGTGGTCATGGTGACCCATGACGTCGACGAGGCGGTGCTGCTGTCCGACCGCATCGTCATGATGACCAACGGCCCGGCCGCCACCATCGGCGAGATCCTCGAGGTCAAGCTGGCGCGCCCGCGCGACCGGGTGGAACTGGCCGAGGACCACGACTACGTGCACTACCGCAAGGAAGTGCTGGACTTCCTCTACACCCGGCACGGGCATGTGGAGAAGGTGGCGGCCTGACCGGTCACCGGCCGACGTGGCATGGACCTTGCGAAAGATGGCGCGGCACTGGTTCAGTGTCTGTCTATCTCCTCAGCAGGGCCGCGGCCCTTTCGTCCAACCCTCCTGCCTGCGGCAGGGGGTTTTTTTCGCACCAGCGTCGAGCGGCGGGTGAAGTCCATGCCCTGCCCGGGTGCGCCGGGCACGGCATTGGCAAACTCGCCCTGCCATGACCGCGTCCCTCCCCGCTCCCACGTCCCGGCCCCGGGTCCTCATCGTCGGTTGCGGCTTCGGCGGCCTGGCCGCGGTGCAGCGGCTGTCGCGGGCCGACGTGGACGTGACGCTGGTCGACCGCACCAACCACCACCTGTTCCAGCCGCTGCTCTACCAGGTGGCCACCGCCACGCTCAGCGCGCCGGCGGTGTCGGCGCCGATCCGCCATGTGCTGCGCCGGCAGATCCGCCGCGGCAACCTGACGGTGCTGCAGGGCGAGGTGGCCGACGTCGATGCGGCGTCACGCTGCGTGCGGCTGGCCGACGGCGGCCGGCTCGACTACGACCACCTGATCGTCGCCGCCGGCGCCACGCACAGCTATTTCGGCCATGACGACTGGGCCGCCGTGGCGCCCGGCCTGAAGACGCTGGCCGATGCGTTCGACATCCGCGCCCGCGTCATCGGCGCCTTCGAACGGGCCGAGCGCTGCGAGGACCCCGCCGCCCGGCAGGCCTGGCTGAACTTCGTCATCGTCGGCGCCGGACCCACCGGCGTCGAGCTGGCCGGCGCGGTGGTGGAGATCGCGCGCCACACGCTGGCCGACGAGTTCCGCCGCATCGACAGCCGGCAGGCCCGCGTGGTGCTCATCGAGGGCTCCCCGCGGGTGCTCGGCGCCTTCGACGAGGCGCTGTCGGACAGCGCACGCCGGCAGCTGGAACGGCTGGGCGTGGAAGTGCGCACCGGCTGCCGCGTCACCGCCATCGACGCCGACGGGGTGAGTTACCAGGACGGTGAGGCGTCCGAGCATTTGCCGGCGCACACCGTGCTGTGGGCCGCCGGGGTGGCGGCCTCGCCGCTGGGCCGCCGGCTGGCCGCCACCACCGGGGCGACGGTCGACCGCGCCGGCCGGCTCGAGGTGCTGCCCGACCTCAGCCTGCCCGGCCACCCGGAGATCAGCGTCATCGGCGACCTGGCCAATGCGTACAGCTTCCGCGACCCGGCCACGCGGGAGCGGCCCGCGGCCGCGGCGCCGGGGGCCGGCCAGGACGCCGCGCCGAATCCGCACGACCCGCGCCCCGTGCCCGGCGTCAGCCCGGCGGCCAAGCAGATGGGCCGCACCGCCGCCGACAACCTGCTGGCGCGCCTGCGCAAGGCGCCCACGCGCGCCTTCCGCTACCGCGACTACGGCTCGCTGGCCACCATCGGCCGCAAGGCCGCCGTGGTGCAGCTCGAAGCGCCGGTGTTCGGCCACCTCAAGTGGTCGGGCTTCGCCGCCTGGCTGTTCTGGCTCTTCGCCCACGTCTTCTTCCTGATCGACTTCCGCAGCCGGGTGATCGTGCTGTTCCACTGGGCCTGGGCCTACTGGACGTTCGACCGCCACGCCCGCGTCATCGCCGAGCCCGCCACGCCGCTCGACGCCGCTGCGCCGCCGCCGCCCGACACGAAGCCCGCTGCCTAGAATTCGGCGATGGACACCGCCACCTCCCCGGCCCGCCTGCGCCTGCAGGCCGTTCGCGACGCGCTGTCGCGGGAAGGGCTGCAGGCGCTGCTCGTGCCCTCGTCCGATCCGCACCTGTCTGAGTACCTGCCCGGCCGCTGGCAGGGCCGCGAGTGGCTCTCGGGCTTCACCGGCTCGATGGGCACGCTGGTGGTCACGCACGAACAGGCCGCGCTCTTCGCCGACAGCCGCTACTGGTCCCAGGCCGACCTGCAACTGGCCGGCTCGGGCATCGACCTGGTGAAGGTGCCGAACGGCGCGCTGGTCCACCTCACCGACTGGGTCACCGCGCGGCTGAAGGCGGGCGACACGCTGGCGGTGGACGGCCAAGTGCTGGGCCTGGCCACCGCGCAGCAGCTGGCCGCCACGCTGGCCGCCGCCGGTGTCGGCCTGCGCACCGACCTCGACCTGCTGACCGCGGTGTGGCCCGACCGTCCCACCCTGCCCACCGAACCGGTCTACGCCCACCGGCCGCCGCAGGCGGCGGTGACGCGCGCCGCGAAGCTGGCCCAACTGCGCGAGGCGATGGCCCGCCACGGCGCCAGCCACCACTTCGTCTCCACCGTCGACGACATCGCCTGGATCACCAACCTGCGCGGCGCCGACGTCGACCACAACCCGGTGTTCCTGGCCCACCTGCTCGTCGGGTTGGACAACGCCGTGCTGTTCACCTCGCCGGCCAAGGTGCCCGCCGACCTGCAGGCCGACCTGGCGGCCGACGGCGTCACCGTGAGCGACTACGCCGAGGCGCCGCGGGCGCTGGCGTCGCTGCCGTCCGGCGCGGTGCTGCTGGTCGACCCGAAGCGCATCACCCACGGCCTGCGCCAGTCGGTGGCCGACGGCGCTCGGGTGGTCGAGGCGATCAACCCGAGCACGCTGGCCAAGAGCCGCAAGACGGCGGAGGAAGCCGCCTTCGTGCGCCAGGCCATGGTCGAGGACGGGGTGGCGATGTGCCGCTTCTACGCCCGCTTCGAGGCCGCGCTGGCCCGCGGTGAGCGGCTGACCGAGCTGACGGTGGACGAATGGCTGACCGCCGAGCGCGCGCAGCAGCCGGGCTTCATGGGCCTGTCCTTCCCGACGATCGCCGGCTTCAACGCCAACGGCGCGATGCCGCACTACCGGGCCACCGCCGACTCGCATGCCGCCATCGAGGGCCAGGGCCTGCTGCTGATCGACTCCGGCGGCCAGTACCTCGGCGGCACCACCGACATCACCCGCGTCTGGCCGATCGGCACGCCGACCGATGCCCAGCGGCGCGACTACACCCTGGTGCTCAAGGGCATGGTGGCGCTGTCACGCACCCGCTTCCCGCGCGGCACGCTGTCGCCGATGCTGGACGCCATCGCTCGCGCACCGCTGTGGGAACACGGGCTGGACTACGGCCACGGCACCGGCCACGGCGTGGGCTACTTCCTCAACGTGCACGAGGGCCCGCAATCGATCTCCAAGGCGGTGCCCGAGGCGACGATGGCGATGGAGCCCGGCATGATCACCAGCAACGAGCCCGGCCTGTACCGGCCCGGCCGCTGGGGCGTGCGCATCGAGAACCTGGTGCTCAACGTGCCGGTGGACACGCCCGAGCACGGTGCCTTCGGCGAGATGCTGGCGTTCGAGACGCTGACGCTGTGCCCCATCGACACCCGTTGCCTGGAGCCCGGGTTGCTGCGGCCGGACGAACTGGACTGGCTCAACGCCTACCACGCGGTGGTGCGCGAGCGCCTGGCGCCCCGCCTGCAGGGCGAGTCGCTGGCCTGGCTGCAGGCCCGCACCGCGCCGCGTTAGGGCCGCCATCGACGCAGCCCTCAGGCGGCGCCGAGCTTGAAGGAGGCCACCAGGCCGGCCAGCCGTGCCGCCTGGTCCTTCAGGCTCTGCGCCGCGGCGGCCGACTGCTCGACCAGCGCGGCGTTCTGCTGCGTCATCCGGTCGAGCTCCACCACCGAGCCGTTGACGTGGTCGAGGCCCTGGCGCTGCTCGTGCGCCGCGGCGCGGATCTCACCGACCATGTCGGTCACCCGGCGCACGCTGGCCACGATCTCGCCCATGGTGCCGCCCGCGTCGCCGACCAGCCGGCTGCCCGCCTCCACGCGCTCGACGCTGCTGCCGATCAGGCCCTTGATCTCCCGGGCCGCTTCGGCCGAGCGCTGGGCCAGGCTGCGGACCTCGCCGGCGACCACCGCGAAGCCGCGGCCCTGCTCGCCGGCCCGCGCCGCTTCCACCGCGGCGTTCAAGGCCAGGATGTTGGTCTGGAAGGCGATGCCGTCGATGACGCCGATGATCTCGGCGATCTTCTTCGAGCTGCCGTGGATCTGGTCCATGGTGGCCACCACCCGGGACACCACCTCGCCGCCCCGGGTCGCGACGTCGGCGGCCGAGCCGGCGAGCTGGTCCACCGTCTGCGCCGATTCGCTGGCACGTGCGGCGGTGCTGGTCAGCTGCTCCACCGCCGAGGCCGCATGCTGCAGGTTGGCCGCGGTGTGCTCGGTGCGCTGGCTGAGGTCGGCGTTGCCGCCGGCGATCTCGCTGGCCGCCACCGACACGCTGTCGGCCGCCTCACGCACCTTGGCCAGCGTGCCGCGCAGCGCCAGCGCCATCTCCTGCAGCGCCTGCTGCACGTCCCCGATCTCGTCGTCGCGGTCGCGCCCGGCGGCATCGCTCAGGTCGCCGGCGCCGATGCGGCGCGCACGCTCCGCCACCGCCCGCAGCGGCGGACAGATGCGCCGCGTGAGGACCAGCGTGATGCCGACCAGCACCAGCACCAGGCCGGCGCTCAGGCCGGTGCTGACGACGACGTTGCGCGTGCGCGCCCGGCCGACACCGTCGCCCAGCGCCTTGGTCCTCGCGATCTGCAGTTCGACGAAAGCCTGCTGGGCGGCGAGGTAGTCGGCCAGCGCCGGCCGCACCCGATCCTTCAGCGTGTCGAGCGCGGCCTGGGTCTGGCCGTCGGCCTTCAGTTTGGCGGCGGCCGTGCGCGTTTCCAGGTAGCGCGTGCGCTCGGCGGCGACCCGGGCGATGCCCGCCTTCTCGTCGTCGGCGGTGCAGGCGGCTTCGACCGCCTTCTGCAGCTCGGAGATGCGGCCCGAGGTGGCCTTGATCTCGGCCGCCAACGACTCGGCCAGCGCAGCGTCGCTGGTCTGCAAGGCCGCCACGGTGCGCGCCGCATTGGCCTCGGTCAGCCCGGCCCAGCGCATCACCAGCGGCAGCTTGGCCATCTGGGCTTCCTGGTCGACGGCGGCCTGCTGCACCGAGCCGAGGGTGCCGTGCCAGGTGAAGAGCGACAGGGCCAGGATGATCAGCGCCATGGTCAGCGCGGGCAGCCACAACAGGCGGTAGAGGGTCAACTTCGGCATCGAGAACGTCCACATCAGGGGTCGCGGGGCCATGCGCCCGCCGTCGAACGGCTATCGGCGGTCGGCGAGCGCACTGAAGCGGTGCCGCCGGCTGCTAGCCTTCGGGCGTGAACAGCGACACCCATCCGGCGGCCCGGGACCAGCCCGCCGCCGTGCCCGCCCTGGGCGTCGACCTCGGCGGCACCAAGGTCGAGGCCGTGCTGATCGACGCCGACGGCCGCGAGACCTGGCGCCGGCGGCGGCCGACGCCGGCCGGCGACTACGACGCCACGCTCGCCGCGATCGTCGCCCTGGTCGACGAGGCGCGCGACCACAGCGCCCCGGCCCGGCCCACCCTCGGCATCGGCACCCCGGGCAGCGCGACGGCCGCCGGGCTCATCAAGAACGCCAACTCCACCTGCCTCAACGGCCGGCCGCTGCAGGCCGACCTGCAGGCGCGCCTGGGCCAGCCGGTGGCCGTCGCCAACGACGCCAACTGCCTGGCGGCCTCGGAGGCCGCCGACGGGGCCGGCGCGGGCGCGGACGTGGTGTTCGCCGCCATCCTCGGCACCGGCGTGGGGGCGGGCATCGTGGTGCACGGCCGCGTGCTGCAGGGGCCGAACGGGCTGGCCGGCGAATGGGGGCATGTGCCGCTGCCCTGGGCCACGGCCGACGAACTCCGCTGGCCCTGCTACTGCGGTCGGCGCGGCTGCGTCGAGACGCTGCTCAGCGGCCCCGCGATCGCCCGCGACCACGAGGCGGCGACGGGGCAGCGACGCTCGGCGATCGAACTGGCTGCCGCGGCCCTGGCCGGCGACGCCACCGCCCGCGCCACGCTGGACCGCCACGCCGAGCGGCTGGCGCGCGGCCTGGCGATGGTCATCGACCTGCTCGACCCTGACGTGATCGTGCTCGGCGGCGGCGTCTCGCGCATGGCGCACCTGTACGAGCAGGTGCCGCAGCGCTGGACGGCGCATGTCTTCAGCGGCGGCCTGCAGGACGCGGTGCGCACCCGGCTCGCACCGGCGCTGCACGGCGACGCCAGCGGCGTGCGCGGCGCGGCCTGGCTGGGCCGCGCGCTGCGGCCGACCTAGAGCCCGGCGCGCTGCAGGCGCGCGGCCAGCGCCTGCTGCAGCGTCTCCATGCTGTCGGCCAGGTGCGCCTGCGTGGCCAGGGGCAGGCCGGGCTGCGCCTGGGCCACCTGCAGCCGCTGCACCAGACCCTGCGCATCCAGGCGCAGCAGGCTGCGCGCGTCGCTGCGGCTCAGGCTGGACGGCCGCAGCAGCAGCGCGGCCAGCCGGGTGACGTGCTCGCGCTGCAGTTCGCGGCGCACCGGGGCGATGTCGGCCAGCTTGGGCGCGACGAGTTCGCTCCACACCTCGCGGCCCAGGCGCTGGTAGAGCTCTCCCACGCTGAAGGCCTCGCCGGGGCGGCTCTTGGCCTCGCTGTCGACCAGGCGGGACAGCACCGCGTCGCTCATCAACTGGCCGAGCACGTTGCGCTGCAGGTCGGCGACGCTGGTGTTGAGCGAGAAGTCGGTCTGCACGCTGTCGGCGCCGTCGAAGACGGCGTCGGTGCGCTCTTGGAAGTCGGGCGCCAGCCGGCGCGCCAGCGCCGGCGAGATGCGCAGGCCGTCGGGGGCCAGCACCGCGCGGGCGAGCAGGTCCAGCGCCTCGCGTTGCTGGCCGGCGGGCACCGGCACCAGCGGGTCGCGGCCGGAGCCGGGGAAATCGCGCAGCGTGCGCACGCCGCCGATCTGCCGCGTGAGCACGTTGGCGGCGCGGCCGACGTCGCGCAGCGCGAAGCTGACCGAGCGGCGCAGCACCGAGTAGTCCTCGCTGGCCTTGAGGCTGCGCGACTCCTGGCGCTTGAGCAGGTCGCGGGCGATCTCGATGCGCTTGCGCGCGAAGGCCACCGGGTCGCGGCCGAGGTCGAACTGCAGCGCGTCGGGGTCGAGGCCGAGGAAGTGGTCCTCGTCGGTGGCGAAGGCCAGCGCCGGCTCGGTGTTGCGGCCGGCGATGCGCGCCAGCTCGGCGGCTTCCTGCTCGGGCGACAGCGGCTTGTAGGCGTACTCGATGGCCCAGTGGTCGTAGGGGCCGAGCGTGGTCTGGAACGGGGTGCCGCCCTTCTCGCCCGGCCGCGGCAGGTTGATCGGCGAGTACTCCATCACCGAGCCGGCGATGCCGTTCTCGCGGGTGAACACCGGGTCGTTGAGCTGCTGCTCGCCGTAGGCGGTCGACGCGCGGAAGTTGTGGCGCAGGCCCAGCGCATGGCCGACCTCGTGCATCGACGTGTCCTTCAGGTAGTCGAGCACGAAGCGCTGCGCCTCGGGGCCGTCCGGCGCCAGTTCGCCGCGGGCGGCCAGCACGTCCAGCGCGTAGCCCAGCTGGTCGGCCGCCTGGTCGGCGAAGTCGCAGCGCTGGGCCAGGTCGGCCAGCCGGGCACCGGCCGGGGCGGCATGGTCGTGGTGGGCGTGCGCGGCCGCCCCCGGGTGCGCGATGACCTGCGAGCGCAGCGAGCGCACCGCACGCGAGGACAGGCTCTCGAAGGCGATGTCGGCGTCGAGGATCTCGCCCGAGCGCGGGTCGACGTGGCTGGGGCCGATGGCGCCGAACTGCGGCTGCGCGTTGGTCATCCAGCGGATGGACGCCGCGCCGAAGTCCAGCGTGTCGAAGTCGGCGTCGGCCGGCTGCACCTTGACCACCAGCGCGTCCTTGAAGCCGATGCGCTCGAAGGCCTTGTTCCACTCCAGCACGCCGGCGGCGATGGCCTCCCGGTACGCGGTGGGGATGGTGCGGTCGAGCCAGAAGACGATGGGCTTGACCGGCGGCGACAGCGCGGCCGTCGGGTCCTGCTTCTCCAGGCGCCAGCGGTTGACCCAGCGCACCCGCGGGTTGCGCGCGGTCTCGTTGCCGAAGTCGCTCCAGTTGGTGGTGAAGTGCCCCAGCCGCGGGTCGGCGCGGCGCGGGGCCATCGGCTGCTCGGGCAGCCGGGCCAGCGCGTAGTGCAGCTGCACGAACAGGCTGCGCGCGTCGGGCAGCGTGCCGGGCACCGACGGCCCGCCGGCCTGCGACGCCGCCAGCGACGCGGTGGCGTAGTGGTTCTGCACCTTGAGCACCACCTCGTCGGGCTTGACCCGCACGTCGACGAAGGCCGAATGCCGCGCGTCGAAGGCGTAGGCCTGGCGGTAGCGCCGCTGCAGCTGCAGGCCGAGGCCGAGCAGGTCGCTGACGAACAGCCCGTTGGCGTCGATCAGCACCGTCTTGCGCTCGGGGTGGGGCTGGCTCAGGACCGGCGAGCTGCCCAGCAGGCTCGGCGAGAAGGCGGCCTGCACCGCCAGCGCCTCGGCCGAACCGGCGGGCGCGGCGAAGGCGGTGTTGCGCGCCACCAGCTGCACCTGGTGGTGGATGCGGCGGAACTCGACCAGCTGCGGCCGGCCCAGCGGCTCGCCGCCGGCGCGGGCCATCATGCCGCCGAAGAGCCCGGCCTCGCCGATGCCGCTGGCGATCTTCGGGCTGAGGAAGAACGGCCGGCCGAAGTCCTCCGGCGCCAGTTCGATCCACACCTTGTCGTCGCGCTGCCACAGCGTCAGCAGGCCGGGCAGGCGCTTGGCGTCGCGCACCACCGACGCGAAGGCCGGCAGCGACGACGGCGACGGCGCGGTGGCGGCGGGGGCCGCGGCGGGCGCGGCGGCCCCGCCGAGGTGCGCCGGCGCCGGCGCCGCGGCGCCGCGGCCCGTCAGCACAGGCGGCAGCGACGCGCAGCCCGCCAGCAGGACGGCGACGCCGGTGCCCAGCCATGCCAGGGAACGTGGAAGCAGGAGGAGGCGCCGGGAGGTTTCCATCGTCGGGTACTGCGGAGACGGGGACGGGCGGACGGCTGCCAGCATAGCCGGTTGGGCATGGGCGTTGCTCGGCAAGCCTGTTCTACCGGTCAAACTTTCTTGACGCGGCACCGAAGACGATGCAACTCGCGGGCCAGACGCGTTCTGTCGAACAGCCTGGTGACGACCCGGCTCCTCGGCAGACCGGCAGGTCCGGCCGTCCTGGGACAGCAGAAGCGCCGGGCACAATGGCGGATCTCTCCGGAGCCTGACGCCTTGTCCCTTTACCGATCCAACCTCAACGAACACCGCGCGCTCTTCGCCGCGCTCGACGCCCTGGAACCAGCGGTGGAAGCGGCCGGGCGACGCATCGCCGAGGCGCTTGCCGCCGGCGGCAAGCTGATGCTCTGCGGCAACGGCGGGTCGGCCGCCGACAGCCAGCACATCGCCGCCGAGCTGACCGGCCGCTTCATCGACGACCGGCGCCCGCTGGCCGCGCTGGCCCTGTCCACCGACAGCTCGGCGCTGACCTGCATCGCCAACGACTACACCTTCGACCAGGTCTTCTCGCGCCAGGTGCTCGGGCTGGGCCGCGCCGGCGACGTGCTGATCGGCATCTCGACCTCGGGCAACTCGGGCAACGTCATCGCGGCGGTGGCGGCGGCGAAGTCGCTCGGCATCCTCACCGTCGGCCTGCTCGGCCGCGACGGCGGCCAGCTGGCCGCCCTGTGCGACCAGTGCATCGTCGTGCCCAGCCGCACCACCGCGCGCATCCAGGAGGCGCACATCCTCATCGGCCACACGCTGTGCGGGCTGATCGAGGCGCAACTGGGGCTGGCGGGCGGGGCGCAGCAGTGACGACGCCGTTGCCGCGCCTTCACCGGCAGGCCGTGGCGGCCGCCCGGGTGCTGGTGGTGGGCGACGCCATGCTCGACCGCTACTGGTTCGGCGACGTCGAGCGCATCTCGCCCGAGGCGCCGGTGCCGGTGGTGCGGGTGCGGCGGCAGGAAGAACGCCTGGGCGGCGCCGGCAACGTGGCGCTGAACGCCAAGGCGCTGGGCGCCCGCACCACGCTGCTGACGGTGGTCGGCGAGGACGAGCCCGGCCGGCAGCTGCAGGCGCTGCTGGCGCGCGAGGGCGTCGCCACCATCCTCTCCACCGATCCGGCGCTGCAGACCATCGTCAAGCTGCGCCTCATCGGCCGCGCCCAGCAGCTGCTGCGCGCCGACTTCGAGAGCGAGCCCGACCACGAGGTCCTGGGCCGCATGCTCGACCGCTACCAAGAAGCGCTGGCGGCGCACGACGTGGTGCTGTTCTCCGACTACGGCAAGGGCGGCCTGACCCACATCCCGACCATGATCGAGCGCGCCCGGGCCGCGGGCAAGCCGGTGCTGGTCGACCCCAAGGGATCGAACTACCAGCGCTACGCCGGGGCGACCGTCATCACGCCCAACCGCGCCGAGCTGGCGCAGGTGATCGGCGCCTGGTCCGACGAGGACACGCTGCGCCGCAAGGCGGAGGCGCTGCGCCGCGAGCTGGGCCTGGACGCCCTGCTGCTGACCCGGTCGGAGGACGGCATGACGCTGTTCGACGCCGAGGGCGACACCACCGTGCCGGCCGAAGCGCGGCAGGTGTTCGACGTCACCGGCGCCGGCGACACCGTGATCGCCACGCTGGCGGTGGCGCAGGCGGCGGGTTTGTCGCTGCGCGAGGCGGTGCCGGTGGCCAACCGCGCCGGCGGCATCGTCGTGGGCAAGTTCGGCACGGCACACGTCACCTACGAGGAACTGTTCTCATGACCCGCACGGTGGTCACCGGGGCGGCCGGCTTCATCGGCGCCAACCTGGTCAAGGGGCTCAACGACCGCGGCGTCAGCGACGTGATCGCGGTCGACGACCTGCGCGACGGGGCGAAATTCCACAACCTGGCCGACCTTCGGATCAGCGACTACCTGGACAAGGACGAGTTCTACGCCCGCTTCGCCCGCGGCGAGTTCGGCCGGGTGGACGCGGTGCTGCACCAGGGCGCCTGCTCCGACACCATGGAGCACGACGGCCGCTACATGCTGCAGACCAACTACCGCTGCAGCAAGGACCTGCTGGACGCCTGCATCGCCCAGGGCACGCGGCTGCTCTACGCCTCCTCCGCGGCGACCTACGGCGCCAGCGAGACCTTCCGCGAGGAGCCGGCGTTCGAGCGGCCGCTCAACGTCTACGGCTACTCGAAGCTGCTGTTCGACCAGGTGCTGCGCCAGTACGTGCAGCGCCGTCCGCTGCCGGTGCAGGTGGCGGGCTTCCGCTACTTCAATGTCTACGGCCCGCGCGAGCAGCACAAGGGCCGCATGGCCTCGGTGGCCTTCCACCACTTCCGCCAGTTCCGCGACACCGGCACCGTCAAGCTGTTCGGCGAGTACGGCGGCTACGGCCCCGGCCAGCAGCGGCGCGACTTCGTCTTCGTCGACGACGTGGTGGCGGTCAACCTCTGGTTCCTCGACCACCCGGACCGAAGCGGCATCTTCAACCTCGGCACCGGCCGCGCGCAGCCGTTCAACGACCTGGCCCATGCCACGGTCAACGCCTGCCGCGCGCTGCAGGGCGAGGCGCCGCTGACGCTGGCCCAGCAGGTCGACCAGGGCCTGATCGAGTACGTGCCCTTCCCCGACGCGCTGCGCGGCAAGTACCAGTGCCACACCCAGGCGGACCTGACCCACCTGCGCGCCACCGGCTGCGGCCATGCCTTCGCGGACGTGGCCACCGGCGTGGCGAAGTACGTGCAGTGGCTGGCCGCCCAGCCGCACGTGTGATGCCGCTGATCGACAAGATCGTCGGCTGGGACGAGGCCGCGGCCCTGCCGCCGGACCAGCGCCCGCTGGTCTTCACCAACGGCGTCTTCGACCTCCTGCACCGCGGCCACGTGGCCTACCTGGAGAAGGCGGCCGAACTGGGCACTGCGCTGATGGTCGGCCTCAACAGCGACGCCTCGGCGCGCGGCCTGGGCAAGGGACCCGACCGGCCGCTGAACCGCGAACTCGACCGGGCCCTGGTCATCGCCGGCCTGGCCAGCGTGCGCTGGGTGGTGCTGTTCGACCAGCCCACGCCATGCGAGCTGATCGAGCGCGTCAGGCCCGACGTCTACGTCAAGGGCGGCGACTACGACATGGAAACGCTGCGCGAGACGGCCCTGGTCCGGTCGTGGGGTGGCCGCTCGCTGGCGATCCCGTTCATGGACGGTTACTCCACCACGTCGCTGGTGCGCCGCATCCGCGGCTGACCGGCGCGATCCGCTGCGCCCTCGCAGCGGATCCTCCTGGGCACCCGGCCACGGCGCGCTGCCGTCGTCCGCGCCGCGTGCCGGCCGGCATGTGCATTGCCAAATGTTGCCGGCCGCTTCCTGCACCTCGGTGATGTCCGCCGCGGCGGGGGGTCGGCTCGAAGGCGCATGCCATGGCAGTCCCTGCAAGCGCGCGGTCGCCCGCGGTCCGCCGCGGCCCTGACGCGGGCCAACCCCCGGGCGCGGACGCCTATCCAACGACGAGCGGGGTCATCACCCGCCATCTGTCCTCCAGCGTTCAAGTTCACCCGGTTCGCAGCCGACATACGGGTCGCGGTGCCGTACGGCCGAGGCCCTTGTTGGAGCGACCCGATGACCCCCCCATTCCTGCGCCCGGCGTTCACCGTTGTCATCGCCTTGTGGCTCGTCGCCTGCGGCGGAGGGGGCGGCGGCGGCGACGCCGCTGACCAGAGCGGACGCGCGGCCCCGCTCTCCGGCAGCCCGGACCCGAACAGCTACCGCGCCGGCGACCTGCTGGTGCTGGAACGCAACACCGACGCCGGCCTGGCCCGGGTGGCCGTCGACCTGACACGCGGCGGCATGATCGTCGAGGCCGGCGTGGCCGGCCGCAACGTGGTCAACGCCGACGACACCGGACGCGGCGTGCAGTTCGCGCTGTACGACGGCGCCGGGCCCTACGACAACTGCGCCGGCTGTTCCGGCCAGTGGGGCTGGAACCCGGTGCAGGGCGGCAACCGGGCCAACGTCGGCAGCCCGGTCACCAGCTGGTCGGTGCAGAACCGCACGCTGACCATCACCACCAAGGGCCGCCAGTGGAGCGGCACCGACGACGACCAGATCACCATCGAGCAGGCGGTGACCGCGGTGGACAACGAGCCCTTCGCCTTCCGCGTCGCCTTCCGCATCGCCTATTCGGGCACCCAGGACCGCGTCATCGCCATGCAGGAGCTGCCCGCCGCGTATGCCGGCAGCGCCTACCGCACGCTGATCGGCTACAGCGGCAGCGCCCCCTGGACCTCCGGTGCGTTGAGCACCGGCGCCCTGCCCCCGATGGCGGCCGCCAGCAGCTTCTCGATGGCGGCGCCGGAGCGCTGGTTCTCGCTCGTGGACGGCACCGGCCACGGCCTGACCCTCTACGCACCGGGTGCCGACGCCACGGTGCGCGGCTTCGCCACCGCCGACACCGCCTTCGCGCGGCTGGACCAGCCGCTGTCGCTGGTCGCCGGCCAGGTGCTGAGCGGTCACTACTTCCTCATCGTCGGCGACCACCGCGCCGCCCGCGACACCGTCTACCGCCTGCGCGCCCAGCAGGAGAACCAGACCCTCGACCTGACCGCGCCGGTCTCGGTGGTCGACACGCCGGCGGCGACGGCCACGGTGAGCGGCATGGCCCACGTCAGCGGCTGGTCGGTGGACGACCGCGCCGTCGCCAGCGTGGAGGTGCGCCTGGACGGCCAGCGCCTGGGCGACGCCGCGCTGGGCATCGCCCGGCCCGACGTGCAGGCCGCGGTGCCCGGTGCCCCGGGCGATGCCGGTTTCGGCTTCAACTTCGACAGCCGGAGCTGGCCCAACGGCGCGCACGTGCTGCAGGTCAAGGTGACCGACCATCGGGGCAATGCCGCCGTGCGCCAGCGCACGGTCCAGATCGCCAACTGAGCATCGCCGGCGGGCCCGACCGTCAGGCGGTCAGCCGTCGCAGCAGCGGGCGCAGCAGGCGGGTGCGCCAGGGCGCGCGGCCCGCGCCTTCGGCCCGCCACTGCAGCAGTTCGTCCAGCGCCCGCTCGGCGGTGGTGAAGTGGCCGGTGCGCCGGCTGACGTAGGTCGGGTACAGCAGCAGCGTGCCGGCGACCAGTTCGTCGAGGCCGAGCCGTCGGCTGCGGCGCGGCGTCGTCATGCGGTCCTCGGTCAGGCCCCAGCCGGCATAGAACGGCAGGCCGTGCACCACCACGCGCCGCTGCCTCAGCAGCGCCTCGAAGCCGGCCAGCGAGGTGATGACGTGCACCTCGTCCACTTGGTCCAGCAGCTGCACGATCGGCACGTCGCGCACGACCTCGTCGCAGCAGCGCAGCAGTTCGCGCTCGGAGGCGCCGCCCGCGCGCAGCCCGGCCACCACGTCGGGGTGCGGCTTGTAGACGAGGTGGGCCGCCGGGTGCGCCCGGCGCGCCTCCTGCAGCAGCGCCAGGTTCGTGCGCACGGCACCGGCGCCGAGGGCGATCGACGCATCGGCCTCCACCTGCCCGGCCACCAGCACCACCGTCGCGCCGGCCGGCCGACGCCAGCGGCCATGGCCCACGTTGTACTTGCTCAGCCCCGCCTGGACCAGCCGTTCGCGCAGCGCCGCCGCGCGCCGGCACAGCGCGGCGTCGAAGGACTGGTGCTGCAGCAGCCGCTCCAGCGCCGACGGTCGCGTGGCGTCGTAGTACAGGCCCTCGCCGTCGACCACCCACGACAGCGGGCGCACCAGGTCCGCGCCCAGCCCCACCGAGCGCAGGAAGCCGTCCTCCAGCCGCAGCCACGCAGCGCCGTCGCCCGCCTGGCCGGCGACGCGGCGCCCGCCCCACACCGCGACACAACCGCCGGGCAGCGCGGCGGCCGCTGCGGCCCGGCGCTGGAAGGTCACCTCGCTGCCGGCCAGGAAGGCGCGCACGATGGGCTTCTTCCAGCGCGAGAAGCCGATGGCCTGCACCGCCGCGGGGAAGCGCTCGCGCATGCGGCGCTGCAGGGCCATCCACTCGACGAGCCGCTCCGGCGCGCAGCGGCGCCCCGTCTCCGGATCGAGGTAGCGGGGATAGTCCACCAGCGCCGCATGCACGAGCGCCTGCAGGGCGACCGGCCGCCGCCGCGGCGGCGCGGCCTGCTCGTCCTCGGTCAGCCCCCCAGCCGGCATAGAACGGCATGCCGAAGCAGCGCACCGGCAGCCCCCACAGCAGCGCCTCGAAACCCACCTGCGAGGTGACGCAGTAGACCGCCCGCGCCCGCGCCAGCAGCGCCGGCAGGTGCAGGTCCTGCGCGATCAGCCGCACCCGCGCCGCAGCGCCGGCGCCCAGGCGCTCGAAGTGGCCGCGCCGTCGACCGGCCACCACGTCGGGATGGGTCTTGACCAGCACCGCCGCGCCGGGGTGCTCGTCCAGCGCCGCCTCGAGCATGCGCTGGAAGGCCGCGGCGTCCCCCCCGCCCATGGACGATGGACAGGTCGCCCGCCGTCTGGTCGACCACCAGCACGGCGCCCTGCGGCAGCGCATCGGCCGGACCCTCGCGGGCATGGTTGTACTTGGACGCCCGCGATTGCCGCCAGGCCGCCCGCAGGTCGTCGGCCCGCCGCGCCGACGCGGCGGGCAATGGCGACTGGGCCAGCGCCTCCAGGCGCGACGGCCGGTCGGCGTCGTAGTAGATGCCGACATCGTCGAGCACCACGGACAGCGGGGCCTCGCGGTCGCCGCCGTGCACCGAGCGCAGGAAGCCGTCCTCGGCACGCCACAGCGGCAGGCCGGCACGGGCCGCGGCGGCCTCGGCGCGGCGGGCGCTGGGCTTCAAGCCCCAGGCCAGCACCGCATCGGCCGCGCCGTCGCGACCGCCCAGCGCGTGGACCAGCCGCCAGTCGTCCAGCAACCCGGGCAGCGTGGCGATGCGCCGCAGCCCGCCGGACAACAGCGCCAGGCGCGGCCGGTGGTCCTGGTCCGGGTCGGCGGCGGGCCGGGGCGGTGCCGTCACGGCCGCTGGACGCATTCGCCGGACTGCAGCCTCGCCTGCACCCGCGACAGCACGACCGCATGGCCGGCGTCGTTGAGGTGCACGCCGTCGCCGGCGTCGAACCGGGCATCGATGCGGCCGTCGGGCGCCGACAGGTCGGCCCGCACCGCCACGAAACAGGCGCCGACCGCCGCGGCCAGCCGGTCGTCGACCTCGCGCAGCCGATCGCGCAGACCGTCCGCCAGGTCGCGCGGCTGGCTGGACAGCACCATCACCGACGCGCCGCCGGCCATCAGCACCGAGCGCATGGCCAGCAGGTTGGCCACCGTCTCCTCCACCGCATAACCGAGCGCGGTGTCGTTGGAGGGGAAGGACAGCAGCACCAGGCGGGGCTGCCGCGCCAGCGCGGCTTCCACGTTGAGCGTCACGTCGCTGACGGGACGACCCGCAGGCCGCGAAGCCGCCGCCGGCAAGGCCTGGTAGGTGGTGATGCCGCCGCGGGCCAGGTTGGTCATCGTCACGCCGCGGGCCGCCATGTCCGCGGCCAGCCGGGCCGCCCAGGCATTGCCCGCCGTGGCATTGGCTCCCGCTGCCGTCGACGAGCCGAGGACCACCCAGGTGCCGGGTGCCACGGCCGGTGGCGGGGACGACGGCGCCTCGCCGCCGCCACCACCGCACGCCGACAGCAGCACCGCCACCAAGGCCAGCACCACCCCGCCAAACGATGTGGCACACCGCCCGGCTCCGCGGCCCCATGCCGATGGTCCGGCGGGCATCCGACACACACCCCGGTCAAGCGCCATGGTCGGGCTCGAGCAGGCGGGCATAGAAAACGTTGAGCGGATCGACCGCCAAGGACCGAGACGCCGCCTCGGCTCGCCAGGCAGGGCCGGCTTCGGCCAGCTTGGTGCGCACCGCGTCCGCCAACACGAAATCGCAGGACGGCGGCTCGATCAGGAACCGCGCGGTCGACTGGCAGAGCAGCAGGTCCGGCCGCTCGTGCTCGACCACCCGGCTGTCCACCTTGCCTGCGCTGTGGACGAACACCGTGCGCCGGAACAGCCGCTTCAGGTACTTGAGCATGGGATAAGCCGACGAGGCGCCGAAGACCAGCAGCCGCTGCTCGAAGCACGGCTGCGGCCATCCGTCGAACACGATCACGCGGCCGATGTTGGGCAACCGGTTGTCGAACACCGCCCCCTCCTCCGGCGGCGGGCCGTCCAGGAATTCCGTTGGCGCGCTGCGCGCCGGCACCAGCTTGCCGCCGAGATCACCGACGTAGGGCTCCATGCGGTAGGCGTCGTCCGAACAGCGGGCGACGGCGGGCGCCGTGTCCAGGCCCAGCACCTGCAGCGCTGCCAGCGTGGCGCGCCAGGCGCCACGGTCGGTCCAATGCGTGTCCGTCCGCTTGAAGCAGTCCTGCGGCGACGGCGCCGCCGCCAGCACCTTGGCACCGTCGACGAGGCCATCCTCCGGCTGGGCCAGGCTGCACACCTGGTCGAGCACCGTCTGGGCGGCGCGGGCATGCGGGTACTGCTGCCGCAGCACCTCTTCCTTCGACGGCGCGATGAGCAGCGCATGCCGCATGCGCATCTGCAACGCCAGTTGCCGAACGTCGGCCAGATAACGCTGCCAGCGCCGCAGCCCTTCCTCGTCCAGGCGCAGGTCACCGGTGAACTGGTCGACGCTGCGGTTGGTGTCGTTGTCGAGGAAGAGCCAGCCGTCAGAGCCTTCGAGCACCCTCGGACCGTCGCGCAACTGCAGAGAAACGGCCCAGAAGACCTGCCCGTCGGGCAGCCCGAAGCCGAGTTCGATTGCGCGCACCGGCAGCGGCACCTCCACCGTGAAGCCGCAACGCAGTTGCGCATGGCCGGACGGCGGCTCGCCGAGCACCCGCTGGATCACATCGGGTCGGCCGTTGTTGAACGCCTGGCGCTGGACCGCATCCGACCCGGCGGCGCCCTCCGCGCGCCAGACCACGAACGGCGGCTCGCCGAGCGCCTCCTGCCGAAGGAGCAGCCAGCCCTGCAGACGCAGGCAGCCCGCCGTCACGTCCAATGCCGCACCGTCACGCGGAAGGTCCAGCGTCCAGCGATGGACGGCCGGGGGCATGTCCCTGCTCAGGCGCAGCGACGCGACGACCGGAGACGCGGCTGCCACGACGTCCATCAATACGCCAGCGCCATGGCCCGGTCACGGGCAGCAGCGGCCATGCGCTGCCGCCTCGGCGCATCGGCGGCCAGTTCCAGGATGGCGGTCACCCAGCGATCGGCATCGTTGGGCAGCAGCAGCCCATCGACGCCATCGCGGACAAAGCTGCGGTACGGCTCGACATCGCTGTAAAGGCCGACGGCATGCATGCGCGCGTGGTCGAAGAACTTGGTGGGCGCTCGCCCCGCATTGAACAACGACGGCAGCAGCGGCGCCAACGCGATGTCCCGCCGCACGCCGGCGGTGTAGTCCAGGTAGTTGGGCCAGGTCATGGGGTGAAGGACGTTGACACGAGGGAGCGAGGAGAATCGCTTGTAAGTCTTGTGGCCGCCGAAGACCTCCATGCGGCTTGACGTCAACCGCGATTGCACTCCCTCAATCACCGGGACGAGCCACTGGAACTCCGCCTCGTGCGAGGCGGTACCGTGGTAGCAGATCCACGTCGGTGGGCCGGATTCCATCGTGAGGCGCAGCGGTCGCGGGGGCAGCGTCCTGGGTTGCCAATGGGCGTATTTCTGCGCGAGGTAGGGTGTCGACACCCAAAACTCGTTGCACAACGACTCGATCATCTTTCGCTGGTGCAGCGCGCCGCGACCGACCTTTGACCGATAGGGCTCGGGCAACGTCCGGACCGCCGCCTCGTCCATCAAGTCGTCGTCCATGAAGTAGACGATCCTTTTCAGCGCCTGCCGATGCTTCCACAGGGCGAGGGCCTGATGACGCTCCAGATACCTGGAGATCACCACGTCGGGTCGATTCTGAAGAAGCTCGTCCAGGGGCACCACCGCTTCCTCCTCACGAAGCGGCCCGACTTCGGTCGACAGAAGAAAAAAGTAGGACGGCCCGTTCCAGGCGCCAACCAGCAACCAGCCGTCCGACGTTCGTGCGGCGCCGCGATGGGCCGATTCGGGCGACGACTTCGTCGGCCCGACGCGGCGCAAACCGTCGAAGCCCGCACCAAGGCGGCGTATGGATGCCCTCAGCCGCTCGCCCACCGCACTACTCATTCGTCGATACCCGCACGGGAAACCGGATGAGATCGCGGTTCGGTGTGGCGCCGCAGCCCCCGGGCCGGTTGAACCGCGTGTAATAGACATAGGCCCGAGAGCCCAGGGTGCCGAAGTTTCGGTCCTGCGACTCATGATCGATGAGAGACGGGTAGGCCACGTCTTCCAGGGGTCGAGGGCATCCTGACTTCGACACCATCGACGCAAACGGCCGGGGACGAGTCCACCGCCACAGATCGCTGGACGTCGCGGTCTGGAATTCGATCCTCACACCGGCGTCGGTCGTCGCACCGGCTCGACTCCAACTCGCCAGGACCGCCACGTACCGCCCGCTGTCCTGATGCCACAGCAGGCTGCGCACCGGCGCGTCGAGGTTCGCCATGGTCTTGCAACCCGCTTCGGCCTGAGCCCCGAGGCCTTGAACCTGTCCCGGCCGCAAATCGACACGGAACGCCTCGCCATCAAAGGCGCGCCACTGGGAAGGTTCGGCTGGATCAAGGGCGCGCAGCAGACAGACGCCTCGCGACTGTCCAGCATGCCCGAACGAGAACACCAGCGTGTAGTAGGCGCCATCGCGACCGCGCACGATGTTCGAGGTGGTGAAGTAGCCGGTGGGTGAGCGGGCGTCTGGCGAATACTCAATCTGCGGCCGGGCCATGATGTGATGCGGCGGCTGCGGCGCCTCGAAGGACTGGCCGCCGTCGGTCGAAATGGCGACGATCAAGGCGCTCCACCAGCAATTCGTTCCTGGTATCCCCCTCGAATTGCAGTTGTTGAACCACTCACCGTGGTAGTCGGCACTGCCAAGGGCGACGACCTTGTCGTCGCCGACGACGTAGAAGGTCTGAAGCCATGTTCGGGCGTTAAAGGCGTCCGGCCTGCTGTCCATCGCCGAACGGAAGATGGAGCGGCAGGACGACCTCAGGTGATCGAAACCATCGCCGACCCGTTGCAGATTGGTGAAGTGAGCAGCGCTGACGACCAGCTTGCCGTCGCCGCGTCGGTAGGCGCGTGCAGGGGAGTCAGGAAAGTCCTCTGCGTCGCAGCGGTCCACCTCCCACTTGAAGACCACCTCTTCCGGTCCAGCTGGGCTCAACACGAGCTCCGCCCCATACAGGCGACCGGAAAGAAGCGCCGTTGCCAGGACAACAAGGATCCAATGACGCATCACGGCGTCCTCAATCCTTCGCCGGTTGCGCAATTGACGCGAGCCAGGTGGCGGGTTCGAGTCCATTGCTCCGCAAAAACCTGACATACCGCGCCGCCAGGGTGAGTCTGTTCTTGTCGAACGCATCGGCGTCAAACTGGAACAGGCGCGAAAGCATGTCTCGTGTGATTCCTCTGCTGACGTCCTTCGCTTCGACATGCGGCACCTTCATGGTGGCGCACAGTTCCAAGGTCCTGGAGTCGTGGGCCACACACATCGCAGGCACACCGACCTGGAGGGCAAGCATGACGCCGTGGATCCGCGTTCCCACCACGAAGTCGAACCGCCTCAGGTGGTCCATCCAGAAAGCGGCGGAGAAAAACGATCGAGCGTGGCGCTGGGTCCAGCGGGAGAACTCCACATCCGACATCCAAGGAGCGGCGTACTGCCGACAGGCATCGGCCACCTCGTGATCCAACGACCCCGCTTCCCCGCGACCGACCCGCACCATTTCAAGCGGGCTCTGGCAGATGTAGTCTCCCCCTGTCGAGCAGGCCATCTGCACCAGCGAGGCCTCCAAACGGCTCAGGTGGGTCCAGCGCTGATGCCCAGCCGTCACGGCGATGAGTTCGGGCTTCCCATTCCACCGGTCGACGATCTTGCGACCCAGGCCTGGGTCGGGATTGATGAACAGCGTCGGGCACCCGGTGACCACTGCCTTGTCCGCGAGGCCATATCGCTCGAGGGATCGCCTGCTGAACTCGCCTCGCATCGCCAGGTTCGGCGACTCGGAGGGCGAGTGATCCTGTATGGCGCGGATCCAGTCGAGGGTGCCCTGGGGGATGTCGACATTCTCTTCGGCATGCCCTGCCTGCGCCCCCAGTCCGATGCCGACCAGCCGGACGTCAAGGCGACGGAAGCTGTCAACCAGATAGCCAAGGTCGACATGGCTGCCCAACTGGTTGGCCAGCGTGAGAACGCCGACGTCGCCCAAGCGCTCGACCGCCGGCGGTTCTGCGTGCCACAGGATCGAACGGAGATCCCCGCCCAGGTGCTGTGAAATGGCGTAGCAGAAGGCCAGATTCCCCGTGTTGTCACCGACGAGTTGCAGCGCCCGCTCGGTCGGCAGCAGCGGTGCAGCCTCCAGGGAGGGCGAAAAGCCGAACAAGAACGCCTTCACTTCTCCGCCCTCTTCTCGGGGTACACCTTCGGGGGACTGAACTCCGTTAGTCGGCCGTCCTCGATGGCTTCTGCAAGCTGGTCGAGCGCCAAGTTGACGTCGTCGAAGTTGATCGACCCGATGGCGGTCACGTTGTACTTCCACCATTGCGCCTTCAGAAGTCGATCAATGGTGTTGTCGTCGAATCGAAGACGCTTGACCTTTGCCGGAACACCGGCGACCACCGCGTAGGCTGGCACGTCTTCGATCACGACGGAGTGGGCTGCCACCACCGCGCCGTTTCCAATGGTGACCCCGGACTTCACGAACACTCCCTGGCCGATCCACACGTCATGCCCTATCACGACCGTGGCGTTTGACGAATAGCTTCGGACCGGCTTGTGGTAGTCATGCCCGTGGGACTGCAGCCACTCACCCCATCCATGGACATTCGGCACGTACTGAATCATGGAGGAGGACAGCCATGACGTTGGATGTTGGTCGGAGGCGATGTCGACGCCGGGCGCAATCGAGCAGTAGCGACCAATGCTGCAATGCCCCAGTCGGCCCCCGAAGATGCCGGTGAAGCTGCCAACTTCTACCCTGTTGTAGGGCACAAGGGTGGCCTGGATAACGACCGGCGGTTCAAACCACGACCGGGAGTCAAGGGTCGGCAGGGTCCCCGTGATCAACACCCCGTTGTCTCGTGCTGCAGCAGGTGACATGCCTCAACGCCCGATGAGCTGCAAGTGCTCCGCAGCGCACCTGGAAAAGGAAAGAGGCGGCACACAGGCGGACTTGAGTCGGTCCCATGTCTCGGACTGGCTGCACAGTTGGACCAGGGTCCGACGCCAAGCCAACACGTTGCCGGCGGGAACGTGCACACCGTCCACGCCGTTCTTCACTTTCTCGGCCATGCCCCCCGATGTCGGAGACGACGAGCGGCCGCCCCGACACGAAGGCCTCCTGGATCACCATCGGCGAGTTCTCCCACCAGATCGACGGCACCACCACCCAGTCGATGGTGGCCATTCGGGTGCGCAACTCGTGCGGCTGGTAGGGGCCGACCCACTGCACCACGCCCTGGTCGATGAGCGGCTTGCGCAGCGTCTCAACCTTCTCCCGGTACTCCGCCGGCTGCAACTCCAGGTTGGCACCGTGGACCTCCAGCACGATCTTCTTTCGCTCCGCCTTGGGCAGGTCGTGAAGCGCCTGCATCACCACGTCCAGGCCCTTGTAGGGGTTGATCTGCCCGAAGAACCCGAAGCGGTTGCGCGTCTCGCCCTCGGCCAGCGGACGCGGCGGCAGAGGCGGCTCGTCCGACTGGCCGTTCTCGATGGTGACGATCTTGTCGGCCGGCAGCCCCCAGTCGATGTAGCGCTGGCGCAGGAAGTCCGACGGTGCGATGAACTGGTCCACCAGCTTGAAATGGCTCTGGAAGTAGTGCTTGCGCATCCAGAAGTCCTCCGCCGACTTGTCGGGGAAGCAGCGGTGGCATTCGTCGAAGCTTTCCCGGCTGCACAGCTTGAAGCTGCCGGTCTTGATCATCTGGCCGTTGTTGCGGCAGATGGCCATGTACTCGTGCAGGGTGAGCACGAGGCGGATCGACGGGTCGACCTGCTTGATGACGCGCAGGTACTCCAGCCCCAGGTGCGCATAGTGGTGGGTGTGCACCACCGTCGGCCGCAGCTCGCGCACCAGATCCGCGAACCAGGTGGTGAGCGACTCCTGGTGCACCGCCTTCATGGCGTGCCAGTCGTGCACCGCCTGCTCCCACAGGTATTCGTTGCTGCGACGCATGGTGATGGCGCCGGTCGGGCCGCGCCCCCGGTCGGCGCGGGCCAGGAACCAGGCGTCCTCCACCTCGGGCAGCCCGCGGTAGGCCTTGAACAGGTTGTAGGCGGCGATCTCACCGCCACCCAAACTGAAGTCCGGGTGGGCGTGGGCCATGACGAGGATGCGGTGGCGTTGGGTCATCGTCGCCACCTCAGGCCGTGAGCAGGGGTCTGGGCCACGCGCCGGGCTGCGCCGCTCCGGGTCCCTTCTCGATCAGCCCTTGCCATCGGGTCTGGTGCCGCACGGCGTTGTAGATGACCACGCGATGGCGGAACTCGTCTTGGCCCAGCAGCTTGAAGCTTTGCCGCTCCAGGTGGACGAGTTGCACGTCCGGCAGGTAGCCGATCTCCAGACCCGCATTGCGCAGCTTGAGGCACAGGTCCGAGTCCTCGAAATCGCCGATGAGGTAGCCCGCGTCCCAGGCGCCGAGTTCCAGAAGCTGCTGGCGCCGAACGGCGATGCAGGCCCCGGTGACGCAGGTGACGCTGCGAAGGCCCTTGTGCACGTCGAGCTTCGGGTCCAGCCCCATACGGGGATGGTGGTTGATCCAGATGCCCAGTTCCTCCCGGCGCTGAAACTCCATGCCGCAGTGCTGCATGGCGCCGTCAGGGAACACCAGCCGCACGCCCAACGCACCAAGGTCGGGGCGTGTGTCGAGCGCTTGGCACATCTGCGCCGCCCAGCCCGTCTGCTGCGGAAAGGCATCGCTGTTGAGGAAGATCACGCGAGGCGCGACGGTGTGCTGCAGGCCCAGGTTGTTGGCACCCGAGAAGCCCCGGTTCACGCTGCCCCACACCCAGCGGAAGGGCAGCTGGTAGAGCCGGTGAAGCGCCTCCGCCTGGTTGGCGAAGGGTTCCACCAGCCGCGGGTCGTCGATGACGTAGACCAGCTCCGCGTTGGCCTTCAGCCACGGGTCGGCCGCAAACTCGATGAGCTGGTGCTCGACGAAGTCGCAGCGTCCGTACAGCGGCACCACGATGGCCACCTGCGGCTTGATCACCGGCGTGCCGAGCTGACGAACCTTGGCCGGCAGCTGCTCCCAGACGCTTTGTCGGTGTTCCATCAGCCCGCGCAGCAGCGGTTCATCGACCAGCGGCACCCGCCGGTGCATCTCCGACATCGGCGTGTGGATGGAGAACAGCCAACGGGCGGCGGCCACCGGGTCGATGGGCAGCGTGCTCGCATGTGCCGAACTGAGGACGTGGACGCCGAGTTCCGACAGTGCCTTGAGCCGGACCTGGCCGGATGGCTTCAAGCCGCGCAAGCGCACGATGAACCCCGCATCGCGGCTGGCGGCACCGAACTCGCCGTGCGTGGCCTCATGCACATCCTCGCGGAAGCGGCGGAAGGCGCCCTCCAGCGGGTACGTGTCCCCCTGTTCATCCTCCAACCACACGACGGTGCCCGGCATCTGCACCACCCAGCCGAAGGCCACCCCCTCCTTGGACAGATCGCTGGCGGCGGCACCCTCGAGGAACCCCCTTGCGCTGCGGCAAGGCGCCGAAACCTGCGGCGTACGGGCGATCAGGCTGCGCCACGACGGCGAGTGCGCCGGTTCGCCCAACGCCAGCAGGCCCATGGCCGGTCCGAGCAATTGCACCTCGGCGCCGTCGAAAGCCGGCTCGGTGCCGAAGACGAGCGGCGCGGACCCACCGCCGACGCCGTCGCCGGGCAGGCGCCAGGTCAGGCTCACCGCGTCGTCCTCGTGCGCCTGGGCGACCAGGACGAAGCCCAAGTTCTCGGCGCTGTCCAGTCCGAAGTGCAGGGCCACGTCGGTGCGAGACAGCGAAACATGACGGCATTGCAGCGGTTTGGTGCTCACCGCCAAGCCGAGCGTGGCGCTGCCCGTGCACCAGCCGGCGACGACCAGGACGCCGTCGAAACGGCAGGCCAGGTCGACCTTGACGCTGGGGCCCTCCAAGCCGAGCGAGGCCGACAGCGCCGCCGGCATGTTCTGGACATTGGGCAGTTGAAGCGCCGGCAGCATTGTTTTCTGGCCGGGCGGTTTGCTGGGGCTGGAGAAGAGCTTCACGGCGAGGTTCCGGTGGAGGTGATCGGCTCGGGTGGCCGTTGGAATGGCAACTGCAGTGAGTAGTCCTCCCGCGAACGGCTCAAGTGCGGGCTGTAGAAGGGATCGGTGTCGAGGGCCGCGCCCCAGCGGCGGCGCATGGCCTCGACCTCTTGACGAAAACGTGCCTGCTGCAGCGGCGTCACGTCGGCGCCGCGGGTGCGCGATTCGTGGTGGCGCAGCTCGGCGAACGGCGTGAAGACGTTGAGGTAGCCGGCCTGCCGCACCTTGAGGCAGAAGTCCACGTCGTTGAAGGCCACCGCCAGGTGCTCGGCATCGAGGCCGCCGACCGACTGGTACAGCGCCTTGCGCACCAGCAGCGCCGCGCCGGTGACGGCGCTGACGTTGTGCGCGACGCGCAGCCGGCTGAAGTAGCCGTCGGCGCTGCGCGGGAAGTACTTGTGCGAATGCCCGGCCACGCCGCCGATGCCCAGCACCACGCCCGCGTGCTGCACGGTGTCGTCGGGGTAGTACAGCTTGGCGCCCACGCAGCCGACCTCGGGCCGCAGGGCATGACCGACCATCTCTTCCAGCCAGTCGGGGCTGATGACCTCGATGTCGTTGTTGATCAGGCCGACCACCTCGCCGGCGGCCTCGCGCACCGCGGCGTTGTTGATCGCGGAGTAGTTGAAGGGCGCGTCGTAGCGCAGCACGCGCAGGCGGCGTTCGGGGTCGGCATCGCCGCGCCGCCGCAGCTCGTCCAGGTAGGCCAGGGTCTGCGGCTGGCTGGACTGGTTGTCCACCACGATGACCTCGAAGGGGCGGTAGCGGGTGCGTTCCAGGATGGAGTCGATGCACTGGCGCAGCACGTCCAGCCCGTCGCGCGTGGGCACGATCAGGCTGACCAGCGGCGCCGGCTGCGGCAGCGGCCAAAGCTGGCGGTACAGGCCCGGCGCGAGCACGCTGACCTGAACGCCCCGGCCTTCAGCGTCGGCCGCGTCCTGCAGCGCGCGCAGCGCCGCCGCGGTGGCGTAGGGCTTGTGGTCGTGGTCGGCGGCCGAGGAGGCGGCCGACTTGCGCCAGTGGTACAGCACCTGGGGCAGGTGGACGATGTCATCGCGATCGGCCACCCGGGCCGCGCAGCGCAGCAGCAGGTCGTAGTCCTGGCTGCCCTCGTAGCCGAGGCGGAAGCCGCCCACTTGGTCGACCAGCTGGCGGCGGTAGGCGCCGAGGTGGCAGACGTAGTTCTGGCTGCGCAGCAGGTCGGGCGACCAGTCGGGCTTGAAGAAGGGTTCGCAGCGGTTGCCGTCGGCGTCCAGCTTGTCCTCGTCCGAGTACAAGATCTGCGCGCTCGGCCGGCGCTGCAGCGCCTCGGCCAGCGCGAACAGCGCCTGCGGCGCCAGCACGTCGTCGTGGTCGAGCAGCACCACGAAGTCGCCGTCGGCCAGGGCCAGCGCGTCGTTGCTCGCCGCGCAGATGTGGCCGTTGCGCTCGCGCCAGGCAATGCGCAGGCGCGGGTCGGCGGCGGCCTGCCGCGCCAGCAGCGTGCGGACCTCGGGGTCGGTGGAGGCGTCGTCGGCGATGCACAGCTGCCAGTGCGGGTAGTGCTGGGCGCGCACGCTGTCCAGGCAAGCCGCCAGCCAGCGCGGCTCGGGGTTGAACACCGGCAGCACGATGGAGAAGCGCGGCAGCTGCTTCCAGTCGCGCAGGCACTGTTCGCGCGTGGCCGCGGTCGGCAGGGCCGGCTGCTCCACCTTCGCAATCCAGTCTTCGTAGGCCACCGGGCCGGTCGAGTCGGGACGGAACAGGCTGCAGTAGTCGGCCCACAGGACCTCGGTCGTCGCATCGGCCAGCGCCGTCGGCGCCCGGCCGATGGCCGTGGCCAGCTTGCGCCGCATGCGATCCAGCGCGAAGTGCGCGGGCACCCGCTTGAGGCCGCAGCGCTGCAAGGCGAACTCTCCGGGATGGGCCAGCGGATCGAGGCGCAGGCGTGCCGCCATCGGCAGCCATACCAGCCGTTTGGCCAGGCGGCCACTGCGCAGGGGCAGGTCCCAGGCGTGCTGCTCGTTCCAGCCCTCGCCGAAGTCGGCGTAGAGCCGAGCCCTCGCCCGCGCGGCCGGCAGTTTCAGCGCCAGCTCCAGCATGTACCAGCCGCCATGCACCGGCCGGTCGAGGTGGAACTGAGGATCGACACCCAGCGAGCGGAAACGACGCCGCCCCAGCGGTAGCAACCCGACCGCAGGCTGCCAGCCGCCGCCCATCCCCCCACCACCGTGGCACATGGAGTTGGCGGCGCACCGCCTCGGCCCAGCGCTGCCAGAGCGGCGGCTCGCCACGCCTGGCTTCACAGCCGAGGGCCTCCAGCCGCAGCCGACCGGGCCGGTCGACGGGATCGAGCCGCCAGCGGCTGGCGCCGAGCGGGGCCTGCAGCCGGGCGCTCCAGCGGCGGCCCGACGCCGTCTCGTCGACGCAGGTGAACGACGTGGCGCGGCTGCAATGGTCGTAGCCGCGGCCGCGCGCCGGCACGTAGGCGACCGGCGGACCGGCGTCCGCCGCCTCCACGTCGAGCGACAGGTCCAGCCAGCGCTGCCGGCGCGGCGGCAGGGCGTTGAAGCGAAGCTGCGGGTCGTCGCCGGTGGCGAGCAGCGGCCACGCCGGGTCGTCGGTGAGCGACAGCTGGCGGGTCTCGTCAACCTGCCATTGATGCAGCCGCGCGGCGGTGACCTGCGAGACCGGCAACAGCGCGTCCCTGGCCGGCTGCTCGCCACTCCAGTAGCCGGCCACCCACACCCGCGACAGCAGCGGCTCGGGCCCGAGCAGGGCCACCTGTCCCGTCAGCGGCGCGAGGAAGAACCAGCTGCGCCCTTCGTCGTCGCCGCCGGCCTCCACGGGGACCAAGCCGCTCGGCCAGCGGCCGTCCTGCCCATCGACCTGCCAGCACAGCTGCGAGGACGCCCGCCCGCCCAGTTGCACGTGCAGCCAACGTCCGCGGGCATGGCGCAGCAGCGGCCCCTGCAGCAGGCGCACGGTGCGGCCCTCCTGCCACTGCACGTCTCCCAATGCCAGCAGCGCGGCCGCCGGCGACATCGGCAACGGGCCGCGGCCTGGCTCGGGATCTGGCCGATGAATGGAGGACGGCAGCGCGCTCATAAGCCCAGGAACACCCGCGCCGCGATGGCGATCTGGTAGACGATCTGGGTGATGCCGCGGGTGATCTCGATGCTCTTGGTCTCGATCTTGGGCAGCACCATGATCTCGTCGCCCGGCTTGAGCGCCGCGCTGCCGGCCTCGTCGACCGAGCCGTCGGGGTGGATGACCAGCACCCGCGCCCGCTCGGCGCCCTGGTTGAAGCCGCCGGCCAGGCGGATGTAGTCGTCGGCCCGGGCGCCGCCGTCCCACACCAGCGCGTTGGGGAACAGCACCTCGCCGCTGACCAGCACCAGGTTGCTGCGCTCGGGGATGCGGATGACGTCGCCGTCCTCCAGCAGGGTGTTGCGCGCCTCGGTGCGCTGGGCCAGCACCACCTGGCCACGCGGCTGCACGGCCTTGGCCCGCTCGACGAACTGCAGGATGAGTTCGGCCTCCCGGTGGCGCAGCGCGGCTTCCTCGCTGGTCGCGCTGCGCGCGGTCAGGGCGTAGGTCTCCAGGCCGCGCAGCGAGGCCAGCAGCATCTCCTTCTGCCGCAGGGCGACGGACCGTCGGAACAACTGGGCGGCCTGGGCGTCGGCCTGCGGCGCGGGCTTCAGCCGCGCCAGCGCGTCCTGCAGCGTGGCGCCATAGGGCATCACCAGCGCGCGCTCGCCGAGGTGCGCGCCCTCCAGCCGGACCAGGATGGTGCCGGGGTAGCGGTCGGAGGTGACGGTCACCTCGTCGCCGTCGGCGATCTCGACCGTGGCGGCGGCGGCGAGCGGCTGGTACTCGCTGCGCCGGTCGGCGCCGCGCATGCGCACGATGCTCAGGTGGGTGGCCGCCGGTTTGGGCCGGGCCAGCGCCAGCAGCTGCGCGCCGGTGATGCGGCCCTCGTGGAACTCGAACACGTAGGGGTTCTGGACCTCGCCGCCCACCTGCACCACCGGGCCGCGCGGCGCGGCGACGATGGTGTCGCCGTCCTGCAGCTGCACCTGCTCCAGCCGGCCTTCGAGCAGGAAGCGGTAGAGGTCCAGCCGCGCCCTCACCTGCCCGGCGCGCAGCACCGACACCTGCAGGTAGCTGCCGCGGTCGGGGTCGATGCCGCCGGCACGGTCGAGGTAGCTCAGCACCGAGTCGCTGTTGAGCCCGGCGTACAGGCCCGGTGCGCGCACGAAGCCGCTGACGTACACCTTCACCGGCTGCGACCCTTCCACCGTGGCGTAGACCCCGACGTTGGCGCGGAACACCTTCTTGGTCTGCGCTTCGACCTGCGCGTTGAGTTCGGCGTTGCGCACGCCCAGCACCTGCACCGGGCCGACGTTGGGCACGAAGAGGTTGCCCTGCGGGTCCACCGACTGCACCGCGTCGTGCTGGAAGGCGCCCCACAGGCGCACCGCGACGCGGTCGCCGACGGCGACGCGGTAGTCGGCGTTGAAGCCGCCGCCGCGTTCGCCGGCGAAGCGGCCGGTGAACATCTGGGAGCCGAACACCACCGGCTGTGCCGCCGTGACCGGGTTGGGCGGCAGCGGGGCGGCGCTGGGCGCCAGCACGACGGCCGGATCGGCCGCCGGCGCCGCGGGCGGCACGCGCAGCGGCGGCGGGCCGGACAGGCCGCGCGGGCCGCTGCCGGTGCCGGTGCCGTCGAGGGCCAGCGGCTGGGCGCCCGCGCCAGCCGCGCCCAGGCACAGCGCCAGGACCATCCGTCGGCCGAAGGTCGTCAGTCTCATGTCAATCCCGGTGCTCTCGGATGGTGGCCAGCAGCAGGCGCAGCGCGCCATACAGCAGCACGCAGACCACCGCCAGCGTGGCGAGCGTGTAGAGCCGGCGCGGGTACAGCGCGATCTCGGGGCGTGCGGGCGGCTCGACGATGGCCAGGCTCTTCAGCTTGCGCCCGGCCTCCACCCGCGCGGTCTCGACGGCGGACAGGGCCAGCTTGTAGGCGTCCTCGGCGATGCGGGCCTGCAGCGTCAGTTCCTGGAACTGCACCGCCAGCCGGCTGACGCGGCGGTCGTCGCCCGCGCCGGTGACGCGCAACTGCTCCACCGACAGCTGACGGCGCAGCGCGTCGAGCTGCTGGCGGGCCGCGCGCACCGGGTGGGCGTCGTCGTGCAGGTACGACTTCAAGGTGCGCAGCTCGGTCTCGAGCCGCGTCACCTGCGACTGCAGTTCGCCCTCGATGCGGTTGGCGTTCTGCGCCTGGGCCAGCGGGTCGAGCTGCGCATAGCGGGCCTGGAAGGCCAGCAGCGCCGACTGCGAGCCGCGCACCCGCTCGGTGGCGCGTGCCAGCTCGCCCTCGGCGAAGGCCATCTGCTCGCGCGCCACCTTCTGCGAGAAGGCGTTGACGAAGGTCTCGCACTCTTCCAGGATGGCCGCGTTCAGCGCCTGCGCCATCGTCGGGTCGAAGCCCTGCACCCGCACCGTCAGCAGCGAGGACAGGTCGTCGAACAGCAGCTCCACCCGCGCGCGGTAGTACTCGAGGAACCACTCCTGGCTGGTACCGGGGTAGAGCCGGTAGAAGGGGGTCGACCCGCTCGGACTCGAAGTGCGCGCGCAGCTGCAGCCGCTCGTCCAGCCGCTGCAGCAGCGCCAGCGAATGGATGAACTGCCGCAGGTACAGCGTGTCGTCGCGGGCCGGCGGGTTCACGCCGGGCAGCAGCGCGGCCAGGCCACTCAGGCCGCCGCCGTTGCCGGACGCCTGCCGCACGGTGACCACCGATTCGCTGACGTAGCGGTTGGCGGCGAGCACCGTCAGGTACAGCAGCGCCAGCAGCAGCGGCAGCGCGACCACCAGCGCGGCCAGGCGCCCGGCCCCACCGCGCAGCAGCCGGGTCATGCCGTCAGCCCCTCGGCCGCTCGGGTCGGCGCGGGCGCCGGCACGGCGGGCCTGCCCAGGGCCAGGTAGGCCTGGATGCCGGCCTCCCGGTCGTCGAACAGCTGCCACCGGCCGCCCGGCCCGAGCAGCAGCACCACGTCGCACAGGGCCCGGATGTCGGCCACCTGGTGCGACACCAGGATGGCGTGCGCCGAGGCCAGCCGCCGCTTGAAGGTGTCGTGGCTCTTGCGGCGGAACGCCGGGTCGCCGACGGCCATGACCTCGTCGATGAGGTAGTAGTCGAAATCGAAGGCCATGCTGAGGCCGAACGCCAGCCGCGACCGCATGCCCGACGAGTAGCCCTTGGTCGGCCGGTCGAAGGCCTCGCCGACCTCGGCGAACTCCTCCACCCAGCGCACCCGCTCGCGCGCCGCCGCGCCGTGCAGGCCCATCAGGTGGCAGACGAAGCGCACGTTGTCGCGCCCCGTCAGCGAGCCCTGGAAGCTGCCGGACAGGCCGACCGGCCACGAGATGCGGGCGTCGGTGACGATGCGCCCGCGGTTCGGCGCCTCGATGCCGCCGAGCAGGCGCAGCAGCGTGGACTTGCCGGCGCCGTTGGGGCCGAGCACGCCGACGCTGACGCCGTCGGGCAGGCGCAGGCTGACGTCCCGGAAGACGTACTTGCGCCCGGCCGGCGCGGGGTAGTACTTGGTGACGCCCTGCAGTTCGATCATGTCCGGTGCCGCCCGGCCGCCCGACGGCATGGGGCGCCCCCTCGGGGGCCGCCGGCGACAGTGAGCGGGTGGGGTTCATGTCAGATCGCCAGCAGCCGGTGGCGGTGCAGGTGGTACAGGCCGAGGCCACCGCTGACGGCCACCAGCATCCAGAACGACAGGTAGCCGGCGTCGATGCCCTCGACCAGCCGGTAGCCGGGGATGAAGAAGGCCCGCGACAGCTCGACCAGGTGCAGCAGCGGGTTGAGCAGCAGCCATGAGCGCCACGGCTGCGGGACCAGCTGGATCGGGGTCAGCGCGCCGGACACCAGGTAGAGCACCAGGAACACCACCCGGACCACGCTGCGCGTCTGCGGAAACGGGTGCGTCAACACCGCCAGCGCCAGGCCAAGGCCGAAGGCGCCGGCGCACAGCACGCCGCCCAGGCCCAGCAGTTCCAGCGGCCGCGCCGGCGCCCATGGCAGCCCGGTGATCGCGAAGCCGCCCAGCATGAGGGCCGACACCGCCAGGTACACCGCGGTCTCCAGCAGCATGCGGGCGGCCAGCGTGTCGATCGGCTTGACCTGCCGGTATCCGAACAGCGCCCGGTTCGCGTCGATGCCCTCCATCAGGCGCAGCGACACGTTCCGGAACAGGTAGAAGGGCAGGATGCCGGCGAACAGGAACACCGCCGGCTCCACGCCGGGCAGCGCCGATCGGTGCAGGCTTCCCAGCAGCACGGTCATCACCAGCACCTGGGCCAGCGGATCCAGCAGGGCCCAGTACACGCCCAGCCAGCGTCCGCCGAAGCGGGTCTTGGTCTCGCGCAGCAGGAGGGCGAACAGCACGTGGCGCTGCACTTCCCAGGGAGACCGACGTGCGCTGCCCGCCATGCCCGTCCTCAGGTCGCCAGCGCCACGGCCAGCACGCCGGAGGCCAGTGCACAGCAGGTGAAAGCGAAGACGAAGCTGCGCTGCAGCGCCGAGCGCAGGCCGAAGCGTGGCGCACGCACACGGGGCTCGTTCACCGCCGGCGGGCCGCCGAGCAGGTCGAACACCGGCGCGTCGCCATGGAAGCTGGCATTGAGCTGGCATTCGGAGACGACCAGGTTGCGGTAGCGGGCGAACAGCAGCGGATCGACCTCGCCGGGCTCGCGCCAGAAGGCGTGCAACGCGCCGCGACGCACCAGGCCGTCGACGGTGTAGAACGACTCGCCGAGGGTGAGCACCGGGCAGCCGTGGTGCAGGGCCTGCAGCGCCGAGGTGCTGTTGATGGTCACCATGCCGCGGGCGCGCTGCAGCAGGGTGGGCAGGTGGCCGTCGTGCAGGTAGACCACCCGGTCGCCGACGCCGCATTCGGTGGCCAGCCGGGCGAGCAGCCGCCGATAGTCCCGGTGCGACAGGTCCATCGGGTGGTGCTTGAAGACGAGCAGCGACCCGGGCGGCGCGTGGTCGGCGAAGGAGTCGATGACGTTGCCGACGAAGACCTCGATGGAGCCGAAGTCGGAGTGCACGACCTGGCTGTCGTTGTGCACCTGCAGCGGCACCAGGAACCAGTTGCCGCGCGACGCCTCGCCGTACAGCCGCTGCCGCAGCCCACGTTCGGTCAACCGGTAGCGCAGCTTGCGCAGGCCGCCGCGGGTCCATCGCAGGGCCTCCGCCACGCCCAGCTCGCGGTGGTGGCGGTAGTGCGGGTAGCGACCGCGGGCGGCGGCCGTGGCCACCGCATAGCGCACCGCATGCCACGCCGCCCGGCGAAAGCGCGAGCGGGTGTCCGCCGGCCGCGGCGGCTTGGGCGGTCGGGCCTGGCGCAGCGCCGCCAGGTCGCGCGGCAGCCGGCTGCGCGCGTTGACGCCGCCCTGCTCCAGCGTGACGTAGTGCGGCCGGAAGTAGCCCTCCTCCAGCACGAACACCTCGACGCCGAGCGATTCGGCGACGCCGCACGCCGCCTGGTGCAGCGGACGCATCTGGCCGAACAGGACGATCGCCGACTGGCCCTCGGTGCACAGCAGCCGCCGCAACCAGGCCTCCCACTCCGTCGCGCTGCCATCGAACGCCAGCGCACGGCCGGCGGAGAAGAACGTTTCGTCACCGCCATTGAAATGCACCTTCGTGACCGTCGTGCCGCGGCGCTGCAGCACGCCGGCCAGGCGGTCGAAGAAGGGCCCCATCGGTCCTTGCAGCAGCAGCACGTTCCGGTGCTGCAGCAGCAGGTTCAGTGAACGAGGCAATGCGGCCGTCGCCGCTGTCGGCACGGTGGCCAGTTCGGCATGCACCAGGGTGCGCCGTGGTTCGCCCATTTCGCGGGCACGCTGCCCGACAACACCGTCCCTCACGGATCCCCTCCCAAGGATTTTGTGAGTTACAGCATGTTTTTTGCCAGCCGCGGCGCTGCCCCTTCAGTTGGGGGAAGTCAAGCGGGAGTCATCCGAATGGCGGATGGCCGACTGGGGTGGTGCCCGCGGCCCCTGGAACGCCCGGCGCGGCAGGCGGGCGGTTGGCGTGACCTTCTACCGGGCAGCGGGTAAGTCCGGTCCACCGGCCGGCCGATAAGGACGTTCTACGGCCATCGTGCCGACTGCCAGGATTGCCATGCCCGCCGCCCGCCACCCCGCCCCCGTCCCCGCCACCCCGGCCCTTCCGCAGAAGGCGTCGCCCGCCGAGGTGCTGCCCGAGCCCATCCGCCAGCGGCTGGAGCGCCAGGGCCTGCTGCCGGCCGTCCCCCAGCCCGACGGCCGCTGACCGACCGCCACACGAAAAAGGCGGCCCGCAGGCCGCCTCGGATGTCGACGCACCGCCCGCCGGGCGGCGGTCACTTCAGCGCCTTGTAGCGCACCCGCTTCGGACGTGCGCCCTCTTCGCCCAGACGCTTCTTCTTGTCGGCCTCGTACTCCTGGTAGTTGCCGTCGTAGAAGAACCACTGGCTGTCCCCCTCGGCGGCCAGGATGTGGGTGCAGATGCGGTCGAGGAACCAGCGGTCGTGGCTGATCACCATCGCCGTGCCGGCGAACTCCAGCAGCGCTTCTTCCAGCGCGCGCAGGGTCTCGACGTCCAGGTCGTTCGACGGTTCGTCCAGCATCAGCACGTTGCCGCCCTGGGCCAGGGTCTTGGCCAGGTGCAGCCGGCCGCGTTCACCGCCTGAGAGGTTCTTCACCAGCTTCTGCTGGTCGTTGCCCTTGAAGTTGAAGCGGCCGATGTAGGCCCGGCTGGGCATGACGAACTTGCCGACGACGATGTTGTCCAGGCCGCCGGAGACGTCCTCCCACACCGTCTTCTCGCCGTCCAGGCTCTCCCGGCTCTGGTCGACGAAGGCCATCTTCACCGTCTTGCCGATGACCACCTCGCCGGCGTCCGGCGTCTCCTTGCCCTGGATCATGCGGAAGAGCGTGGACTTGCCCGCGCCGTTGGGACCGATGATGCCGACGATGGCGCCGGCCGGCACCTTGAAGCTCAGGTTGTCGATCAGCACCCGGTCGCCGAAGCTCTTGCTCACGCCCTTGAACTCGATGACCTCGTGGCCCAGCCGCTCGGCCACCGGGATGAAGATCTCGTTGGTCTCGTTGCGCTTCTGGTACTCGACGTCGGACAGCTCCTCGAAGCGCGCCAGTCGGGCCTTGCTCTTGGCCTGGCGGCCCTTCGGGTTCTTGCGCACCCACTCCAGTTCGCGCTTCATGGCGCGGGTGCGGGCGTCCTCGGTGCGCTGCTCCTGCTCCAGCCGCTTTTCCTTCTGGTCGAGCCAGGTGGTGTAGTTGCCCTGGTAGGGCAGGCCGCGGCCGCGGTCCAGTTCGAGGATCCACTCGGCCGCGTTGTCGAGGAAGTAGCGGTCGTGGGTGATGGCCACCACGGTGCCGGGGAAGCGCTTCAGGAACTGCTCCAGCCATTCCACCGATTCGGCGTCCAGGTGGTTGGTCGGCTCGTCGAGCAGCAGCATGTCCGGCTTGCTCAGCAGCAGCTGGCACAGCGCCACGCGCCGCTTCTCGCCGCCGGACAGCACGCCGATGTTGGCGTCCCAGGGCGGCAGGCGCAGCGCGTCGGCGGCGATCTCCAGCTGCAGGTCGGTGTTCTCGCTGCCCGCCGCGGCGATGATGGCCTCCAGCTCGGCCTGCTCGGCGGCCAGCTTGTCGAAGTCGGCATCGGGCTCGGCGTAGGCCGCGTAGACCTCGTCCAGCCGCTGCTTGGCGGCCATCACGCCGCCCAGGCCGGCCTCGACGCTCTCGCGCACGGACTTCTCGGGGTCGAGCTGCGGCTCCTGCGGCAGGTAGCCGATCTTCAGGCCGGGCATGGGCTGGGCTTCGCCCTCGATCTCCTTGTCGAGGCCGGCCATGATCTTGAGCAGCGTCGACTTGCCGGAGCCGTTGAGCCCCAGAACGCCGATCTTGGCGCCGGGGAAGAAGGACAGGCTGACGTCCTTCAGGATCTGCCGCTTCGGCGGCACGATCTTGCCGACGCGGTTCATGGTGAAGACGTATTGCGCCATGGTGGGGTGCTTCCGTGGTCTTGTGCAGGCGAAGCCGCTATTGTCGCCGCTGGCGCCTGCCGCCCGTCGGACGGCCTGCTCCCACAGCACCGCTTCCGCTTTCCTGACAGACGGGTGCGGCGCCGCCGGCATAGGCTTGGCGCCCGTGAACATCACCACCTTCGACAGCACCCTGCCCTTGTCCGACGACGCCGTGCCGCCCGACCGCCCGCCGGCGCCGGGCCTGCGCCCGCCCCGGCCGGCCGTGCTGCAGCGGCAGGAGGCGCTGTTCCTCGACTTCGACGGCACGCTGGCCGAGCTGGCGCCGCGACCCGAGCAGGTGCGCGTGCCGCCCGCCCTGCTGGCACTGCTGGCCGGCCTCCAGGAGGCACTTGGCGGCGCGCTGGCGGTGGTGTCCGGCCGCCCCATCGAGCAGCTCGACGCCCTGCTGGCGCCGCTGTCGCTGCCGTCGGCCGGCGTGCACGGGGCCGAGCGGCGCGACGCGGCCGGCCGGCGCCACGACGCCCCGCCCGCCGAGCCGCGGCTGCTGGACGACCTGATGGCCGCGGGCGAGTGCTTCGCCCGCAGCCACCCCGGCGTCTGGCTGGAGCGCAAGTCCGGGGCCTTCGCCCTGCACTGGCGCCAGGCGCCCGAGCACGGTCCGGCCTGCGTGTTCTGGATGGAGCAGGCGCTGGCCGGCGTGCAGTCGCTGCAGCCGCTGGCCGGCAAGGCGGTGGTCGAGGCCAAGCCGGCCGGCCGCGACAAGGGCCGTGCGCTGCAGGCCTTCCTGACCGAGGCGCCCTTCGCCGGCCGGCGGCCGGTCTTCGTCGGCGACGACGTGACCGACGAGGCCGGCGTCGTCGCCGCCCAGGCGGTGGGCGGTCGGGGCCTCAAGGTCGGCCCGGGCCCGAGCAGCGCGCGCGAACGGCTGGCCGATCCGGCCGCGGTGCACGACTGGCTGGCCGCGTCCTGGGGTGCGCTGTCCGGTCAGCGCCCATGGAGCTGAACCGGGCGGCGCCCCCAGCCGCGCACGGCAGCCGCTTCCACCCCGGTCCGCCGGCGGGCCCTGCCTCGCTGGACCTGGCCGTGATCGGCAACTGCAGCTACTCCGCCCTGGTCGACCGGCGGGGCCGCATCGTCTGGTGCTGCCTGCCGCGTTTCGACGGCGACCCGGTGTTCGACGCGCTGCTCGACGACGGCCCCGACGGCAGCCAGTGGACCATCGAGCTGGAGGACTTCGACCACAGCGAGCAGGCCTACGACGTGAACACCGCCATCGTGCGCACCCGGCTGCACGACCGGCACGGCCAGTCGCTGGAGATCGTCGACTTCGCGCCGCGCTTCCGGCAGTACGAGCGCATGTTCCGGCCGCAGACGCTGGTGCGCCGGCTGCGGCCCCTGCGCGGCACGCCGAGGATCCGGGTCCGGCTGGAACCCCGCTTCGACTGGGGACGCCTGGCGCCCACCATCACCCGCGGCAGCCACCACGCCCGCTACGTCGGCCCGACCACCACCCTGCGGCTGACCACCAACGCGCCGCTGGACCATGTGCTGCAGCAGCAGCCCTTCGTGCTGCAGGGGCCGATGGATTTCCTGCTCGGGCCGGACGAGACGCTGCCGGGCGCGGTGACACCCACCGCCGACCAGTTCGAGCGCGACACCGCCGGCTGGTGGCGCGCCTGGACGCGCGCGCTGGCGGTGCCGCTGGAATGGCAGGAGGCGGTGATCCGCGCCGCCATCACGCTGAAACTGTCGCTGTACGAGGACACCGGCGCCATCGTCGCCGCCATGACCACCAGCATCCCGGAGGCGCCCGGCAGCGGCCGCACCTGGGACTACCGCTACTGCTGGCTGCGCGACGCCTTCTTCACCGTGCGGGCGCTCAACAGCCTGGCCGAGGTGGCGACCATGGAGGACCACCTGCGCTGGCTGATCAACGTGGTGGCCAGCGAGCGCGACGGCCACATCCAGCCGCTGTACGGCGTCGGCCTCGAGGAGCGGCTGGACGAGCGCCTGGCCGAGCACCTGCCCGGTTACCGCGGCGACGGGCCGGTGCGCATCGGCAACCAGGCCTACGAGCACTTCCAGCACGACGTCTACGGCAACATCGTGCTCGGTGCGGCGCAGGCCTTCCACGACACCCGCCTGCTGCGCCCGGCCGGCCTGGCCGAGTTCGAGCGGCTGGAGACGGTGGGCCGCCAGGCGCTGAAGGTCTGCGAGCAGCCCGACGCCGGCATGTGGGAGCTGCGCACCCGCGCCCGGGTGCACACCACCTCGGCGTTGATGAGCTGGGCGGCCTTCGATCGGCTGGCCAAGATCGCCCGCCGCCTGGCGCTGCCCGACCGCGAGCGCCACTGGCGCGAGAACGCCGACCGGCTGCGGGCCAGCATCCTCGAGCGGTCGTGGTGCGAGCAGCGCCGGGTCTTCGCCGAGAGCTACGGTGGCCGCGACCTCGACGCCGGCGTGCTGCTGATGGCCGAGGTCGGCTTCCTGCCGGTGGACGACCCGCGCTTCGTCTCCACCGTGGCGGCGCTGGAGCAGCACCTGTGCGACGGCCCCTACATGAAGCGCTACGAGGCGCCGGACGACTTCGGCCGGCCGACCACCGCCTTCAACATCTGCAGCTTCTGGCGGCTGGAGACGCTGTGGCGGCTGGGCCGGCAGGACGAGGCGCGCGAGATCTTCGAGGCGCTGCTGGCCACCCGCAACCACGTCGGCCTGCTCAGCGAGGACACCGACCCCAGGACCGGCGAGCTGTGGGGCAACTTCCCGCAGACCTACTCGATGGTCGGGCTGATCAACGGCGCGGTGCGGTTGTCCGCGCGCTGGGAGAGCGTGATCTGATGGGCCGGCTCGTCGTCGTCTCCAATCGGCTCGCCGACCCACGCAAGGCCGCGGCCGGCGGCCTGGCCGTGGCGCTGGGCGAGAGCCTGCAGCGCACCGGCGGCCTGTGGTTCGGCTGGAGCGGCCACATCGCCGAGCCGGGCGAAGCGCTCACCGACGAACCGGAGGTCACCCGCTGGGGCAAGGTCAGCCTGGCCGGCCTGGCCCTCAGCCGCGAGGACCACGACGGCTACTACCTCGGCTACGCCAACAAGGTGCTGTGGCCGGTCTTCCACTACCGGCTCGACCTGGCCGACTTCGAGTCCGGCTTCCTCGACCGCTACAAGGCCGTCAACCAGCGCTTCGCCCGGGCGCTGAAGCCGCTGCTGAAGGACGACGACGTCCTCTGGATCCACGACTACCACCTGATCCCGCTGGGCGCCGAGCTGCGCGCGCTGGGCTGCAAGCAGCGCATCGGCTTCTTCCTGCACATCCCGCTGCCGCCGCCGCAGCTGCTGTCCGCCATGCCCGGCGCCGACTGGCTGCTGCGCATGCTGTTCGCGTACGACCTCGTCGGCTTCCAGGCGCAGGCCGACGTGCAGCACTTCGCCCGCTTCGGCCAGGCCGAGGGCGACGTGGTGCCGCTGCCGGGCGACCGCTACTCGGGCTTCGGCCGGGTGCTCAAGGCGCAGGCCTTCCCCATCGGCATGGACGTCGACGAGTTCCGCCGCCTCGGCGAGCAGCGCGAGGCGGTGGAGACCTTCGAGCAGATGCGCGACCAGTACTCGCACCGGCGGGTGCTCATCGGCGCCGACCGGCTGGACTACTCCAAGGGCCTGCCGCAGCGGTTCCGCGCCTTCAAGCGGCTGCTCGACGAGTACGAGGACACGCGTTCGTCGGCCACGCTGATCCAGATCGCCGCGCCGTCGCGCGAGGAGGTCGACGCCTACGCCGACATCCGCCGCGAGCTGGAGGGCCTGACCGGCGCCATCAACGGCCAGTACGGCACGCTGGACTGGGTGCCCATCCGCTATATCCACCGCGCGCTGGCGCGCAAGCGCATGCCGGGCCTGTGCCGCGCGGCCAAGGTCGCGCTGGTCACGCCGCTGCGCGACGGCATGAACCTGGTGGCCAAGGAGTTCGTCGCCGCCCAGGACCCCGAGGACCCGGGCGTGCTGGTGCTGTCTCGCTTCGCCGGCGCGGCCGAGCAGATGAAGCAGGCCATCTTGGTCAACCCGCACGACACGCAGGGCACCGCGGCGGCCATTCACCGCGCCCTGCAGATGCCGCTGGAAGAGCGCCGGCAGCGCCATGCGGCGCTGCTGGCGGGCATCACCGAGTTCGACATCCACTGGTGGCGGCGCAGCTACCTGGCGGCGCTGGAGGAAGCCGCGCCCTGAGCCGGCCTCACTTGCCGTCGCGCTCCTGGATCGCGCGCATCAGCAGCTTGGTCTGCTTGGCCCCGCGCTCGAGGTGCTCGTGGATGGCCAGCTCGGCCTCGCGCACCGCCTGCGGCACCAGCTTGCGCGCCAGTTCGTCGTGGTCGTCGCGGAAGGCGGCGGCCAGCTGTTCCTCGTCGGCCGGCAGCTCGCGGGCGATGGCGTTGACCAGCGCGCCCAGCACCGCACGCCGCATCTCGGCGACCGGCAGCAGCGAGGCGTCGGCGCGGCGCTGCCGCTCCTCGGCCGGCGGCACCAGCGAGCGCAGCGCCAGCGACAGGCTGGCCGGCGCCTGGGCCGCCTGCAGCAGGTCGTCGACCACCTCGCCGACCGCGCCGGCACCCCAGTGGCGGGCCAGCGCGTCCTCGGCCACGCGGCCGATCTGCTGCAGCGGGTCCCACGGGCAGGGATGCGGAATCGGCTCGCGCAGCGCCTCCAGCATCTCGAGGTCGAACCGCGCCAGCGCCGCCTGCAGGAAGGGCCAGCAGTTGCGCCGGTTGCGCGGTGCCAGCCAGCGGACGGTGTTGAGGAAGTAGCGCTGGATCTTCTGGTACTCCGGTGTCGGGTTGCCGTTGAAGTACAGCCCCTGGCGCGGGTTGTTCAGCGTGTCGGGCGTGGCGCCGGCGCCGTTCAGGTTGACGTTGACGAAATGGTGCCAGGTGGCGTCGCAGACGATGCGGCCGACGCGCGCCGCGTCGCCGTCGTAGGCCGAGATGGCGCCGAAGCTGTGCGGCCGCACCGGCGGCTTCAGCGTGTCGGTGATGAAGCGGCCGGCCGACATGGTCACGCCCACGACCACCGCCGGGATGCGCGCGCCGCCGCCCACCGGCGCCGGCCATTCCTCCACGCCGGCGAAGTTGCCGGCCACCGGCGTCGGCGCGAAGCATTCGCTCTCGTGCGGATGGTCGGGCAGCGCGTCCACCGCCCCCGACGGATGGCGCAGCACCGGATGGGGGCTCCAGCTCGTCGCGGCGTTGTCGGGACCGCCGTTGGAGAAGTACACCGGGTACAGCGGCTGCGCGATCGGGTCGGCCTGGTCGCTGAACTGCTTGATGGCGTCGGCACCGGCGTTGATCACGGTGTCGTGGCGCTCCGGGTTGACCATGGGCACCGACGACCAGTTGCGCATCGAGCGCACCCGCGGCAGCTGCGTGCCCATGCCCGAGCCGATGCTCTCGTGGTCGCCGGTGGCGAACACGCCGCCGCCGTTCTGCATGAACTGCGCAAGCGCCTGCTGCTCCTGCGCATTGATGTTGGCGCCGCTGAAGCCGAACAGCCACACCTGGTCGTAGTTGGCGGTGGTCACCGGCGTGGCGGCGGTGGCGAAGTTGAACGCCCCGGCGATGGACGCCCCGCCGCCGCCGCTGCGGTGCGCCGTGCTCACGGTGTGGCCACCGCCCTGCACGATGGACACGAACTCGGACAGGCCGAAGCCGCCGTTGCCGAAGTTGAGCGCGGCGTCGGTCACCATCAGGACGCGCTGCGGGCAGGGGTAACGCAGGATGAGTTCGGCGAAGGGGTTGCCCTTGAAGCGCGCAATGTCGAGTGCCAGCATGGCTGTCTCCCGGTTGAACGATGGGGTCGCCATTGAGCTCGTTCGCAACCCCGGCGCGAGCCCCTAACAGGGGCGGTGCGCTCCCCTAGCCCGGGACTTCAAAACGTAACCCGCGGCAGCCTCCCGCCGCCCCTGAAACGCGAAGAAGCGGGGCCTCGCCCTGCCTTCACCGGGTCTTCGGCGACGGGGCGTCGGCGAGCGGCCGGCTACAATCCCGCCATCAGCGCACTTCCCAGTCTTTTCGCGCTGCCGTCACCCCGACGACCGGTCTTCAGAGCCTTCACGGCTGCTCGACGAAGCCGGCTTTCCTCCCCGGTCCTGCGACTGGCGCCCTGTCGAAGATTCGACACGTGGCGGCCGGACCCTGGCGTCTTCAAGACGAGACCGCGACAACTCATGTCCTTTGATTCCCTCGGCCTGGCCGAGCCCCTCCTGCGTGCCGTTCAAGAGCAGGGCTACGACACCCCCCACCCCGATCCAGCTGCAGGCGATTCCCGCCGTGCTCAAGGGCGGCGACCTGCTCGCCGGCGCCCAGACCGGCACCGGCAAGACCGCCGGCTTCACCCTGCCCATGCTGCAGCGCCTGTCGGCCGAGCCGCCGCTGCGCGACGCGCGCGGCCGTGTCTGCATCCGCGCCCTCATCCTCACCCCGACGCGCGAACTCGCGGCGCAGGTGGAGGAGAGCGTGCGCACCTACGGCAAGTACCTCAAGCTGACCAGCATGGTGATGTTCGGCGGCGTCGGCATGCAGCCGCAGATCGACCGTCTGCGCCAGGGCGTGGACATCCTCGTCGCCACCCCCGGCCGCCTGCTGGACCACCTGGGCCAGGGCACGCTGGACCTCAAGCACGTGCAGATCTTCGTGCTCGACGAGGCCGACCGCATGCTCGACATGGGCTTCATCCACGACATCAAGAAGGTGCTGGCGGTGCTGCCGCAGAAGAAGCAGAGCCTGCTCTTCTCGGCCACCTTCAGCGACGAGATCAAGGGCCTGGCCGACCGGCTGCTCAACGCGCCGGCGCTGATCGAGGTGGCGCGCCGCAACGCCACCGCCGAGCTCATCGACCAGAAGATCCACCCGGTGAGCCGCGACCGCAAGAAGGAGCTGCTGGCGCACCTCATCCGCCAGGGCGACTGGCACCAGGTGCTGGTCTTCACCCGCATGAAGCACGGCGCCAACCGGCTGGCCGACTACCTGAACGAGAGCGGCATCACCGCCATGGCCATCCATGGCAACAAGAGCCAGGGCGCGCGCACCAAGGCGCTGTCCGAGTTCAAGGGCGGCAGCCTGCAGGTGCTGGTGGCCACCGACATCGCCGCCCGCGGCATCGACATCGACCAGCTGCCGCACGTCGTCAACTTCGAGCTGCCCAACGTGCCGGAGGACTACGTCCACCGCATCGGCCGCACCGGCCGCGCCGGCGCGGAGGGCCAGGCCATCTCGCTGGTCTGCGTCGACGAGCTCGGTTTCCTGCAGGACATCGAGCGGCTGATCAAGCGCAGCATCCCGCGCGCGGTCATCCCCGGCTTCGAGCCGGACCCGAGCGAGAAGCCCGAACCGATCGTGCTCGGCCGTCGCATGACCATCGGCGTCGGCGCCCCGTCGCGCGGCGGTCGGCCGGGCGGTGGCGGCGGCGGCGCGCCGCGGCAGGGTCGTGGCGGCGGTGGCGGCGGTGGTGGCGGTGGTGGCGGCGGACGCAACGGTGGTGGCGGCGGCGGCGGCCAGGGCCGCGGCGCCCCGGGCGGCCGCTCCTCCGGTCCCCGACGCTGACCTCGGCCCGCGTCCGGACGACAACACCAGGCGCCCTGCGGGGCGCCTTTTTCTTGGTCGGGCCGACGCGGCGTCATGCCGTGCACTCAAGCGGGCGCGGACACGGCCGATAACAGGACGTCGCGGCCACCCGGGCTGCCGTCTTCCTGCCATGCCGATGCTGCAGCCCCTCTACGACCCGTCCGTGGTCGTCCTGTCCGTCCTCATCGCGTCCTTCGCGTCCTACGTCGCGCTGGACCTCGCCCGTCGCATGCGGGCGGAGGACCGCAGCATGGCCCGGGCGTGGACGGTCGGCGGCGCGGTGGTCATGGGCACCGGCATCTGGTCGATGCACTTCGTCGGCATGCTGGCCATGTCGCTGCCCATCACCCTGGGCTACGACGCGCTGATGACGGCGGTGTCCTGGGGCGCGGCGGTGGCGGTGTCGGCGCTGGCGCTGCGCATCGCCGCGGCACCCCGCCTGACGGTGAAGAACCTGCTCGGCGGCTCGCTGTGCATGGCCGCCGGCATCTGCACCATGCACTACCTCGGCATGGCCGCGCTGCGCATGGCGCCGGGCATCGTCTGGGATGCACGCTGGGTCGCGGGGTCGGCGCTCATCGCCTGGGTGGCCTCCGGGGCCGCGCTGCTCATCTTCTTCGCCATGCGGCGCCTGAAGGGCCAACGCGCGCGCGTGGCGCAGTTCGCGGCCTCGCTGGTGATGGGCCTGGCCATCAGCGGCATGCACTACACCGGCATGGCGGCCGCCGGCTTCGCCGACGGCGCCGTGTGCCTCAGCGCCGACGGCCTGGGCGGCCAGAGCCTGGGCACCATGGTGGTCATCGGCTCGCTGCTGCTGCTGTCGGTGACGCTGTTCACGTCGGTGCTCGACGCCCGACTGCAGGCGCGCGCCACGCAGCTGGCCGCGTCGCTGCAGCAGGCCAACGACCGGCTGCGCGGCGCCAACGAAGAGCTGCAGCGCCGCGCCTACGCCGACCCGCTGACCGGGGTGGCCAACCGGGTGGTGTTCGACGACCGGCTGGCGCAGGCGGTGGCCCGCATCGAGCGGCTGAACCAGGTGCCCGGCCAGCGCGCCGCGGCGCGGCTGGCGGTGCTGTTCATCGACCTCGACGGCTTCAAGCCGGTCAACGACAGCTACGGCCATGCGGCCGGCGACACCCTGCTGCGCCGGGTGGCCGAGCGGCTGCAGGCCAACGTGCGGGCCACCGACACGGTGGCCCGGGTCGGTGGCGACGAGTTCGTGCTGCTGCTCGACGGCGTGGCCGACATCACCGAGGCGGTCGCCACCGCCGGCCGCATGCTCGACGCGCTGAACCAGTCCTTCGACCTCGGCGAGCGCACCGTCTCGCTGTCGTGCTCGCTGGGCGTGGTGGTCTACCCGGACCACGGCCACGCCGACAAGCTGGTCGGGCACGCCGACGCCGCCATGTACGCCGCCAAGCGCGCCGGCGGCGGCACCTACGCCGTCTTCGAGGCGCACATGCACCAGGCCGCGCAGGAGAGCCAGCTGGCGCTGCAGCAGGCGCTGCGACAGGCGCTGCAGCTGGGCCAGCTGCACCTGCACTACCAGCCGAAGATCGACACCAGCAGCGGCAAGCTGCGCGCGGTGGAGGCGCTGCTGCGCTGGCGCCATCCCGTGCTGGGCGCGGTCAGCCCCGGCGTGTTCATCCCGGTGGCCGAGCGCTTCGGCCTCATCGTGCCGATCGGCAACTGGGTCATCGACGAGGCCTGCCGGCAGATCGCCGCCTGGGCCGAGCAGGGCCTGCGCATGCGGGTGTCGGTCAACCTGTCGGGCTACCAGCTGCGCCAGCCGGAGGTGGTCGACCGCATCCGCGCCGCGCTGGACCGGCACGGCGTCGCCCCGGCCCAGCTGGTCTGCGAGATCACCGAATCGGTGGCGATGGAGAACACCGAGGCGACCCGGTCGGTGCTCGAGCGGCTGACCGCGATCGGCGTCAAGCTGTCCATCGACGACTTCGGCACCGGCTACTCCAGCCTCGCCTCGCTGCGGCAGTGGCGGGTGCACGAGCTGAAGATCGACCGCAGCTTCGTCAAGGACGTGGCCACCGACCCGGACGCCCGCGCGGTGGTCGACGCGGTCGTCCGCCTGGCCCATGCCATGGACCTGAAGGTGGTGGCCGAGGGCGTGGAGACGAAGGAGCAGCGGGCCGCACTGGTGGACCTGGGTTGCGACGAACTGCAGGGCTTCTACTTCGCGCGGCCGATGTCGGCCGAGGACATCCAGCATGCGGAGCTGGTCAACGACGACGGCGGTGCGGTGGCGTTCTCGCCGTCGGTGCTGTTCGAGGAGGAGGCGGAGGCGCGCTGACGGCCGGCGCGCGCGGTCAGTGCGCGCGCGAGACCGGCGGCCGCTGCGCCACCATCGTCGCCTCCTCGGGCCGGCTGACGATGACCGTGCGGGTGGGGAACGCGAACTCGACGCCCAGCGCGGCCAGTTCGCGCATCAGGGCCAGGTTGATGGCCTGCTGCTCGTCCATGTAGACGTTGTAGTCGGCGTCGAGCACGACGTAGACCACCTCGAAGTCGAGCGAGCTTTCGCCGAAGCCCTTGAAGTGCGCGCGGTCGAAGCGCAGCGTCTCGCGCCCGCGAACGATGCGCGCCACCACCGCGGGCACCTGCTCCACCTGCTCCGGCGTGGCGTCGTAGGTGATGCCGAAGCCGAACTGGATGCGCCGCTGCTGCAGGCGCTTGTAGTTGTGCACCGTCTGCTTGAGCAGGTCGGTGTTGGCCACCACCACCTGCTCGCCGCTCAGCGCCTTGATGCGGGTGGTCTTCAGGCCGACCTGCTCCACCGTGCCCGACACGTCGCCGAAGACGATGAAGTCGCCCACTTCGAAGGGCTTGTCCACCGCGATCGACAGCGAGGCGAACAGGTCGCCCAGCACGTTCTGCACCGCCAGCGCCACCGCGATGCCGCCCACGCCCAGGCTGGCGACGAAGGCGGTGATGTCGATGCCCAGGTTGGACAGGATGGCCAGCAGCGCCACCGACCACAGCACGGTGTGCGCCGCCCACGACGCCAGCGTGGCCGAGGCGCTGTGCTGCAGCACGCCGGCCGGGTCGTGCTGGCGCAGGTAGCGTCCCAGCGCCAGCCGCACCGCGCGGCTGCCCCAGATGCCGAACTGCAGCGCCAGGGCGATGAACCAGAGGTGGCCGATGCGCGTGCGCCAGACCTCGGGCAGGTCGAGCGCGTTGAGCCCGACCAGCAACGCGGCGAAGGCGATCAGCCAGCGCCGGGTGCCGCGCAGCACCTCGACCAGGCCGTCGTCGACGGCGGTGCGGCTGTGCGCCGCCAGCCGGCCCAGGCGCCTGAGCGTGAAGCGCAGCGCCAGCCAGACGACGGTGTAGGTGACCACCGCCAACGCCAGGGCGAGTCCCCAGCGGGCGATGTCGTGGTCGAGGATGAGGGCGGCCAGGCCGCCGAGGGTCAGTTCGTGGAGGTTCACGCCCGCTGCGTTGGCAGGCAATGTTCCTCCCGGCCGCCCGGGAATGCCGGCCTAGGCCGCGGACAGCCGCAGCGGCGCGCCGACGGCCACCGGCGCCGGCGTGGGCGCCGGCGCGGTGCCGGGCGCCGCCTCGGTGCCGTCGCCGCGGTTGACGCTGGTCAGCACGGCGTACTGGCCGCCGCCCGCGGGCAGCACGTAGCCGATCTTGTCGACGATCAGCTTCGTCACCGGGTGCATCGCGCGGAACTCCACCCAGTCGCCGCCGGACGCCGCGGCCTGCCAGACACGGCGGCACAGCTCGTCGACGTCGGTGCCGGGCGCGGCGACCGCCGGCTTGCCGGCCTTGTCGGGGGCGAGGCCGAAGGCGGCGAAGTGATTGCGCCGGTCCACCACCAGCACGAACAGGTCGCGGTCGAAGAAGCCGCCCTGGCGGTCGTGGAAGCGCTGCCGCGCGGCCGGCAGGCCGGCCTCGTCGATCAGCCGGACGGCGCGTTCGACCATGGAGCGCGCCTCGCCGGCGCAGCCCTGCCGCAGGCGGAAGTCGCTCACCGCCGCGCTCAGCACCATGGCCTGCTGGTGCAGCCGCTCGGCGCCGTGCACCGACCGGTCGACCATCTGGGCGTTGCGCTGGGTGATGTCGTCCAGGCTGGCGATGGCCGCGGCGATCTCGCGCAGGCTGGTGCTCTGCGCGCTGTTGGAACCGGCGATGTCGCGCACCTGGCCGGCCAGCTCGCGCATGCCCTGCACCGCGCGGCCGAGCGAGCCGCTGGCCTGGCGGATCGACGCCACGCCGTGCTGCACCTCGTCGCCCGAGGCCTGGATCAGCTTCTTGACCTCCGCGGCCGCCTGCGCGCTGCGTTGCGCCAGGCTGCGCACTTCGCCGGCCACCACCGCGAAACCGCGGCCCTGCTCACCGGCCCGTGCGGCCTCCACCGCGGCGTTGAGCGCCAGGATGTTGGTCTGGAAGGCGATGCCGTCGATCACCGAGATGATCTCGCCCATCTGGCGCGAGCGCTGCTCGATGCGCAGGATGGCGTCGACCGACTGCTCGACCACCGACAGGCCCTGCTCGGCCTCGCCGCGCACCTGGGCCGCCAGGCCGTCGGCGGCTTGCGCCTGCTCGGCGTTGCGCTGCACGCTGGACGTCAGCTCGGTCAGCGTGGCGTTGGTCTGCTCCAGGCTGCTGGCCTGCGACTCGGTGCGGTCGGACAGCTCGCGCGCCGAGCGGCCCAGGCGCTCGCCGCCCATCGCCACCATCTGCGCCTCGCTGCGCGTGCGCGCCACCATCTTCGAGAGCAGGCGGCTCATCGCCTCGACCTGCCGGCCGATGGCGGCCAGTTCGTCGTCGCCCGCCACGCTCAGCGTCTGCGTCAGGTCGCCCTTCTCGATCGCGGCCAGCATGGACCGCAGCTGCGCCATCGACTGCGACAGCGTCCAGGCGAGGCTGAGCGCCCACCAGGCGAAGAGCGCCCAGCACACCAGCGCGGCCGTGCGCCAGGTGCCGCCGTGGCCGGCGTCGAGCAGCGAGCAGGTGATGCCGATGAGCGCCACCGCGCCGCACAGGCCCAGCTTGGCGTGCAGGCGCAGCCGCCGCATCAGTCCGGGGCCTAGCGCCGCCGGTTGCATCCAACGGTATGTCATCTCGTGTCTCCTTGCTGCGCCGGCGCTTCACGGCCGGTGTCGACCCTTTTTCGGCCGGTCCGCGGGATGACTTGAGGGTGGAGGGGTGCGGCCGGCTTCTGGCACAGTGCCCGGCTTCGTCCCGCACCGCCCCCGTCACCATGGCCCTCAAGGCGACCATCTACAAAGCCCAGCTGCAGCTGGCCGACATGGACCGTGGCGTCTACGCCGACCATTCGCTGACGCTGGCGCGCCACCCGTCGGAGAACGACGAGCGGCTGATGCTGCGGCTGCTGGCCTTCGCCCTGCGCGTGCCCGCCGACGACCACCACGGCATGCTGGAGTTCACCAGGGGCCTGGACGAGCCCGACGAGCCGCCGCTGTGGCAGAAGGACCTGACCGGCGCCCTGGTGCAGTGGATCGACCTCGGCCAGCCGGACGAGCGGCGGCTGATCCGCGCCGCCGGCCGGGCCGAGCAGGTGGTGGTCTACGCCTCGGGCAGCAGCGTGCCGATCTGGTGGCAGCCGCTGGAGCAGCGCGTGGCGCGGGCCGCCAACCTCGAGGTCTGGCAGGTGCCCGCCGACCAGACCCAGGCGCTCGCCGCGCTGGCCGACCGCGGCATGCGGCTGGCCATCAATGTGCAGGACGGCACCGCCTGGGTGTCGCAGGGCGAGCGCAGCGTGGAGGTGACGCCCGTCCGGCTCAAGGCCGCGGGGCGACGTTGACCCCGCTTGCGCGGCGGCGCGGCCTGCTGGGCGCGGGCCTTGCCGCCTGGGGCTCGTCGTGGCCCCTGCTGTCCATGCTCCCTGCCCCTTCATCGATCGCCATGACCCCCAACGCCACTTCCGACGCCGATCCCCTGCTCTGGCTGGAGGACGTGGAGGGCGAACGCGCCCTGGCCTGGGTGCACGCCCGCAACGCCGAGTCGCGCCGGGTGCTCGAAGCCGAACCCGGCTTCGCCGACACCCGCGAGGCGCTGCGCCGCATCCTCGACTCCAAGGACCGCATCCCCGCCGTCACCCGCCGCGGCGACTGGTTCTACAACCTCTGGCAGGACGAAGCCCGGCCGCGCGGGCTGTGGCGCCGCACCACGCTGGCCGAGTACCGCAAGCCCGAGCCGGCCTGGGAACCGGTGCTGGACCTGGACGCGCTGGCACAGGCCGAAGGCGAGAACTGGGTCTGGCACGGCGCCGACGCCTTCGGCCCGGCCTACCGGCGGGCGCTGGTGTCGCTGTCGCGCGGCGGCGCCGACGCCACCGTCGTGCGCGAGTTCGACCTGGTCGACAAGCGCTTCGTGCCGGCCGCCGAGGGCGGTTTCGTGCTGCCCGAGGCCAAGTCGTCGGTGGACTGGGCCGACGCGGACACCGTCTACGTCGGCAGCGACTTCGGCCCCGGCGCGCTCACCGACAGCGGCTACCCGCGGGTGATCAAGCGCTGGCGCCGCGGCCAGCCGCTGGCCGAGGCGGTGACGGTGTTCGAGGGCGAGGCCGCCGACGTGTCGGCCTGGGTGTCGGTGGACCGGACACCGGGCTTCGAGCGCACGCTCTTCGGCCGCTCGCTGGACTTCTACACCACCCGGCACTGGCTGCTGCAGGCCGACGGCACCCTGGCCGAGGTGGACAAGCCGGCCGACGCCTCGCTGTGGTTCTGGCAGCGCTGGCTGCTGCTGGAATTGCGCAGCGACTGGACGCTGCCCTCACCGGACGGCGCCGCCGGCGGTGGCGAGCGCTTCGTGCGCGGCAGCCTGCTGGTCGCCGATGCCGAGGCCTACCTGCGTGGCGAGCGCCGGCTGACCGCGCTTTTCACGCCCACGCCCACGCGCTCGCTGGCCGGCACCACCACCACCCGCAGCCGGCTGCTGGTCGACGTGCTGGACAACGTGGCCAGCCGGCTGGAGGCCTGGCGGCACGACCCGGCGTCCGGCTGGCAGCGGCGCGAGGTGCCGGCGCCCTTCCCCGGCGCACTGGGCGTGGCCGGGCTGCACGATCCGCTGTTGCCGGACGATCCGCTGGCGGAGGCCTACCTCGTGAGCTACACCGACTTCCTGACGCCGGACACGTTGTCGCTGGCGCACACCGGCGCGGGCGGCGCCTCGGAGGACCGGGGGCCCGACCGCATGGAGCCGCTGAAGGCCCGGCCGGCCTTCTTCGACACCGCCGGCATGAAGGTCGAGCAGGCCTTCGCCACCAGCGCCGACGGCACCCGGGTGCCCTACTTCGTCGTCTGGCCCAAGGGCGCGACCGCCGACGGCACCAACCCCACGCTGCTCTACGGCTACGGCGGCTTCGAGGTGTCGCTGCAGCCCTGGTACTCGGCCGGCTTCGGCAGCGCCTGGTACTCCAAGGGCGGCGTGCTCGTCGTCGCCAACCTCCGCGGCGGCGGCGAGTACGGCCCGGCCTGGCACCAGGCCGCGGTGAAGGAGCACAAGGCGCGCAGCCACGACGACTTCATCGCGGTGGCCGAAGACCTGGTGCGCCGCCGCATCACCAGCCCGCGCCACCTCGGCATCCAGGGCGGCAGCAACGGCGGGCTGCTGGTGGGCAGCGTCTTCGTGCGGCGGCCGGACCTGTTCGGCGCGGTGGTCTGCCAGGTGCCGCTGCTGGACATGCGGCGTTATCACAAGCTGCTGGCCGGCGCCTCGTGGATGGCCGAGTACGGCGACCCGGACGACCCGGCGCAATGGGCCCACATCGCCCGCTACAGCCCCTACCAGAACGTCAAGCCCGGCGTGGCCTATCCCGAGGCGTTGTTCACCACCTCCACCCGCGACGACCGGGTGCACCCGGGCCATGCCCGCAAGATGGTCGAACGCCTGCGGCAACTGGGCCAGCCGGTGCTGTACTACGAGAACACCGAGGGCGGCCACGGCGGCGCCGCCGACAACCGCCAGCGCGCAGACCTGATGGCGCTCGAATTTGCCTACCTGTGGCGACGACTGGGAAGGACCCCCCGATGACTGGAACCCCCGTGCGGCACAACGCCGGCGCCTCGCGCTTCGAGGCCGAGGTCGATGGCGAACTGAGCATCGCCGAGTACCGGCTCGACGGCGACGTGATGTCGCTCACCCACACCGTGGTGCCGGAGGCGCAGGAAGGCCACGGCATCGCCTCCGCGCTGGCGCAGGCGGCGTTCGCCCATGCCCAGGCCGAAGGGCTGAAGGTGCGGCCGCTGTGCGCCTTCATGGCCGCCTATGTGCAGCGGCACCCCGAGCTGAAGGCGCAGCTCGCATGAAGCGGACGGGTTCAGCGCACCGGGCCGAGCGCCGGGCCGCTCCCAAGCCGGCCCGCATCCCCTGGGGGATCGGCCGACGTACCCGTCGGACGAGGGGCAGACATGACGCCGGACGAGGTCTTGGACTTCTGGTTCGGACCCGCCCACAGCGCCGCGTCCTTCGAAGCCAATCCGGCCTGGTTCCGCAAGGACCCGGCCTTCGACGCCGAGATCGCCCGGCGCTTCGGCGCGACGATCGAGCAGGCGCTGGCCGGCGGCCTGGCCGACTGGCAGCTGCACCCGGCGGCCGCGCTGGCGCGCATCCTGGTGCTCGACCAGTTCACCCGCAACGCCTTCCGCGACACGCCCCGCGCCTTCGCCGGCGACGCGCTGGCGCTGGCCGCCGCGCGGCAGTTGGTGGCCGCGGGCGACGACCGCCGCCTGCCGCCGCTGCGCCGGGTCTTCGCCTACCTGCCCTTCGAGCACGCCGAGGACCGGGCGATGCAGGCCGAGGCCCTGCGCCTGTACGGCGACCTGGCGGAGGAGGTGCCGGCACTGGCCGGTTACCTCGACTGGGCCCGCAAGCACGCCGAGGTGGTCGAGCGCTTCGGTCGCTTCCCCCATCGCAACGAGGTGCTCGGCCGACCGAGCAGCACGGAGGAGGAGGCCTTCCTGCGCCAGCCGGGGTCGCGGTTTTGACTTCCCATTGAGAACTATTCTCAATAAGATCGACGCCTCGTTCCCCTCCAACCCGGCACGCCAGCCCTTCGCCCGCCATGCCGCCGCTGCAGAGCGCATCGCATGGCGACCTCCTTCATCGCACCCGTGGCCGCGCCCGACGCGCGGCCCGCCACCGAACCGCTGGCCCTGCTGGGCCGGCGCCCATCGCCCGTCGCGGCCGCTGAGCCGGCCGGCTCCCGCCGCCGCCGGCTGTGGGAGCTCGACGGCCATGCGCACTGTCCGGTGGTGGGCATGTGCCTGCCGATGCCGGCGCTGCGCCGGCTCATGGGGCGGCTGAGCGCCAAGGCCCTGCCCATCGACGAGTACGAGCTGCACTGCATGGCGGTGCAGGAATGCAAGCGCCGCACGCCGCTGGCCGAGGCGCTGCAGCGCGACCTCGACCGCCGCTTCGCCGGCCCGCTGCGCGACGCCGCCGCCTGCAAGTCCACCGAGGCGCTCGCCGCCTGGTGGACCGGCGCCGCCGCCAGCGAGGCGGTGCCCGGCGCCTTCTGGGCCACGATCACCCATGCCCGCTGCGACGTCGCCCTGGCCGACCGGGTGCTCGGCGCGGTGCACATGCTGCAGCACCAGGTGGGCAGCGCGACGCGGGCCGACCTGCAGCGGCTGGCCGAGCTGGTGCACGAGAACGGCGTGCTCGGCCGCGAACTGGCGGCGGCGCAGCAGCGCTGCCAGCGCCAGGTCGAGCAGCACGCCCGGCGCGCCGAGGCCGACGCGCGGCTGCTCGGCCAGCTGCGCGGCGAACTGGCCGCCCGCGATGCCGAGCTGCTGCGGCTGCAGGCGCTGCACGCGGCCGCGCCCGACCTGCCGACCCGCTTCGAGCTGCAGCAGCGCAACGGCGCGCTGGCCGACGAGGTGCACGCGCTGCAGCGCGCGCTGCTGCTCGCCCGGCAGGACCACGACCGCCTGCAGCGGCGGCACGCGGCGCTGACCGACGAACTGCAGGCGCTGCAGCGGGCCACCGCGACCACCGACGGCGCGGCGGCCACGACGCCAGCGCCGGCGTCGCTGCACGACCGCGCGGTCCTGTGCGTCGGCGGCCGTCCGGCCATCGTGCCGGTGTACCGCCAGGTGGTCGAGGGCAGCGGCGGCCGCTTCCTGCACCACGACGGCGGCGACGAGGACCACATCGCGCAGCTGGAGGCGACCCTGGCCGCCGCCGACCTGGTGCTGTGCCAGACCGGCTGCGTCAGCCACGACGCCTACTGGCGGGTGAAGGACCACTGCAAGCGCACCGGCAAACGCTGCGTCTTCGTCGAGACGCCCAGCCGCACGGCGCTGCAGCGGGCACTGGACGAAGCCGCGAGGGCGCTTCAGCCCTGAGCCTGCTCCCGGTCCTGCAGCAGCCGCCACATCACCTTGCCGGCGCCGCTCTTGGGCAGCGCGTCGACGAACTCGACCAGCCGCGGCACCTTGTAGGCGGCCATGTGCTCCCGGGCCCAGGCGGTGATGTCCTCCGGCGCGGTGGTGGCCCGGGCCTCGGCGCGCAGCACGATCACCGCCTTCACCGTCTCGCCGCGGTAGGCGTCGCGGGCGGCGATGATGCAGGCCTCCTGCACGGCCGGATGCTGGTACAGCAGCGCCTCCACCTCGGCCGGCCAGACCTTGAATCCGCTGGCGTTGATCATCCGCTTCAGCCGGTCGGTGATGAAGAAGTAGCCCTCCTCGTCCATGCGGCCGAGGTCGCCGGTGCGGAAGAAGCGCTGGCCGTCGAGCTCGACGAAGGCGGCCTCGGTGGCCTCCGGGTGGTGCCAGTAGCCCTCAAACACCTGCGGCCCGTGCGAGACGATCTCGCCCACCTCGCCGGGCGGCAGTTCCCGCAGGGTCTGCGGGTCGACCACCCGCGAGTCGGTGCCGAAGAAGGGGATGCCCAGGCACTGCAGCTTGGCCCGCTCCGGCAGGTTGACGTGGGTCTGGGCGGCGGTCTCGGTCAGGCCGTAGCCCTCGCAGAAGGTGATGCCGAACTCGGCGCGCAGCCGCTCGGCCACGGCCTGCGGCATGGCGGCGCCACCGCCCGACATCGACTTCAGGCTGGACAGGTCGAAGCGGCGGTAGTTCGGGCTGCCGAACAGGTCGATCACCATGGTCGGGATGCACACCCAGTTCGTCACCCGGTGGCGCGAGATCAGCCGCCCGGCCAGCTCGCGGTCCCAGCGCGGCATCAGCACGGTGGTCGAGCCGTTGTAGACGGCGCCGGTGGCGAAGTTGATGAGCCCGGTGATGTGGAACATCGGCACCACGCCCAGGCCCACCGTCTCGCTGTTGGCGCCGGTCCACAGGCCGCCCACGGTGTTGGCCATGAGGGTGCGGTGCGGGTGCATGCAGCCCTTGGGCGCGCCGGTGGTGCCCGAGGTGTAGGGCAGCACCGCCAGGTCGTCGGGCCCGGCGGTGTGGGCGCCGGGGCCGAAGCCGCTGCCCAGCACCTCGGTCCAGCGCAGCGTGCCGGGCGGCAGCGGCGGGTCGGCCAGCAGCCAGTCGAGCATGGCCGGCGACGGCCGCTCGTCCTCCGTGATGTCGGCCGGCGCGGCCTCGGCCAGGCGGGTGGCCACCAGGTGCGTCAGGCGGCGGTTGGCCGGCAGCCCTTCGCTCGCGGCGTGCAGCAGCCCCGCCAGGTCGGCGCTGCAGATCGCCACCCGCGCCTCGGAGTCGGCGATGCAGTGGCGCAGTTCCTCGGCCCGGTTCATCGGGTTCACCGGCACCACCACCGCGTCGGCGCGCAGGATGCCGTAGAAGGCGACCAGGAACTGCGGGCAGTTCTGCAGGTCCAGCAGCACCCGGTCGCCCTTGCGCACGCCGGCGCTCTGCTGCAGCCAGCCGGCCAGCCATTCGGCCTGGCGGTGAAGGTCGGCGTAGGTCAGGACGCGGCCGAAGAACCGCGTTGCCGGCTTGTCGGGAAAGCGTCGGGCGCTGACCTCGAGGTTGAACCACAGAGAGGTGCGCGGCACGCTCAGCGCGCGCGGCAGGCGCGCCGGCCAGACGGCATGGTGGGGGCGCAGGCGGGGCTCGTTGGACAGGGCGTACATCGGGGATGGCGGCGCGGCGACGGCGGTGCCGACGATTGCAGCAGCGCCCCCGCGCCACCGCTGTCGCCTCGGCGACCGCTTAGGGCATGCACCGAGGCGGGCGCCCGGCGGCCGACGGCCGCCACCTAGAATTCGCGGTTCCGCGCCCGCCCACGGGCCGCGCCCAAGGTTTCCCTGATGGCACACATCCTCCAACAGCTTCCCGTCGGCCAGAAGGTCGGCATCGCGTTCTCCGGCGGCCTGGACACCAGCGCGGCGCTGCACTGGATGAAGCTGAAGGGCGCCAAGCCCTACGCCTACACCGCCAACCTCGGCCAGCCCGACGAGCCGGACTACGACGAGATCCCGCGCAAGGCCATGCAGTACGGCGCCGAGAAGGCACGGCTGGTCGACTGCCGCACCCAGCTGGTGGCCGAGGGCATCGCCGCGCTGCAGGCGGGCGCCTTCCACATCTCCACCGCCGGCATCACCTACTTCAACACCACGCCGCTGGGCCGGGCGGTGACCGGCACGATGCTGGTCTCGGCGATGAAGGAGGACGACGTCCACATCTGGGGCGACGGCTCGACCTTCAAGGGCAACGACATCGAGCGCTTCTACCGCTACGGCCTGCTGACCAACCCCTCCCTCAAGGTCTACAAGCCCTGGCTCGACCAGACCTTCATCGACGAACTCGGCGGGCGCGCCGAGATGTCGGCCTTCATGACCCGGGCCGGCTTCGGCTACAAGATGTCGGCCGAGAAGGCCTATTCCACCGACAGCAACCTGCTCGGCGCCACCCACGAGGCCAAGGACCTGGAGCACCTGAACTCCGGCATCCGCATCGTCAACCCCATCATGGGCGTGCCCTTCTGGCGCGACGACGTGGCGGTGAAGGCCGAGGAGGTGACGGTGCGCTTCGAGGAGGGCCAGCCGGTGGCGCTGAACGGCCGCACCTTCGCGTCCGCGGTCGAGCTGCTGCTGGAGGCCAACCGCATCGGCGGCCGCCACGGCCTGGGCATGAGCGACCAGATCGAGAACCGCATCATCGAGGCCAAGAGCCGCGGCATCTACGAGGCCCCGGGCCTGGCGCTGCTGTTCATCGCCTACGAGCGGCTGGTCACCGGCATCCACAACGAGGACACCATCGAGCAGTACCGCGACAACGGCCGCAAGCTGGGCCGGCTGCTCTACCAGGGCCGCTGGTTCGACCCGCAGGCCATCATGCTGCGCGAGACCGCCCAGCGCTGGGTGGCCCGTGCGGTCACCGGTGAGGTGACGCTGGAGCTGCGCCGCGGCAACGACTACTCCATCCTCGACACCGCGAGCCCCAACCTGACCTACGCGCCCGAGCGGCTGAGCATGGAGAAGGTGGAGAACGCGCCCTTCTCGCCGGCCGACCGCATCGGCCAGCTGACCATGCGCAACCTGGACATCGCCGACACCCGCGAGAAGCTGATGGTGTATGCCAAGGCCGGGCTGCTCAGCCTGGGCGCCGGCGCCTCGGTGCCGCGGCTGCAGGGCGACCCTTCTGCCTCGGACGACAAGTAACCCATTCCCTCACCATGACCACCGACACCCTGCAAGGCGCCGTCCAGACCAAGGCCAACGTCTACTTCGACGGCAAATGCGTCTCGCACACCGTGACGCTGGCCGACGGCAGCCGCAAGAGCGTGGGCGTGATCCTGCCCTCGACGCTGACCTTCAACACCGGCGCACCGGAGGTGATGCAGCTGGTCGAGGGCGAGTGCCGGGTGAGGCTCAAGGGCCAGGACGGCTGGACCGCCTACCGCGGCGGCCAGTCCTTCGACGTGCCGGGCGACTCGTCCTTCGACATCGAGGTGACGACCGCCCTGCACTACATCTGCCATTTTGGTTGACCACCCCCGTCGCGCCTGACGGCGCACCCCCTCAAGGGGGCGCAACCGACGGCCCGGCAGAGCCGGATCCGTGGTTGCCGCTTGGTCAATGCCGAACTACTTGAGCGCGTTGGCGACGGCCTGGTTGACGGTGGCCAGGCCCTGCAGCGCGAGCTTGGCGGTGGTGGGGCCGTCGAAGTCCATCGCCAGCTCGACCTTCTTGCTGTTGTTGCCGGCCACGCCCAGCGCCAGCCGTCCCAGCACGTTGACCGCGGTGACCACCGGGTCCTTGCTGCTGTCGTAGCCGCCCACCTCGCGCAGGGCCGCGAACTCGCCGGGCGGCACCACGTTGCGGGTCAGCGTCACGCCCTGGGCGTTGGCATGGCCCTGGGCCAGCACGCCGACGTTGGTCAGCTCCATCTGCGCCCGGGCGTTGGCGGTGGAGCCGCGGTTGAAGATCGACGAGCCGCTGCCCGAGCTCTCCTGCGCCGCGACGTTGATCACCGGGCTGACCGACAGGCCCTCCACCCCGGCCTTGCTGTAGGCGATGCGCTGGCCGATGTTGCCGGCGCCGATGCCGGCGAAGCCGCGCGGCACCGTCTTCATGCCGGTGGGCGCCAGCACCAGGTACTTGCGCTTGCCGTAGCCCAGGCTCACCTCCTCGTACACCGGTGCCCCGGGCGCGCTGGCGGCCTGGCTGGCCTCGTAGACCGCCGGGCCGTGCTCCTTGAACACCGCCTCCGCGTTCTCCAGCGCCACGCCGGCGTCGGCCATGCGCTTCTGGAAGTCGGCCCAGGCGCGGTCGACCACCGCCTGCAGGGTGGCGATGTCGGGCTCGCCGCTGTAGGCCACGTTGACGCTGGAGGCGCCGTAGTCGCGGCCCGGCAGGTAGCCGGCGCGGGTACTCGCGCGCACGTTGCCCGAGACCTCGAACAGCACCCGGTACTCGGCGACGTAGAGCTTCTTGCCCTTGTACGGCAGGCTGCCGTTGAGGAGGCCGGCGGTGTCCAGCGGCTGCGGCTCGGCCTGCAGCACCGGCTGCACGGCGGCCACGCTCATCGGCGTCACCGCCACCGCGGCGGCCTCCTGGGCGATGACCGGAACCGCCAGGCCACACCCCATCGCCACCAGCACCGCGGCCATCAACGGCCGCCGCGCGCCCCTCGTCCCGCCCACCCGCTGCGCCATGTCCCCTCCATGTGTCCGAACGTCGCGGACGGATTGGGCAGGGCCGGCAGGCGCCGGGCAACCGCACGAACCCGGGGGTTGCCTGGGGAGCGGACCGGCCTACACCACCACCGGCTCCGGCTCCAGCCGGATGCCGAAGCGGCCGTAGACGCTTTCCTGGATGGCGCGGGCCAGCGTCACCACCTCGGCGCCGGTGGCGCCGCCTCGGTTGACCAGCACCAGGGCCTGCTTCTCGTAGACGCCGGCACGGCCGATGGTCTTGCCCTTCCAGCCGCAGGCGTCGATCAGCCAGCCGGCGGCCAGCTTGAAGCGGCCGTCGGGCAGCGGGTAGTGCACGATGTGCGGGTCGCGGCCGATGATGTCGCGGCACTGCTCGGGCGTGACCACCGGGTTCTTGAAGAAGCTGCCGGCATTGCCCACCTGCAGCGGGTCGGGCAGCTTGCCCCGCCGCACCTCGCACACCCAGTCGAAGATCGTGCGGGCGTCGGGCTCGTGCAGGCCGGTCTCCTGCTGCTTCTTCTGCAGGTCCAGGTAGCCCAGCACCGGCTGCCACGGCCTCGGCAGCCACAGCCGCACCCGCATGATCACGCTGCGGTGCGCCAGCGCCTGCTTGAACACGCTGTCGCGGTAGCCGAAGTGGCACATCGCCTTGTCCAGCGTCACCGTGCGGCCGGTCACCAGGTCCACCGTGTCCAGCGAATGGAAGCGGTCGGCCAGTTCCAGCCCGTAGGCGCCGATGTTCTGCACCGGCGAGGCGCCCATGGTGCCGGGGATGAGCGCCAGGTTCTCCAGCCCCGGCAGCCCCTGGTCCAGGGTCCATGCCACCGCCTGGTGCCAGTTCTCGCCGGCGCCGAACTCGACCAGCGTGCCGCGCGGCCCGTCGTCGACGACGCGCCGGCCCATCACCTCGATCTTCAGCACCAGTTCGGTGACGTCGCGGGTGAGCACCAGGTTGCTGCCGCCGCCGAGCACCAGCTTCGGCGCCCGGCCGAAGCGGGCGTCGTCGACCACGCGGCGCACGTCGGCGTCGCCGCCGACGCGCACCAGGTTGCGCGCCACGGCCGGCAGGCCGAAGCTGTTGTACGGCCGCAGGTTGACGCCGTGTTCGACGGGGACGGTGGAGGGGGACGGCATGGCAGAATTTTCGCCGATCGCCCATTGACCTCATCCTTCGACGACGCCGCAGGCGCCGCACCTCCATGCCGAGCTTCGACACCGTCCTCGAACCCAACCTCGTCGAGCTGCGCAACGCGGTCGACCAGACGATGAAGGAGATCGGCACCCGCTTCGACTTCAAGGGCAGCGACGCCCGCGTCGAACTGGCCGACAAGGGCAAGGACAAGACGCTGGAGCTGTTCGCCGACAGCGACTTCCAGATCGGCCAGGTGCGCGACGTGCTGCTGGCCAAGCTGACCAAGCGCTCGGTGGACGTGCGATTCCTCGACCTGACGGCCAAGATCGAGAAGGCCGGCGGCGACAAGGTCAAGCAGAGCCTGCGCATCAAGTCCGGCATCGACGCGGAGACGGGCAAGAAGATCCAGGGCCTGCTCAAGGCGAGCAAGCTCAAGGTGCAGGGCGCCATCCAGGGCGACGCGGTGCGCGTCAGCGCCGCCAAGCGCGACGACCTGCAGACGGCGATCGCCCTGCTGCGCAAGGAAGTGGCCGACCTGCCGCTGGCCTTCAACAACTTCCGCGATTGACCGCCGCCCTGCGCCGCCGCACGGCCGCCCTGCTGCTGGGTGCGGTGGCCGCTTCGGCAGCGGCGCAGCCGGCACCGGCCGCCGGCCCCACCCTCACCTTCAACGGCCGCATGGGCGACCGGGCGCTGCTGGTCATCGACGGCCAGCCGCGCACGGTGGCCGTCGGCGCCGTGGTGCAGGGCGTGCGCCTGCTGGCGGTGGACGACGACGGCGCGCGCGTCGAGGTGGACGGCCGCAGCGTGCTGCTGCGCCAGGGCACGCCCACCCGGCTGGCCGGCGGCCCGACGGCGCCGAGCGGCGGCCGCGAGGTGGTGCTCAGCGCCGGCCCCGGCGGCCACTTCATGACCCAGGGCAGCATCAACGGCCGGCCGGTGCAGTTCATGGTCGACACCGGCGCCACCGTGGTGGCGATGGGCGAGGCCGACGCCTCCCGCATCGGGCTGGCCTGGCGCGACGCGCCACGGGCGCTGATCAACACCGCCAACGGTCCGTCGACCGCCCACGTGGTCGAACTGCGCAGCCTGCGCCTGGGCGACGTCGAGGTCTATGGCGTGCAGGCGGTGGTGATGCCGGCGGCCATGCCCTACGTGCTGCTGGGCAACAGCGTGCTGTCGCGCTTTCGCATGCAGCGCGAGGGGGACGTGATGCGACTGGAGAAACGGTAGCCCCTCGTTTGGCGGGTCCGCCAAACGATCCCCCGAGGGGATGGCGGGCCGGCTTGGTGAACCGAGGCCGGACGTGGACAGTCCCTGCGGACTGTCCGCGCCTGCCGAGGCCACCGGCCTCTGGCCGGTGGCGGGCCCGGCGCTCGGCCCGCCGGCGGCACCTACAGCTCGCGCACCAGCCGCAGCACCTCGTGGTCGTCGGGCGAGACCTCCACCGCCATCCCGCGTGAGCGGCCGAGGCCGATCATGCCGCGGTTCTCCCGCAGCACCCAGGCCACCAGCCGGCGCACGCCACGTTGCCGCAGGTGGTCGATCATCTTGTCCAGCAGCCGGCCGCCCAGCCCGCGGCCCTTGCAGTCGCTGCGCACCAGCAGCGCGAACTCGGCCTCCTGGCCGTCGGCGTCGGAGAGCGCGCGCACGACGGCCAGCGTCTCGCGGCCACCGCCCGGTGCGTCGGCTTCGGCGATGAGCGCCATCTCGCGCTCGTAGTCGATCTGGGTCAGCCGCGCCAGCTCGCTGCGCGGCAGGTGGCGGCGGCTGCTGAAGATGCGCAGGCGCATGTCCTCCGGGTCCACCGCTTCGAGGAAGCGCAGGTGCTGCGCCTCGTCCTCCGGCCGGATGGGCCGCAGCGTCACCGGCCGGCCGTGCCAGTCCCACGCCTCGACCAGCGACTTCGGATAGGGCCGGATGGCGAAGGCCGCCTCGCCGGCCGGCCGCTCCGGCGACAGCCGGGCGCGTGCATCGAGCGCCAGCACGCCCTGGTCGTCGGCCCACAGCGGGTTGATGTCGAGCTCGGCCAGCTCGGGCAGGTCGGCCAGCATGCGGGCGACGGCGATCAGCACGTCGTGCAGCGCGTCCGCCGCCGCCGGCGGCCGGTCGCCCCAGCCGGCGAGCAGGCGCGAGACCCGGGTGCGCGAGACCAGCTCGGCGGCCAGCGCCCGGTTCAGCGGCGGCAGCGCGACGGCGCGGTCGGCCAGCACCTCCACCGCGGTGCCGCCGGCGCCGAACAGCAGCACCGGGCCGAACACCGGGTCGACGCTGGCGCCGACGATGAGCTCCTGCGCCAGCGGCCGCCGGGCCATGCGCTGGACGGACAGGCCCTCCAGCCGCGCGGCGGGGCGCTCCTGTCGCAGGCGCGCCAGCATGGCGGCGACGCCGCTGCGCACCGCCGCCGCATCGGACAGGTTGAGCAGCACGCCGCCGGCCTCGCTCTTGTGCACGATGTCCTGCGAGATGATCTTCACCGCCACCGGATAGCCGAGGACGTCGGCCGCCTGCACGGCGGCCTCGGCGTCGACCGCGCAGGCGGTGGTGGCCACCACGGGAATGCCGTAGGCGGCCAGCAGCTGTTTGGACTCGGCCTCGCTCAGCCAGGCCCGTCCGGCCGACAGCACCGTGTCGATCAGGCCGCGCGCGGCCCGGGCGTCGGCGGCCGGCAGCGCGCTGGGCGATGGCGCCTCGCGCAGCGCCTCCTGGTTGCGTGCATGGGTGGCCAGCAGCGCGACGGCCTGCACCGCTTCCTCCGGCGTGGCGTAGCCGGCGATGCCGGCCTGCTCGAAGATGCGGCGTGCCTCGGCCACCGACGCCTCGCCCATGAAGCAGCCCATGACCCGCTGGCGGTGCGGCCTCAGCACGGGCAGCACCGACCGCGCCACCTCGGCGCTGGGCACGATGGCGGTCGGGGCCTGCACGAACAGCAGCGTGCCCTCCAGCGGCGTCGCCAGCACCGCCTGCAGGGCGGCGACGTACCGGTCGGCCGGCGCGTCGCCGACGATGTCGATCGGGTTGTCCCGCGACCAGTGCGGCGGCAGCAGGTCGTCCAGCCGCGCCCGCAGGGACGGAGACAGCGGCGCCAGCGGCACGCCCAGGCCGGCGGCCGCGTCGGCCGCCATCACGCCGGCGCCGCCGCCGTTGGTCAGCACCGTCAGCGCGCCGCCCGCCTGGCCCTTGAAGCGCGCCAGCGTCTCGGCGGCGAGGAAGAGCTGCTGCAGCGTGTCCACCCGCAGCATGCCGGCGCGGCGGATGGCGGCGTCGAAGACGATGTCGGCGCCGGTCAACGCGCCGGTGTGCGAGGCGGCAGCCGGCACGCCCTGCCCCGCGCGGCCGGCCTTGACCACGATCACCGGCTTGTTGCGCGCCGCCGCCCGCGCCGCGGACATGAACTTGCGCGGCGACTCGATGCTCTCGATGTAGAGCAGGATGCCGCGGGTGCGGCCGTCGTTGGCCAGGTGGTCCAGCAGGTCGCCGAAGTCCACGTCGGCGTGCTCGCCAAGCGACAGCAGGTGCGAGAACCCGATGCCGCGGCTGGTGGCCCAGTCCAGCACCGCCGTGACCAGCGCGCCGGACTGCGAGACGAAGGCCAGTTCGCCGGCCAGCGCCTGGGTGTGCGCGAAGCTGGCGTTGAGCTTCAGGTGCGGCGACATCAGGCCGACGCAGTCGGGCCCCAGCACCCGCAGCCGCGTCGGCCGGGCCGCGTGCAGCAGGGACTGGCGCTGCGCCGCGTCCAGCCCGGCGGTCATCACCACCACCGCCTTGCAGCCCGCGGCGGCCAGTTCGCCGACCAGGCCGGCAACGGTGTCCGCCGGTGTGCAGACCAGCGCCAGGTCCGGCGCCGACGGCAGCTGCGCCACCCGCCGGAACACCGGCTCGCCGTCGAGCGCCTGCCGCTTCAGGTTGACCGGCCACACCGGCCCTGCGAAGCCGCCCTGCCGCAGGTTGTGCCAGACCGTGGTGCCCACCGCGCCCGGCCGGTCGGACGCGCCGACGACGGCCACCGACGACGGCTCCAGCAGCTGATCCAGATGGCGCAGGCTCATCGCGCCATCCTAGACCGCTACCTCTCGATCACAGCGTACGCCGAGTGGTTGTGGATCGACTCGAAGTTCTCCACCTCGGCCACGTAGCGGCCGACGCGCGGCTCCGCGTTCAGCCGCAGCGCCACGTCGCGCACCAGGTCCTCGACGAACTTGGGGTTCTCGTAGGCGTGCTCGGTGATCCACTTCTCGTCGGTGCGCTTGAGCAGCGGCCAGATCTCGCTGGAGGCCGACTCCTCGGCCACCCGCACCAGCTCGGGCCAGCCGATGTCGCCCAGCAGTTCGGCCCGGATGGTGACCCGCGAGCGCTGGTTGTGGGCGCCGTAGTCCGAGATCTCCTTCGAGCACGGGCACAGGCTCTTCACCGGCACCGCCACCTCGGCCCACAACGTGGTCCGGCCGTCGCGGGTCTCGGCGATCCAGCGGGCCTGGTAGTCGAGCAGGCTCTGCACGCCGGACACCGGCGCGCGCTTGCGGATGAAGAAGGTGAAGGCGGCCTCGATGCGGCCGTCCTCGGCATGCAGCTTGTCGAGCATCACCGCGTGCTGCTGGCGCAGCAGCGCGGCATCCATCGGCGCCTCCAGCGCGCCCAGCCCTTCCAGCCAGGCGACGAAGCGCGACATGTGCGTGCCCTTCTGCTCGGCCGGCAGGCGCACGTCCAGCGTCCAGGTGGCGACCGTGGACTGCGCCTGCGAGCCGACCTTGACCTGCAGCGGGTAGCGCACGTCCTTGACACCCACGCGGTGGATCACCAGGTGGCGGTGGTCGCGTTCGCTCTGGGTGTCGGGGATGTGCAGCGCTGAGGTCAGGGAGTTCATGTCGGTCCGCGCGCGGGGGGCGAACGGGTGGATCAGGGCGGAAGCATCGCATCAACGCGCCGGCCTTGGCGCGCCTGGGCCCATTGTCGCCGCCGGGGCGACCGGGGCCGCCGCTCGCAGGGGCCCGCGCCTGCGCCGACCGCCGGCTACAGGTTGGCGGCCTTGATGAGCGACGGCCGGGCGCCGAAGCGCTTGAGGATGGCCTGCTCGATGCCCGCGGCGTCGAGGCCGCACATCGACAGCAGCTTGGCCGGGTCGCCATGCTCGATGTAGCGGTCGGGCAGGCCCAGCGCCAGCACCGGCGTGGTGAGCCCGGCGGCGTGCAGCGCCTCCATCACCGCGCTGCCGGCGCCGCCCATCGTGCAGCCTTCCTCGACGGTGACGATGGCCTCGTGCTCGCGGGCCAGCCGCTCGACCAGTGCGGTGTCCAGCGGCTTGATGAACCGCATGTTGGCGACCGTCGCGTCCAGCCGCTCGGCGGCCTCGAGCGCCGGGTACAGCAGCGTGCCGAAGGCCAGCACCGCGATGCGCTGGCCCTGCCGGCGCACTTCGCCCTGGCCCCAGGGCAGGGTCGACAGGTCGCGCGCCGGCACCGTGCCGACGCCGGCGCCGCGCGGGTAGCGCACCGCCACCGGGTGGTCGCGGCCGAAGGCGGTGGACAGCGCCTGCCGGCATTCGGCCTCGTCGGCGGGCGCGATCAGGCCCATGCCGGGGATGCAGCGCAGGTAGGCGATGTCGTAGGCGCCGGCGTGGGTGGCGCCGTCGGCACCGACCAGCCCCGCACGGTCCAGTGCGAACACCACCGGCAGGTTCTGCAGCGCCACGTCGTGGATCAGCTGGTCGTAGGCCCGCTGCAGGAAGGTCGAGTAGATGGCGACCACCGGCTTCAGCCCTTCGCAGGCGATGCCGGCGGCGAAGGTCACCGCGTGCTGCTCGGCGATGCCGACGTCGTGGTAGCGCTGCGGGAAGCGCTGGTGGAACTCCACCATGCCCGAGCCCTCGCGCATCGCCGGCGTGATGCCGACCAGCCGCTCGTCGGCGTCGGCCATGTCGCACAGCCACTGGCCGAAGACCTGGGTGAAGGTGGTCTTCGGCGGCGTGGCCGGCTTCTGCAGGCCGCGCGCCGGATCGAACTTGCCGGGGCCGTGGTAGGCCACCGGGTCGGCCTCGGCCAGCTTGTAGCCGTAGCCCTTCTTGGTCACCACGTGCAGGAACTGCGGGCCCTTCTTGTCGCGCAGGTTCTCCAGCGTGGGAATGAGCGCGTCGAGGTCGTGGCCGTCGATCGGGCCGACGTAGTTGAATCCCAGCTCCTCGAAGATGGTGCCGGGCACCACCATGCCCTTGGCGTGTTCCTCGAAGCGGCGCGCCAGCTCGTACAGCGGCGTGTGCTTGAGCACCTGCTTGGCGCCTTCACGCGCGGCGGTGTAGAAGTTGCCGCTCATCAGCCGGGCCAGGTACTTGTTCAGCGCGCCCACCGGCGGGCTGATCGACATGTCGTTGTCGTTGAGCACGACCAGCATGTCGGCCGGCAGGCCGGCGTGCGCCACGCCGGCGTTGTTCAGCGCCTCGAAGGCCATGCCCGCGGTCATCGCGCCGTCGCCGATGATGGCCACCGATCGCCGGTGCTCGCCCTTCTGCCGCGCCGCCACCGCCATGCCCAGCGCCGCCGAGATGGAGGTCGAGCTGTGGGCGGTGCCGAAAGTGTCGTAGGGACTCTCGTCGCGGCGCGGGAAGCCGGACAGCCCGCCGAGCTGGCGCAGCGAGGGCATGCGCTCGCGCCGACCGGTGAGGATCTTGTGCGGATAGGTCTGGTGGCCGACGTCCCAGACCAGCCGGTCGTGCGGCGTGTCGAAGACGAAGTGCAGCGCGATGGTCAGCTCCACCGTGCCCAGGTTGCTCGACAGGTGGCCGCCGGTGGTGCTGACCGAATTCAGCACGAAGTCGCGCAGTTCGGTGGCGAGCTGCTTGAGCTCGGCCCGCGACAGGCGCCTCAGATCGGCCGGGCTGGCGATGGCCGGCAGCAGCGTGGGGGTCATGCCCATCCTCTTCTAACGTTGCCGTTCTAGTGGTGCCGCTCGACCACCCGGTCGGCCAGCAGCGACAGCCGCGCGGCGTCGCGCAGGCCGCTGCGGGCGAGCGCCGCCTGGGCCTCGTCGCGCAACGCGTCGGCGTAGGCGCGGGCCGGTTCGAGCCCGAGCACCGACACGTACGTCGGCTTGTTGTGGTCCAGGTCCTTGCCGGCGGTCTTGCCCAGCGTCTCCGAGGCCTGGGTGCAGTCGAGGATGTCGTCGACCACCTGGAAGGCCAGACCGATGGCGGCGCCGTAATCGGACAGGCCGGCCAGCGCCCGGTCGTCGGGCTCGCCGCAGGCCGCGCCCATCATCACGCTGGCCTGCAGCAGCGCCCCGGTCTTGCGACGGTGCATGTCGCACAGCGCCGCCTCGTCCAGCGGCCGGCCGACGCTGGCCAGGTCGATCGCCTGGCCGCCGGCCATGCCGGCATGGCCGGCCGCGCGGGACAGCAGGCGGCACAGCCGGGCCTGCAGCCCGTCGGGCAACGGCGGCTCGCCGGCGCTGGCACTGGCCGCCGCGTCGGGCGTCAGCACCTCGAAGGCGAGCGCCTGCATGGCGTCGCCGGCCAGCATCGCCTGGGCCTCGCCGTGCTGCACGTGCACCGTCGGCTTGCCCCGCCGCAGCACGTCGTTGTCCATGCAGGGCATGTCGTCGTGGACCAGCGAATAGGCATGGATGAGCTCCACCGCCACCGCCGCGCGCAGCGCGGCGCACTTCAGGCCGGCCACCGCCTCGCAGGCGGCCAGCACCAGCAGCGGCCGCAGCCGCTTGCCGCCGTCCAGCACGCCGTAGCGCATGGCCTGGCCCAGCCCCGCCGGCGCCTCCAGCGGCACCCAGCGCTGCAGCGCCAGTTCGACGGTGTGCAGCTCCTGCCGCATCCAGAGATCGAAATCGTCGGCCTTCATCGGAAGTCGGCGCCTCCTGTCGCCGTCCAGGGCTTGAGTTGCCCGTCCTCCAGCAGCCGGACCTGGTCCTCCACCGCCTGCAGCCGGCCACGGCAGAACGCCAGCAGCTCGGCGCCGCGTCGGTAGCTGTCGAGCAGCCGGTCCAGCGGCAGCTGGCCGCCTTCCATCGCCGCGACCAGGCGCTCCAGCTCGACGAGGGCGTCCTCGTAGCTGGCCGGCGGCAGGGGGGAACTGCTCATTTCGGCAAGTGAAATTTCGAAGCCGACGATTGTAGACAGCCGGTCCCGGTCGCACCTCCATCGTGCAGATGAGGCCGCCTCGGCCGCCGAGGTCCGTCAAAGGCCGGACGGCCCGGACCGGCGGCACCCCCTGGCTACAATCCGCGTCCCCGATTTGCTCGGGGGTTCGAGCCCCCGGTCACGTGCCCCGCGTGTCCCGAGCATTGCCTCGTCGGAGGGCTGTCGTTCACCCTCACAGGAGGCCCTGGGGATCATGTCCGACCTGAGCATCACGGTCCAAGCGCTGGAGCGCTCAAGCGCCCAACTGTCGGTCAGCAGCTATTTCGACGAGGGTCTGTTCCGAGCGGAACAGAAGCTGATCTTCCAGTCCGCACCGCGCTACCTGGGCCACGAGCTCGCGGTGCCCGAGGTCGGCGACTTCCATGCCCTGCCCCAGGAAGGCGAAGGCCGCGCACTGGTGCGGACCGCCGACGGCGTGGGCGTCATCTCCAACGTCTGCCGCCACCGGCAGGCGGTGATGCTCAAGGGCAGCGGCCGCAGCAGCGGCAACATCGTCTGCCCGCTGCACCGCTGGACCTACGGCCTGGACGGCCGCCTCATCGGCGCGCCGCACTTCGCCGAGGACCCATGCCTGAACCTCAGGCGCTACCCGGTGCGGACCTGGAACGGGCTGGTCTTCGAGGACAACGGCCGCGACATTGCCGCCGACCTGGCGGCGCTGGGACCCGCGGCGGCGGACCTGGACTTCTCGGGCTACGTGCTCGACAAGGTCCACCTGCACGAGTGCGACTACAACTGGAAGACCTTCATCGAGGTCTACCTGGAGGACTACCACGTCGGGCCGTTCCACCCCGGGCTGGGCCAGTTCGTCAGCTGCGACGACCTGCGCTGGGAGCTGGGCGACGAGTTCTCGGTGCAGAGCGTGGGCATCAACGGTGCGCTGGGCAAGCCGGGCAGCGAGGTCTACCGCCGCTGGCACGACGCCCTGCTGCGCTTCCGCGGCGAGCGCTTCGCCGACCGGGTGCCGCGCCAGGGCGCGATCTGGCTGACCTACTACCCGACGGTGATGGTCGAGTGGTACCCGCACGTGCTGGTGGTCTCCACCCTGTACCCGAAGGGACCGCAGAAGACGCTCAACAAGGTGGAGTTCTTCTACCCGGAGGAGATCGCCGCCTTCGAACGCGAGTTCGTCGAGGCGCAGCAGGCCGCCTACCTGGAGACCTGCGTCGAGGACGACGAGATCGCGCTGCGCATGGACGCGGGCCGCCGGGCGCTGATGGAGCGCGGCGACGACGAGGTCGGGCCCTACCAGAGCCCGATGGAGGACGGCATGCAGCACTTCCACGAGTGGTACCGGCGGCGCATGCAGCGGTAGGCCGGCGCATGCCGGCCTCCCTGCTCATGGTGCTGGCCACCTTCCTGTTCGCGACGATGGGGGTCTGCGTCAAGCTGGCCTCCACCCGCTACGGCACCGCGGAGATCGTCTTCTACCGCGGCCTCATCGGGGCGGTGTTCATCCTGGTGCTGGCGCGGGCGCGCGGCGTGGGCCTGCGCACCGCCGTGCCGGCGATGCACGCCTGGCGGTCGGTGGTCGGCGTCTCGTCGCTGATGCTGTGGTTCTTCGCCATCGGCGGGCTGCCGCTGGCCACGGCGATGACGCTGAACTACATGTCCTCGGTGTGGATGGCGCTGTTCCTGATCGGCGGCGCGGTGCTGATGGGACGCGGCGGCATCGACGGCCGGCTGCTCGGCACGGTGCTCGCCGGCTTCGTCGGCGTGGCGCTGGTGCTCCAGCCGACGCTGGAGCGCGACCAGCTGCTGCACGGCGTCGTCGGGCTGGTGTCCGGGATGCTTTCGGCCCTGGCCTACCTGCAGGTCACCGCGCTGGGCCGGGCCGGCGAGCCCGAGCTGCGCATCGTCTTCTACTTCTCGCTCGGCGGCATGTTGGCCGGCCTGCTCGGCATGCTGGCCACCGGCGCCCACGGCCACTCCGTCGAGGGCGCGCTGCTGCTGCTGGCCGTCGGGCTGACGGCCACCACCGCGCAGGTGCTGATGACCCGCGCCTATGCCATCGGCCGGCCGCTGATCAACGCCAGCCTGCAGTACCTCGGCATCGTCTTCTCCTTCGTCTGGGGCCTGGTGTTGTTCGGCGATGCGGCCACCCCCAGCGCGGCGGCCGGCATGGCGCTCATCGTGGGGGCCGGGCTGGCCGCCACCCGCCTGCGCCAGCGCGCCGCACCGGCGACGCGCGATCCCACCGCCGACAGCTGAAGACCATGACGCACGACCTGCCCCAACCCCTGATCGACGCCGCTGCCTTGCGGCGGCGGCTCGACGCCGGCCGTCCCACCGTGCTGGTGGACTGCAGCTTCGACCTCGCCGACCGCGACGCCGGCCGCCGCGCCCATGCCGAGGCACGCCTGCCCGGTGCGCAATACCTGCACCTGGAGACCGACCTCTCCGGCCCCCAGCACGACGCCGAGGGCCGCTTCCGCGGCCGCCACCCGCTGCCCGACCGCGCCTCGCTGGCCGCGCGGCTGGCCGCCATCGGCGTGGCGCCGGGCATGGCGGTGGTGGCCTACGACCGCAGCGGCGGGCCCTTCGCCGCCCGCGCCTGGTGGCTGCTGCGCTGGCTGGGCCATGCGCCGGTGGCAGTGCTCGACGGCGGCCTCGCGGCCTGGACCGCCGCCGGTGGCGCGGTGGAAGCGGGCCCGGCGCCGGTGCCGGCGCCCGCCACCGCCTGGCCGCCCAGCCCCGAACCCGCCCTGCCGGTGATCGAGGCCGACGCCCTGCAGCGCGCGCTCGGCCGGGTCACCCTGGTCGACGCCCGCGCCGCCGAGCGCTGGCGCGGCGAGGTGGAGCCGCTGGACGCCGTGGCCGGCCACATCCCCGGCGCGCAGAACCGCTTCTACGGCCTCAACCTCGACGGCGACGGGCGCTTCCTGCCGCCGCAGGCGCTGCGCGCCGCCTGGCAGCCGCTGATGCAGCCCGGCGAACCGGTGGTGCACCAGTGCGGCTCCGGCGTCACCGCCTGCCACAACCTGCTGGCGCAGGCCGCCGCGGGGCTGGGCGACGGCGTCCTGTACCCCGGTTCCTGGAGCGAATGGTCGGCCGATCCGGCGCGGCCCGTCGCCCGCGGCCAGCCGTGCCGGCAACGCGGCGGTTGATCCACCGCAACCGACGGACTTGACCCGGGCCGGCGCTGCCGCTTACCTTGGGCGCAGCGGCGCCGTCCGGCGACGCGAAGGAGGCCCGCATGTTCCACTGCATCCTGGTGCCCACCGACGGTTCGGCCATCACCGCCAAGGCCGCCGACAAGGCCATCGAGCTGGCCCGCCTCACCGGCGCGACGCTGCATGCGCTGGCGGTGCGCGAGCCCTTCCCCTTCAGCGCCGTCTCGGAGATGCAGCCGGCCCCGCCGGCCGAGTTCTACGAGGCGCAGGAGCGCATCGCCAACCAGCGGGTGGCCGCCGTGTGCACCAAGGCCGCGGCCGCCGGCGTGCGCTGCGAAACCCACAGCGAGGAGGCGCTGCAGCCCTGGGAGGCCATCGTCAACGCGGCGAAGGCGCACGGCTGCGACCTGATCGTCATGGCCTCGCACGGCCGCCGCGGCGTCAGCGCGCTGTTGCTCGGCAGCGAGACCCAGCGCGTGCTGACCCACACCAGCGTGCCGGTGCTGGTGGTCCGCTAGTGGCTGCCTAGCCCGCGACTCACCGCGAGGATCAGGCCCAGGCCTGCCGCCAGCCAGGCCAGCTGCGCCCCGGTCTCGCGCAGCGGCAGCCGCCGCTGCAGCTGCGGGATCAGGTCGGCCACCGCCACGTAGATGAAGCTGCTGGCCGCCACCACCAGCAGGTAGGGGAACAGGTCCTCCCAGGGCCGCACGACGAAGTAGCCGATGACCCCGCCGGCCACCGAGGCCAGGCCTGAGATGGCGTTGTAGGCCAGCGCCCGCGCCCGCGACAGCCCGGCGTTGAGCAGCACGATGTAGTCGCCGACCTCCTGCGGGATCTCGTGCAGGATCACCGCCACGGCCGTGACCACGCCGAGCTGCACGTCGGTGAGGAAGGCGGCCGCGATCAGCACCCCGTCGCAGAAGTTGTGGATGCTGTCGCCCAGCAGCACCGCCATGCCGCCCCGCCCCGCCTGCTCGGCGTCGAAGTGGTGGTGGTGGTGGTGGCCGTCGCCCTCGTGGTGGTGGGCGTGGCGGTAGAGCTCGAACTTCTCCAGCAGGAAGAAGAAGAGCAGCCCGAGCAGCAGGGTGATGAACAGGGCCTGCGGCTCGGCATGGTGCTCGCCGTGGTCGTGGAAGGCTTCGGGCAGCACCTGCAGCAGCGCGGTGCCCAGCAGCACGCCGGCCGACAGGCTCACCAGGTGCTTGACCAGCCTGGCCAGCAGGCCGACCGTCAACGCGGCGGCGATGCACACCGAGAGCACGCCGCCGGCCAGCGTGGCCAGAACGATCAGCGTCAGGGTCATCGGAAGGAAGGGACAAAAAGAACCGCGCCCGGGGCACGGGCGCGGTCACTGCGGAAAGGCCGGTATTAGGCCACGGGTCCGGCGGTCACACCCCGTGTTCCTTGAACCAGGCCAGGCAGCGGCGCCAGCCATCCTCGGCCGCCTCCTTGCGGTAGGTCGGGCGGTAGTCGGCGTGGAAGGCATGCGGCGCGTCGGGGTAGACGACGAACTGCGAGGCCCGGGCGGGCTGGCCGCCGGCGGCCAGTGCGGCCTTCATCTGCTCGACCGTCGCCAGCGGGATGCCGCCGTCGGCGCCGCCGTACAGGCCGAGCACCGGCGCCTTCAGGCTGCCGGCCAGCTCCACCGGGTGGCGCGGCGTGTTGGGCGTGCTGTCGCCCACCAGCCGGCCGTACCAGGCCACGCCGGCCTTCAGCTGCGGGCTGCGCGCCGCGTACAGCCAGACGATGCGCCCGCCCCAGCAGAAGCCGGTGATGCCGAGCCTGTTCGTGTCGCCGCCCTGCGCGCGCGCCCAGGCCACCGTCGCGTCGAGGTCGCCCATCACCTGCTCGTCGGGCACCTTGCCGATGATCTCGGCCTGCAGCCGCGGGATGTCGGTGTAGGACTTGGCGTCGCCCTGGCGCACGAACAGCTCCGGCGCGACGGCGAAGTAGCCCTGCTTGGCCAGGCGACGCGCCACGTCGGCGATGTGCTCGTGCACGCCGAAGATCTCGCTGATGACCAGCACCACCGGTGCGTTGGTGCCGCCGGCCGGCGCCGCGCGGTAGGCCGGCAGGTTGAAGCCGCCCATCGGGATGCTGACCTCGCCGGCCGTGAGGCCGGCGGTGTCGGTGCGCACCACGGTCTGCGCGGTGACCGGCAGCACCGCCGCGGCGAAGCCGCTGCCCAGCGCCGTGCGCACGAAGCGGCGGCGGTCGTACGGGCCGGTGGTCGGCACCAGGCTGTCGAAATCCTCTTGCTGCATCGGTTCTCCTTGTGTTTCGGCTTGAGCGCCTCGGCGGTCCGGCGCGCGCCGGATGATGCAGTGGACTGAAATGAGGTGGGCGCCCAGGGTCTTGCCCGGGCGCGGGCGAGCCGCCGCTGCAACGCACAATGCGGCCTCCTCCCCCCGGCGACGGACGCCGGGTCACCCCACCCCGGCCGCATGTCTCCAGCCCCTCACCTGCCCGCCTCGGCGCCCCTGGCCGCCGTGGACATCGGCTCCAACAGCTTCCGGCTCGAGATCGGCCAGCTGCAGCACGACCGCTACCGCCGCATCGACTACCTCAAGGAGACGGTGCGGCTGGGCGCCGGCCTGGACGCCGACGGCCGGCTCGGCGAGGCCGCCACCCGGCGCGGGCTCGACACCCTCGCCCGCTTCGCCGAGCGGCTGGCCGGCTTCGCCCCCGAGCAGGTGCGCGCCGTGGCCACCCAGACGCTGCGCGAGGCGACCAACCGCGACGCCTTCCTCGAGCGCGCGCGCAGCGCGCTCGGGCACCCGATCGAGGTCATCTCCGGCCGCGAGGAGGCCCGCCTGATCTACGCCGGTGTCGCCCACCTGCAGCCGGCCGACGACCGCCGCCTGGTGATCGACATCGGCGGCCGGTCCACCGAGATGATCCTCGGCCGCGGGCGCCTGCCGCTGGCGGCCGAGTCGTTCCAGGTCGGCAGCGTCAGCCTGTCGATGCGCTGGTTCCCCGACGGCCGCCTGACCGCCGCCGCCTTCCGCGCCGCGCAGGTCGCCGCGGCGGCCGAGTTCGAGGAGGCCGCCGCCACCTTCTCGCCCAAGGGCTGGGACCGTGCGCTCGGTTCCTCCGGCACGGCGGGCGCGGTGTCGCAGCTGCTGCTGGCCGCCGGCCAGACCGACGGCCGCATCACGCCGCAGGCGCTGGCCTGGTGCATCGAACGCTGCATCGAGGCCGGCCATGTCGAGCGCATCGACTTCCCCGGCCTGAAGCCCGAGCGCCGGGCGGTGCTGCCGGGCGGCCTGGCCATCCTGTACACGCTGGCGGCGCAGTTCCGGGTCGAGGCGCTGTGGCCGGCCAAGGGCGCGCTGCGCCAGGGCGTCATCGTCGAGATGCACGACCGGCGCATGGCCGCCGGCCGCGCCTACGCCGGCGACGTGCGCGACGCCTCGGTGCGAGAGCTGCAGCAGCGCTTCGCGGTGGACCCCGCCCAGGCGCAGCGGGTGCACGAGGCGGCGCTGGCGCTGTACCGGCAGGTCGAGCCGCAGGCCGGGCCGGAGGCGCAGCGCGAGCTGGGCTGGGCGGCCGACCTGCACGAGATGGGCATGATGGTCTCGCACCACGACCACCACCGGCATGCCGCCTACCTGATGGGGCATGTCGACGCGCCGGGGTTCTCGCAGAGCCAGCAGCGCCGGCTGGCCGCGCTGGTGCTCGGCCACCGCGGCGGCCTGCGCAAGATGGAGGCGCAGCTGGCGCAGCCGGCCTTCGCCTGGCAGCTGCTCTGCCTGCGGCTGGCGGTCATCCGCTGCCACGGCCGCGGCCCGGCCCGCCCGCCGCGGCTGTCGCTGCGCCGCCAGGGCTCGAACGCCGGCCTGCACTGGGTGCCGCCGGACGCCGACCTCAACCCGCAGACGCTGCACCTGCTGCGCGAGGAGGCCGCCGCCTGGGAGCGCCAGGGCGGCCTGCGGCTGCAGATCGAGGAGCGCCGCTGAGGTGAGGAGCGGCCGCGAGACCCGGCGCTTCCTCGCCTTCGTGCTGGCCGCGGGCGCCTCGGTGCCGGTCAACCTGGCGGCGCGGGTGCTGGCCTCGCAGCGGGTGTCCTACGGACTGGCCATCGTCATCGCGCACGGCGCCGGCATGGTCACCGCCTGGGCGCTCAGCCGGCGCTTCGTCTTCGAGCGGTCGCAGCGGCCGGTGCACGACGAACTGGGCCGCTTCGCGCTGGTGAACGTGCTGTCGCTGGCCGTCACCTGGAGCGTGGCCCTGCTGCTGGTCGAGGGCCTGTTCCCGCGGGTGGGCTTCACGCTGCAGCCCGAGTTCGTCGGCCACGTCGCGGGACTGGCCACGTCCGCGGTGACCTCGTTCTTCGCGCACCGGGCGTTCTCGTTCCGGCCGCGCGGCGGCTGACGGTTCAGCGCCGCGGATCGATCAGCGAGCCGAGGTCGGTCTCGCGCGGCCGCGGCTCGGGAACGGTCAGCACGTCGCGCCAGTGGCGGTCGCAGGCCGGCAGAAAGGCCCACGGCATCGGCGTGATCGGGCCGCCCAGCCGCATCGACAGCCGCTCGGCGATGGGCAGCGGCGAGAACACCCGCATCGGCACCTGGAAGCGCTCGCTCGGGTAGATGAGCAGGGCCAGCAGCAGCGCACCCTCCAGCCGCAGCCGGACCGCCCGGCCTGCCGCGGCCGGGCCGCCGCCGGGCCGCAGCACGCCCACCAGCCAGGCGACGAAGCAGGACAGCAGCGTCCAGCGGGCGAAGTCGTTCGCCGCCGCCGCCAGGAAGGCGTAGGGCGGCAGCCCCGCCAGCAGCGGCGCCGCCCAGGCGCGACCGGGCCGCCCGGCCATCAGCCCGACGAACGCCGCGATGACGGCCAACCCGCTGACGAGGTGCAGCCCGTAGTTGCCGTCGGTGTGCAGGTTCTGGCAGATGGAGGTGAGCACCCCGCGCGAGCCGCTGAGGGCGTAGTACAGCGCCCAGTCCGCCATGTCGGTGTGCAGGGCGGTGTCCAGCGGCAGCCGCGCGCGGATCGCCTGCACCATCGTCAGGCGGTCGGCATGCGGCAGGCGGTCGATGAGCAGGTAGCCCAGCGCCACCGCGCCCAGCAGCGCGGCGCCGAGGGCCAGGCGCCGCCGCGGCGGACGCCGCGCGCCCGCCTGCCACGCCAGGGCCGCCAGCAGCGGCACGCCGTAGAGGAACCCGGTCTCGTGGAACGCCAGCCCGACCACCACGCAGCCCACCGCCACCAGCGGACGGCCGGCCGCCATGGCCATCGCCGCCAGCGCCAACGTGGCGGCCACGGCGAGGTCGGTGCGGCCGATGTCGGTGGACCACACCGCCGCCAGCGCGGCCAGCAGCAGCAGGAAGAGCAACTGCTCCCGCCAGGGCCCGCCGCGACGGCGTACCAGGCTCACGGCGAGTGCCGACACCACCGCACCGAAGCCGAGGTGGAAGGCCAACAGCCCCGGCAGCTGCGGCAGGCCGGTCGCCCGGATCAGCGTCCCGGCCAGGCCCCGGCGGACGGCGCCGAACTCGGTGTAGCTGAAGCTGGCGGTCGCCGCCTGGTACATCAGGTGGCGCAGGTCGACGTCGCCGGACCGGTGCTCGACCACGAGCAGTCCGCCGGTGGCGAACCACAGCACCACGAAGGCCAGGGCCAACGCGGCCGGTGGGAGGGGCCGGTCCGCCGCCGGCCCGGCAACGCCGGGCGCCCTCACCGGGCGGCAGCCGCAAGTCCCGCCAGCGCGGCGCCCACACGCAGGCTCTCCGACATCGACCGGTCCTCCGGGTAGTAGTGCGAGGTGTCGGCGAGGAACAGGCCGTGCAGGGCGCTGGCCATCGGCGGCAGCGCGTCGTAGAAGCCGGGGGTGCACACCGTCTGCGCGTAGCGGTAGCGGGAGACGGCGCAGGCCTTGACGTCGGCGCGCGAGAACCCCGGCTGGATGGCCTCCAGGCAGGCCACCGACTCGTCGAGGAACGCATGGTCGTCGCGGCCGAACTTGTCATGGTCCTGCGGCATGTAGAAGGGCACGTAGACGATGTGGCTGCCGTCCAGCGGGTTCAGGTTGGTGTACTCGATCAACCCCGGGATCTCGAAGCGCGGGTCGTTGACGTTGGTCCAGAAGTTGGGCGAGAAGCGGCGCTTCAGCTTGAGCAGCACGCAGACCACGCCGACGTTGACGATGGCCTCGATCTTGCGCCGCTCGTTGGCCGGCAGTTGCGGCACCAGGCGGGGCAGCAGCGGCAGCGGCACGGTGGTGACCACCTGGTCGAAGGACTCGGCGAAACCGCCCACCTGCACCCCCCTCACCCGGACGCCGTCGGCCAGCACCTCGTCCACCCCGCTGGACAGGCGGATCTTGCCGCCGGCCCCGCGCAGGCGGTCGGCCAGGGCCTGCAGCAGCACCATGGAGCCGCCTTCGAGGTAACCCAGCCGCTCCTCGAACCAGCTGGCCCGGGACCTCGCGACGCGCTGGATGCGCGCGCCCAGCCAGGCCGCCGACAGCCGGTCCTGGTGCTGGTAGAACTTGTGGTGGAAGAGGCTGCGCCAGAGCACGTCGTAGGCGCGCGGGCCGATCCAGCGCTGCAGCCACTCGGTGGAGGTGAAGCGGTCGTAGGGCCGCCAGTCGCGGATGCGGCCGGCCCACAGGACATGCGCGGCGTAGCGCGCCTTGTCGACCAGCCCCAGCCCGGGAAACCGCAGCAGCGCCATCGGGTGCCCCCAGTCGTGCAGCCGGCCCCCGCTGTAGAAGCCCATGCGGGTGGTGCGCCAGTGCAGCTTGTGCTGCAAGCCGAGGTCATTAAGGTAACGGAACGTCGTCAGGTCCGGCCGGCAGACGAAGTGGTAGTAGCGCTCGACCGCGGTGCCGTCGATCACCGTGTGCGCCGACATGCCGCCCAGGCGGTCGTCGCGCTCGAAAAAGGGTGACCGCATCTCCCGCCCGGGCCAGTTCGTCGGCCGCCGCCAGCCCCATGGGCCCGGCGCCGATGACCGCCACTTTCCGCCGCGTCCGACCGCCCATGCGCCCTCCGACTGGTGTTGTCGGGGCGCATGGCAATCCGTTCTCCCGGGTTTGGGAGCGGACGCCCAAAGCAGGTCCGGGGTTTGCCCGGAGCCCGTCCCGGGGCGACCGGAGGCTACAGCAGGTCGGGCGAACGAACGGTCACGAGCGTGAGCCGGGCCGGCGCGTCTTCGCGCGCCTGGTGACGCAGCCACCACAGGCCGCCCTTCTTGATGCGCCAGGGCTCCTCGGCGGACAGGGCCACCCCGGCGAGCAGGTACGCCGCGGCCAGCCCGAGGGTGGGCTGGTGGCCGACCACCAGCACCGGCTCCCGCGATTCGGGCCAGCGGGCGGCGGCCAGCAGGGCCTCGACCGTCCCGCCGGGCGCCACCGCGGGCACCGTCTTGAAGCGCCGCTCCAGCGGCTGCACGGTCTGCTGTGCGCGGCGCGCCGGGCTGACCAGCACCCGGGTGGTCGCCGGAAGCGCCTGGTTGAGCCACTGCGCCATGCGTGCCGCCTGGCGTTCGCCTTTGGGGGTCAGCGCGCGCTCGAGGTCGTCCTGCCCCTCCACGGCGTCGAAGGCCTCGGCATGCCGCCACAGGATGAGGTCCATGGTCCGGCGCTCCTTCTTCTTTCGCTTCAAGGGGAGGTGGCCATGTAGCGGCCCATCAACGCCTGCTGGGCCGACACCGCCGGCTGGCCGTCCGCCGGCTGTACGCGGCGGTAGCGGCCGTCGGGTTGCAGCAGCCAGGCGTCCTTGCTGTCGTGCAGGTAGGGCACCAGGCATTCGTCGATCACCCGCTGGCGCAGCGCGGCGTCGCGAACCGGCCAGGCGAGCTCGATGCGGCGCAGCATGTTGCGCGTCATCCAGTCGGCGCTGGACAGGTACAGCGCCTCGTCGCGTTCGCTGGGGCCCCAGCGGAAGTAGAGGACCCGCGAGTGTTCGAGGAAGCGGCCGATCACCGAACGCACCCGGATGCGCTCGGTGCGGCCCGGCACGCCGGGCGGCAGCATGCAGGCGCCGCGCACGATGAGGTCGATCTCGGCGCCCGCCTGGCCGGCCGCCTCCAGCGCTTCCATCAGCTGCGGATCCGTCAGCGCGTTGACCTTCACCACGATGCGGGCCGGCCGGCCCATACGCGCCGCCTCCGCGACCTGCCGGATGTGCTCCAGCATGCGCTGGTGCAGCACGAACGGCGCGGTGAGCAGCCGCTGGGTGGCGCGCAGCGCGGTCAGGCTGGCCAGCTGATGGAACACCGCGTCGGCGTCCGCGGTCAGCTCGGGGTCGGCGGTGAGGTAGCCGACGTCGGTGTACAGGCGGGCGGTGCGGATGTTGTAGTTGCCGGTGGACAGGTGCGCATAGCGCCGCAGCTGCCGGGCGCCGCGGCGGCCGCCGGCGCCTTCGCGGCGCGTGACCAGCAGCAGCTTGGCGTGCGTCTTCAGGCCGACGATGCCGTAGACCACCTGCGCGCCCACCGCCTCCAGCCGCTCGGCCCAGTTGATGTTGGCCTCCTCGTCGAAGCGGGCCTTCAGCTCGACCACGGCCATCACCTCCTTGCCGCGGCGCGCCGCCTCGATCAGCCAGTCCATCAGCGCGGACTCGGCGCCCGCACGGTAGATGGTCATCTTGATGGCCAGCACCTCGGGGTCCTCGACCGCCTCGCGCAGGAAGTGCACCACCGGCTCGAAGCTCTCGAACGGGTGGTGCAGCAGCAGGTCGCCGTCCTTCAGCCGCTCGAAGGTGGAACGCTGGCGCGGCATGCGCTTGGCCGGGTAGGTCGGGTCGTGCGGCGCGAAGCGCAGCAGCGGCGCATGCGACTGGTCGATGAGCTGGTTCAGCCGCACCAGGTTGACCGGTCCGTCGACCTTGTACAGCGCGCTTTCCGGCAGGCCGAACTGCTGCAGCAGGAACAGCGACAGCTCCGGCGGGCAGCTGGACACCACCTCCAGCCGGATGGCCTGACCGAAGTGGCGGGTGGTCAGGCCGCTGCGCAGCGCCTGGCGCAGGTTGGTGACGTCGTCCTCGTCGACTTCCAGGTCCGAGTCGCGGGTGACCCGGAACTGCGAGAAGGCCTCCACCGGCCGGTCGCCGAACAGCTCGTCCAGGTGGGCGCGGATGACGCTGGTCAGCAGCACGAAGGCCTGGCGGCCGTGGCCGAGGCGGTCGGGCAGACGGATCACCCGCGGCAGCACCCGCGGCACGCGGATGATGGCGATGGTGTTCTCGCGGCCGAAGGCGTCGCGGCCCGACAGCCGCACGATGAAGTTCAGCGACTTGTTGGCCACCTGCGGGAACGGGTGCGCCGGGTCCAGGCCCACCGGCACCAGCAGCGGCCGCACCTGCGACTGGAAGAAGTCGGCCACCCAGCGCCGTTGTGCGGCGTCCCGGTCGGCGTGGTTGAGGATGACGATGCCCTCGCGCTGCAGGGCCGGCATCACCTGCTCGTTGAACAGCCGGTACTGCTCGGCGATCAGCGCATGGGCCTGGGCGGCCACCGCCTCCACGTCGCCGGGCGACACGCCGGTGCCCGCGAGTCGCGAGGCCTCCAGCAGGTCGGCATAGCGCACCTCGAAGAACTCGTCCATGTTGGACGAGACGATGGTGATGTAGCGCAACCGTTCGAGCAGCGGCACGTCGTCGCGCAGGGCCTGCGCCAGCACCCGCTCGTTGAATCGGAGGATGGCGCTTTCGCGGTTCAGCCAGGTGGTGGCGGTCAGCGCCGCGGGGGCCGCGACCAGGGCGTCGTTCATCGGCCCAGTTTATGAAGGAACGATGTCGGCGCCGTGACAACGTGACCGGGTGTGAACGCCGACCAGGAACGACAGGAACTGGTCGCCCACCGCCCGCCAGTCGAACTCGTGCGCGCGGGCCAGCGCCGCCTCGCGCGGGCAGTCCAGCGCCGCCATGGCGGCGCGGCCCAGGTCGGCGTCCAGCACGCCGCCGCGGCTGGCGCCGATCACGTCCAGCGGGCCGGCCTCCGGGTAGGCCGCCACGGGGGTGCCGCAGGCCATGGCCTCCAGCATGACCAGGCCGAAGGTCTCGCTGCGGGAGGGCATGACGAAGACGTCGGCGCTGGCGTAGATGCGCGGCAGCTCGGTGCGCGGCACCACGCCGCGCCAGTGCACCTCGGGGTGCTGCGCCTTGAGCCTGTCCAGCAGGGGGCCGACCCCGTAGACCAGCTTGCTGCCCGGCAGCTTCAGGTCGAGGAAGGCCGACAGGTTCTTCTCCCACGACACCCGGCCGACGTAGAGGAAGAGCGGCCGCGGCAGGGTCAGGGGCAACGGCTCGCTGGGCTTGAAGAGCTCGAGGTCGACGCCGTGCGACCACTCCAGCAGGTGGTCGAAGCGGTGTTCGTCGCGCAGCAGCTTCAGCATCCCGCCGGTGGGCACCATCACCCCCGACGACGGGCGGTGGAAACGGCGGAACCAGGCATAGCCCCAACGCGCCGGCACCTTGAGCGACCGGGCCAGGATGTCGGGGAACCGGGTGTGGAAGGCGGTGGTGAAGGCCCAGCCGCGGCGCAGGCAGTGGGCCCGGGCGGCACCGCCCAGCGGTCCTTCGGTGGCGATGTGCACCGCGTCGGGCGCGAAGTCGTCGAGCCGGCGCGCCACCTCGCGCCTCGGCCGCCAGGCCAGCTCGATCTCCGGGTATCCGGGGCAGGGGAAGGTGCGGAAGCCGCCGGGCTCGATCAGTTCCACCCGGTGCCCCTTGGCCTGCAGGTGCGCCACCAGTTCGACCAGCGTGGTGACCACGCCGTTGACCTGCGGCGTCCAGGCATCCGTCACCAACACGATCCTCATGACGCCCCTCCCATCACGGGCGCAGGCGCCTCGTCGTCCTCGATCGCGGTCTCCGGCGCCGGCGCGGGCCGCCGGCCCACGCGCGGCGACCAGTCGACGATCTCCAGCCGGCCGTCGGCGTGCTCGACCAGCGCGGTCAGGCTCTCGACCCAGTCGCCGTCGTTGGCGTAGAGCACGCCGTCGACCTCGCGCAGCTCGGCATGGTGGATGTGGCCGCAGACGACGCCATGCGCTCCGCGTTCGCGGGCCGCCCGGGCCAGCGCGGCTTCGAAGTCGCCGACGTAGCTCACCGCCCGCTTGACCTTGAGCTTGAGGTACTTGGACAGGCTCCAGTACGGCAGCCCGAGCCGCGCACGCAGCGAGTTGAGGTGGCGGTTGAGCTTGAGCGTGAGCTCGTAAGCTTGGTCGCCGACATGCGCCAGCCAGCGCGCGCACTGGACGACGCCGTCGTACAGGTCGCCGTGGGTCACCCAGAGGACGCGGCCGTCCGCCGTGCGGTGCAGCCATTCCTCCACCACCTCGATGCCGCCGAAGTCGTGGCCCAGGTAGCGGCGAGCGAACTCGTCGTGGTTGCCCGGCACGAACAGCACGCGGGTGCCCTTGCGGGCCTTGCGCAGCAGCTTCTGCACGACGTCGTTGTGCGCCTGCGGCCAGTACCACTGGCGCTGGAGCTGCCAGCCGTCGACGATGTCGCCGACGAGGAAGAGCGTCTCGCTCTCGGTGCAGCGCAGGAAGTCGAGCAGCGCGGCGGCCTGGCAGCCCGGGGTGCCCAGGTGCAGGTCCGAGATCCAGATCGTCCGGTAACGCTGCTGGCCTTCGGCGGGCGCGGGGTCGGGGACGCCGTCGCGGTGGGCGCCGGCCGCCGCCAGGGTGGCGCTGTTCCAGGCGCTGCGGTAGGCGGTCGAGTCGCGCTGCATGGGCCGGCAGCATCGTCCGACAGCGATGACGCCGCGGTGAAGGCGCCGTGAAGCTTGCAAGACGACCGGAAGGCGACGTGCGAGCGGCCGACGTCGCCGCTGCCGTGCTGCACAGCGGAACGGCCGACCGTTTGTCGCAGCCATGACAGCCGGCCACGCCGCGAAGGTGCTACAACGTTCCACATTCGCAACGGCGCGGCCGCCCGGTGCCGTCGCCAGAGGAGACAGCATGGACCTTCAATTCACGGCGGAGCAGCAGGCGTTCCGCGAGGAGATCCGCCAGTGGGTGCGCCAGCACCTGCCGGCCGACATCAGCCACAAGGTCCACCACGCCCTGCGCCTGACCAAGGACGACATGCAGCGCTGGGCCGGGATCCTGGGCCAGAAGGGCTGGCACGGCTACGGCTGGCCCAAGGCCTTCGGCGGCCCGGGCTGGGACGCCATCCAGCGCCACCTGTTCGAAGAGGAATGCGCGCTGGCCGGGGCACCGCGCATCGCGCCCTTCGGCCCGGTCATGGTGGCGCCGGTGATCATGGCCTTCGGCAGCCCCGAGCAGCAGCGGCGCCACCTGCCCGGCATCATGAGCGGCGAGGTGTGGTGGAGCCAGGGCTACAGCGAGCCGGGTGCCGGCTCCGACCTGGCGGGCCTGAAGACCCGCGCCGAGCGCGTGGGCGACAAGTACATCGTCAACGGCCAGAAGACCTGGACCACGCTGGGCCAGTACGGCGACTGGATCTTCTGCCTCGTGCGCACCGACCCGCAGGCGCGCAAGCAGGAGGGCATCAGTTTCCTGCTCGTCGACATGAAGAGCCCGGGCATCACCGTGCGGCCGATCATCACCATCGACGGCGAGCACGAGGTCAACGAGGTGTTCTTCGACAACGTCGAGGTGCCGGCGGAGAACCTGGTCGGCGAGGAGAACAAGGGCTGGACGTACGCCAAGTACCTGCTCGCGCACGAACGGACCAACATCGCCGGCGTCAACGCCGCCAAGCGCGAACTGGAGCGGCTCAAGCGCATCGCCATGGCCGAGGGTGTCTACGACGACGCGCGCTTCCGCGACCAGATCGCGCTGCTGGAAGTGGACATCGTGGCGCTGGAGATGATGGTGCTGCGCGTGCTGTCCGAGGAGGCCAAGGCCGAGCACGGCAGCAGCGGCAAGAAGGCGCTCGACGTGGCCGGCCTGCTGAAGATCCGCGGCAGCGAGATCCAGCAGCGCTACACCGAGCTGATGATGCTGGCCGGCGGTCCCTGGACCACCGCCTACGTCGCCGAGGCGATGGAGGCCGGCTGGCAGGGCGACCAGGTGGTGCCGCCGCTGCTGGCGCCGCTGGCCGGCCAGTACTTCAACTACCGCAAGACGACGATCTACGGTGGATCGAACGAAGTGCAACGCAACATCGTCGCGCAGACGGTCCTCGGCTAAAGCCGATGCCCGTCTGCGCTTTGCGCAGTCACCACGGCTCCCCCGAGCCCCCCTCCAAGCGGGGGCTCCAGTCATGCAGACGGCTCCCCCAGCCCCCTCCGGGAGGGGGCTCCAGTGAGAAGGTGGATGAGATGGACTTCGACTTTTCGGACGATCAGGAACAGCTGCGCGACGCGGTGCGGCGCTGGGTGTCGCAGGAGTACGGCTTCGAGCAGCGCATGGCCATCGTCAAGGCCGGCGGCTTCGACCGCCGGCGCTACGCCCAACTGGCCGAGCTCGGCCTGACGGCGCTGCAGGTGCCGCAAGCGCATGGCGGCCTGGCCATGGGCCCGGTGGAGGCGATGGTGGTGATGGAGGAACTGGGGCGCGGCCTGGTGCTGGAGCCGCTGGCCGCCACCGCCCTCGTCGCGCCCACGGTGCTGACGCAGGCCGGCGACGCCGTGCAGGAGGCCTGGCTGCCGCGCATCGCCGACGGTTCGGCGCTCGTCGTGCTGGCCCACCAGGAGCGCGCCGCCCGCTACCGCCTCGACCGCGTCGAGGCCCGCGCGGAGCCGCGCAACGGCGGCTGGACGGTCAGCGGCGAGAAGGGGCTGGTGCCGGTGGGCGACCAGGCCGACGCCTTCATCGTGCCGGCAGGCACCGCGGAGGGGCTGGCGCTGTTCCTCGTCGAGCGGCAGGCGGCGGGCGTGACCGCCCGTGGCCACGCGCTGCACGACGGCGGCCGCGCGGCCGGCGTGCGCTTTGACGGCGCCGCCGCGACGCTGCTGGTGCCGGGCGCGCAGGGCCTGGCGGTGCTGGAGCAGGCGGTGGACGTCGGCATCGCCGCGCTGGCCGCCGAGGCCGTCGGCGCGATGGACGCGCTGATGGCGCTCACCGTCGAGTACCTCAACACCCGCAAGCAGTTCAACGTGCCCATCGCCAGCTTCCAGGCGCTGCGCCACCGGGTGGCCGACTGCAAGATGCAGCAGGAGCTGGCGCGCTCGATGAGCTACTACGCCACGCTGAAGCTGGGCGAGCCGGCCGACGTCCGGCGGCGTGCGCTGTCGCAGGCCAAGGTGCAGCTGGGGCAGTCGATGCGCTTCGTCGGCCAGCAGTCGATCCAGCTGCACGGCGGCATCGGCGTGACCATGGAGTACGCCGCCGGCCACTACTTCAAGCGCCTCACCTGCATGGAGATGACCTTCGGCGACACGATGCACCACCTCGGCGAGGTCTCGGCGCGCATGCAAGAGACGGCCGGCGTCTTCGCCTGACCTGACGGTAAACGACGGGCCGCGACAATGCGGCCCGCCATGCAGCTCGCCGCCCTGCTCTTCTCCCAAGGCTTCGGCACCCGCCGCGAGTGCGCGGCGCTGGTGCGGGCCGGCGAGGTGCGCGTCGGTGGCGTGGTGGTCGACGAGCCCTGGGCGGAGGTCGAACCGACCGGGCTGGTCGTCGAGGTCGGCGGCGTGGCCTGGCCCTACCACCCCCGCGCGCTGGTCCTGCTGCACAAGCCGCCGGGGTACGAGTGTTCGCAGAAGCCGGGCGCCTGGCCCAGCGTGATGACGCTGCTGCCGCCGCCGCTGCGCCGGCGCGGCGTGCAGCCGGTGGGCCGGCTCGACCAGGACACCACCGGCCTGCTGCTGCTGACGGACGATGGCGGTCTCCTCCACCGGCTGACGCACCCCAAGCGCCACGTGGCCAAGGTCTACCAGGCCACCTGCGCCGACCCGGTGACCGAGGACCAGCTCACGCGGCTGCGCGAGGGGGTGGTGCTGCACGACGACCCCGCGCCGGCGCGTGCCGCGTCGGCCGCCACCACCGGCCCGCACGCGCTGGAGCTGACGCTCACCGAAGGCCGCTACCACCAGGTCAAGCGCATGGTGGCGGCGGTGGGCAACCGGGTGGTGGCGCTGCACCGCAGCCGCTTCGGCCCGCTGGCGCTGCCGGACGACCTGCCGCCGGGACGGTGGCGCTGGCTGGACGCGGGCATGCGCTTCGATGCGGCGCAGGACGCGCCGGGATAATCACCGCACGATGCGAGTCTTCCGCGGCCTGAACCATGACGGCCTGGCCCCGGCCAGCGCGGTCACCCTGGGCAACTTCGACGGCGTGCACCGCGGGCACCAGGCGATGCTGGCCCTGCTGAAAAGCGAGGCCGTGCACCGCCACGCCCTGAGCTGCGTGCTGACCTTCGAGCCGCACCCGCGCGACTTCTTCGCCGAACGCTCGGGCCGGCCGGAGCAGGCGCCGGCGCGCATCTCCACCCTGCGCGACAAGCTCGACGAGCTGGACCGCTGCGGCGTCGACCAGGTGGTGGTGCTTCGCTTCGACGAGCGGCTGGCGCGCCAGAGCCCTCAGGCCTTCGTCGACGACGTGCTGGTGCGCGGCCTGCGCGCGCGCTACGTGCTGGTCGGCGACGACTTCCGCTTCGGCGCCAAGCGCGCCGGCGACTACGCGCTGCTGGACGCCGAGGGCACCGCCAAGGGCTTCGACGTGGCCCGCATGAACAGCTACGAGGTGCACGGCCTGCGCGTGTCCAGCTCGGCGGTGCGCGAGGCGCTGGCCACCGGCGAGATGGAACGCGCGGCGGTGCTGCTCGGCCGGCCCTACAGCATCTCGGGCCATGTGCTGCACGGCCGCAAGCTGGGCCGCGAGCTGGGCTTCCGCACCTTGAACCTGCGCTTCCCGCACGCCAAGCCGGCGGCGCACGGCATCTTCGTCGTGCAGGTGCATGGCCTGGCGGACTCGCCGCTGCCCGGCGTGGCCAGCCTGGGCGTGCGACCGACGGTGGAGGACGCCGGCCGGGTGCTGCTGGAAACGCACTGCCTGCGGTGGCCGGAGGCGCTCGGCCCCGAGGCGGCCTACGGCCGGCGCGTCCGCGTCGAGCTGCTGCACCGGTTGCACGAGGAGCGGCGCTACCCCTCGCTGCACGCGCTGCGGGCGGGGATCGCCGAGGACGTCGAACAGGCGCGGGCCTGGTTCGCCCTCCACCCGATCAACGGTTGAGCAGGGGCGGCTCCACGCTGAACATGGCGCGGGCGGTGCGGCACTGGCCGCCGTCCCAGTCGCGCTCGCAGGCCTGGCGCACGGTGCCGCACATGGCGTCGCCGCTGGCGCGCAGCTGCTCGTAGACCTGGCCGTCGACCGGCCCGACGCCGGCGATGAACACCACCGACGCGCCGGCGGCCGGGGCGCCGGTCATCACCCGGCAGTTGTTCTGCAGCATGGCCTGGCTGCAGGCCGCCTGCAGGCGCTGCAGCGCGGCGTCGCGGCCGGGTGGGGCCGAGGCCGGCGCGGCCCAGGGCCGGGCCCAGGCGGCCCAGGCGGCGGCCGCCACCAGGGCCAGCACCGGCAGGCCGATGGCGACCCGGCGGCGCCAGCCGCGGGCGGGCGCAGGGGCGAAGGCGGAGGCGGACATCGGCGACATGCCGCGATTAGACCCCGCGGCCCCTGCGGCCGATGGCCTGAAAAGCGGCCGGCCTGCGTCCAAGTGGCCGCCCCTACAATTTCGGCCCCCATGCAGCGCGCCCAGGTTTTCTCCGGCGACCCGCGGCGCGGCGCTCGCCAGGACACCACGTGAACGACAAGACCCAAGGCGCCACCGACCTCCGCGCCACGCTCAACCTGCCCGACACGCCCTTCCCCATGCGCGGCGACCTCGCCAAGCGCGAGCCGGGCTGGGTGCAGCAGTGGGAGGACCAGGGCACCTACCAGCGCCTGCGCGACGCCCGCTGCGGCGCACCGAAGTTCGTGCTGCACGACGGCCCGCCGTACGCCAACGGCCAGATCCACATGGGCCATGCGGTCAACAAGATCCTCAAGGACATGATCGTCAAGGCCCGCCAGCTGGCCGGCTACGACGCGCAGTACGTGCCGGGCTGGGACTGCCATGGCCTGCCGATCGAGAACCAGATCGAGAAGACCTTCGGCCGCAACCTGCCGCGCGAAGAGGTGCAGGCCAAGAGCCGGGCCTACGCGGCCGAGCAGATCGGCCAGCAGATGGCCGACTTCAAGCGCCTGGGCGTGCTGGGCGACTGGGACCGGCCCTACCGGACCATGGACTTCGGCAACGAGGCCGGCGAGATCCGGGTGTTGAAGCGCCTGCTGGAGCGCGGCTTCGTCTACCGCGGCCTGAAGCCGGTGTACTGGTGCTTCGACTGCGGCTCGTCGCTGGCGGAGTTCGAGATCGAGTACGCCGACAAGACCTCGCCGACGGTGGACGTGGCCTTCCTCTGCGCCGAGCCGCAGAAGCTGGCCGCCGCCTTCGGCCTGCCCGCGCTGGACGCCGAGGCCTTCGCCGTCATCTGGACCACCACGCCGTGGACGCTGCCGGCCAACCAGGCGCTGAACGTCAACCCCGAGCTGGTCTACGCGCTGGTGAAGACCGAACGCGGCGTGATGCTGGTGGCCGAGGCGCTGGTCGGGAAGTGCCTGGAGCGCTGGCAGTTGCAAGGCCAGGTGATCGCCACCACCGAGGGCCGCCGGCTGGACGGCCTGAACTTCCACCACCCGCTGGCGCAGGTCGACGCCGGCTACGCCCGCCTGGCCCCGGTGCTGCTGGCCGACTACGCGACGGCCGAGGACGGCACCGGCATCGTCCACGCGGCGCCGGCCTATGGCGTGGAGGACTTCAACTCCTGCACCAGCCACGGCTTCGGCCACGACGCCATCCTCAACCCGGTGCAGGGCAACGGCGTCTACGACCCGGCGCTGCCGCTGTTCGGCGGCCAGTTCATCTGGAAGGCGAACGCGAAGGTGATCGACGCGCTGCTGGGGGCCGGCCGGCTGCTGGCCTCGTCGACCATCCGCCACAGCTACCCGCACTGCTGGCGCCACAAGTCGCCGGTGATCTACCGCGCGGCGGCGCAGTGGTTCGTGCGCATGGACGAGGGCGAGGGCGTGTGCACCGTCGACAAGGCGCCCGAGACGCTGCGCGCCACCGCGCTCAAGGCCATCGACGCCACCGCCTTCTACCCCGAGAACGGCCGCGCCCGGCTGCGCGACATGATCGCCAACCGGCCCGACTGGTGCATCAGCCGGCAGCGCAACTGGGGCGTGCCGCTGCCTTTCTTCCTGCACAAGGACAGCGACGAACTGCACCCCGAGACGCTGCGCCTGATCGACAAGGCCGCCGACCTGGTGGCCGAGGGCGGCGTCGAGGCGTGGTCGCAGCTCGACCCGGCCGACTGGCTGGGCGCCGAGGGGCCGCACTCGGCGGCGAACTACCGCAAGAGCACCGACATCCTCGACGTCTGGTTCGACTCGGGCTCCACCTTCTCGCACGTGCTCAAGGGCAGCCACGCCGGCGCCGGGCACGACGAGGGCCCGGAGGCCGACCTCTACCTGGAAGGCCACGACCAGCACCGCGGCTGGTTCCATTCGTCGCTGCTCATCTCCTGCGCGCTGCAGGGCCGCGCCCCCTACAAGGGCCTGCTCACCCACGGCTTCACGGTGGACAGCCAGGGTCGCAAGATGAGCAAGAGCCTGGGCAACGGCATCGACCCGCAGGCGGTGAGCGGCAAGCTGGGCGCCGAGATCATCCGGCTGTGGGTGGCCGCCAGCGACTACTCCGGCGACATCGCCGGCGACGACAAGATCCTGGCGCGGGTGGTCGACGCCTACCGCCGCATCCGCAACACGCTGCGCTTCCTGCTCGCCAACACCAGCGACTTCGACGCGCAGGCCGATGCGGTGCCGCTGGCCGAACTGCTGGAGATCGACCGCCATGCGCTGGCGCGCGCGGCCGAGTTCCAGGCCGAGGTGCTGGGGGCGAAGGACGGCGACGGCCTCTTCGAGGGCGGCCACTTCGGCCGCTACGAGTTCCACCCGGTGGTGGCCAAGCTGCAGGTCTACTGCTCGGAGGAACTCGGCGCCTTCTACCTCGACGTGCTGAAGGACCGGCTGTACACCACCGCGCCGAAGTCGCTGGCACGGCGCTCGGCGCAGACCGCGCTGTGGCACATCACCCAGGCCATGCTGCGCTGGATGGCGCCCTTCCTCAGCTTCACGGCGGAGGAGGCGTGGGCGGTGTTCGGCGGCAAGCCGGGCCAGTCGATCTTCGTCGAGACCTACTGGACGCTGCCCGAGGCCGATGCCGGGTTGCTGGCCAAGTGGGCGCGCATCCGCGCGGTGCGCGAGGCGGTGAACAAGGCCATCGAGGAAGTGCGCAGCGCCGGCGCCGTCGGCTCGTCGCTGCAGGCCGAGGTGCGGGTGACCGCGCCGCCCGAGGACGCCGCGCTGCTGGCCGGACTCGGCGACGACCTCAAGTTCGTGCTCATCACCTCGGCGGCGCAGGTGGCACCCGGCGACACCTTGCAGGTGCAGGTCACGCCGTCGTCGAACCCCAAGTGCGAGCGCTGCTGGCACTGGCGCGCCGACGTGGGCGCCGACGCCCGCCATCCGGCCCTGTGCGGCCGCTGCGTGAGCAACCTCTACGGCCCGGGCGAAGGCCGGCACTTCGCCTGATGGCCGGCCGCAAGTTCTCCGGCGCCAGCCTCTGGCCCTGGCTGGCGCTGGCCGGGGTGGTGATCGTGCTCGACCAGCTCACCAAGGTGCTGGTGGTGCAGCAGATGCGGCTGGGCGACAGCCACTACGTGCTGCCCTTCTTCAACTGGGTGCGGGCCCACAACACCGGCGCGGCGTTCTCCTTCCTCGCCGGCGCGTCGGGCTGGCAGCGCTGGTTCTTCACCGGCGTGGGCGTGGTGGCCACCGTGGTCATCGTCTGGCTGCTGAGGCGGCACGCCGGCCAGCGGCTGTTCAGCCTGGCGCTGGCGCTCATCCTCGGCGGGGCGGTGGGCAACGTGGTCGACCGGCTGATCCACGGCTACGTGGTCGACTTCGTGCAATTGCACTGGGGCGGCTGGTACTTCCCGGCCTTCAACATCGCCGACAGCGCCATCACCGTCGGCGCGGCCTGCCTCATCCTCGACGAGCTGCGGCGGGTGCGGCGCGGCTGAGCAGGCGCAGCAAAAGAAAAGGGCAGCCCATCGGCTGCCCTTTTTCATGGACGGTCGAACCGATCAGTCGCCGTCGTGCCCGCGGAACGGGCGGCCACCGGCCGGACGCGCATCACGGCGCGGCGCGCCGCCCTCGCGATGCGGCGCCGGACGGGCACCGTCGAAGCGGGGGTCCGGGCGGGCGTGCCGCGGCGGACGGTCGCCGAACGGACGGGCCGGCTCGCCGCCCTCGCGGCGCGGACCGGGGCCGAACCCATGGCCCGGACGACCACCGCCGGGGCGCCCGCCGCGCGGGCCGGGGCCGAAGCCACGGCCCGGGCCGCCGGGCCGACCGCCGATGAGCCGCGGCTCGGGCAGTTGCGGCTCCAGGCCGACCACCGTCTCCACCGGCATCTGCTGCGTGGTGAAGTGCTGGATGCGCTTGATCATGGAGATGTCGCGCCGCTCGGCCAGCGTGATGGCCAGGCCCGAACGACCGGCACGGCCGGTGCGGCCGATGCGGTGCACATAGTCCTCGGCCTTCATCGGCAGCCCGTAGTTGATGACGTGGCTGATGGTCGGCACGTCGATGCCGCGGGCGGCGACGTCGGTGGCCACCAGCACCTTCAGGTGGCCGCGGCGCAGGCCGTCGAGCACCCGGGTGCGGCGGCCCTGCGGCAGGCCGCCGTGCAGCGACGCGACGGCATGGCCCATGTCGGCCAGCCGATCGGCCAGGTGGTCGGCGTCGCGCTGGGTGCTGGTGAAGACCACCGCCTGCTCCATGTCGCGCTCGGTCAGCAGGTGATCGAGCAGCGCGTCCTTGTGGCGCAGGTCGTCGGCCCAGTGCAGGCGCTGGGTGATGTTGTCGTGGCGCTCGGTGTGCGAGGCCACTTCGATGGTGCGGGCACCGTCGTTGAGCAACTGCTCGGCCAGCCGGCCGACGGGACCGGCGAAGGTGGCGCTGAACATCACGGTCTGGCGCTCGCGCGGCAGGGCCTCGGCGACGTGGCGGATGTCGTCGATGAAGCCCATGTCGAGCATGCGGTCCGCTTCGTCCAGCACCAGCAGGCCGATCTGCGACAGGTCCAGCTTGCCGCTGCCCAGGTGGTCGATCAGGCGGCCGGGGGTGGCGACGATGATGTCCAGCGGGCCACGCAGGGCCTTGAGCTGGCCGCCGTAGGGCACGCCGCCCACCAGCAGCGCGATGCGCAGGCCGGGCACCACCGAGCCGTAGTCGTCGGCGGCGCGGGCGACCTGCATGGCCAGCTCCCGGGTGGGCGTCAGCACCAGCACCCGCGGGGCGAAGCCGGTCTGGCGGTCGCGCCGGGTGTCCGGCCGAGGGCCCTGGCCGGCGGCCGCCGGCGCATGGCGTTCCTCCAGCAACCGCTGCAGGGCGGGCAGCATGAAGGCGGCCGTCTTGCCGCTGCCGGTGGGCGCGGACACGCGCAGGTCCTGGCGCTGCAGCGCGGCCGGGATGGCCTGCGACTGCACCTCGGTGGGGGTTTCATGGCCGGCTTGTTGGACGGCCGTCAGAAGGGCTGCATGCAGGCCCAGGGAATCGAAACTCATCTCGAACTCTCGGTACTCGGCACCACCGGCCCCTGCCGATTCGGCAGGGCCAGGGCACCGCGGGGCTGCCCGTGGTATGGGGCCGCCCGCAGTGAAGTCGCTGTGAAAAGACCTTGGCGCCGCACGAAGGGCTCGTGCGGGAAAACCGGGTCCGAAGCGACGGCATCGCCGCCGACCGGACCACCACCTTTGCGCAATGGCGCAGGCGACGGCTTGAGGGACCGGGTACCGGTCCTGGGAAGGTCAGAGGGGATGAACGAGCGGTCGCAAGCCTCTCGACGTGCGACCAAGCCCAAGATTCTAAGGGAAATCGCGAGGGTGTGCTGACCTCCCGCTTAGCCCGGCATCTTTGCGGCTCAAGTGCGTCCCTTGAACCGCGCTGCGGCGAGGCCCGCAATCCCGAGGGCCATCAACGCCCAGGTTCCAGGCTCTGGAATCGCTGGCAGCGGCACATCACCATCCCGCACAGCCCAGGCGCTGAAGTCGGCCGTTATGACCTCTGAGGTGTGATACGCCGACACCGCGTCGCCGGCAAACGCCCATGCATGTGGGGGCGGCCCTGAGCTAGGGTCTTCCTCATCCAGCCAAACCCAGTTGTTGTTCAAGTTTTGAAAGGGCCCTGAATTGACAAAGTTCCAAGGCGGCGGACCGGAATTGCAAGAGCCTGGCGTGCGATTGCCCAGCGTGACGCAGTGCATGTGCGACACCTCCGAGGGACCAGGACCCGATCCCAGGAAGCGGGGCAGCCGCCAGCCCGTCACGCCATACAGGTCCAAGCTCGCAGCCCAGGTCTTGGCGGCCGTCCAAGTCGATTCACCATTGCCCGGCAACGCATCATCGTAGACAGTGCCCAAGGTCCCCATGGCATTGGCTAACCAGGTGATGTTCAGGGTGGTGTCGTAGTAGGCGTCGGCCGTTCCGTCTGCATTGAGGTCGCGCGGCAACAGGGTCGTGGTCCAAGTGCCCTGCATTGGGATTGGCACCCCATGTGCGAGCGAAACGACACACGCAAACACGCCGCCCAATGCGACCTTGAGACTGCTGGCAGACATGGCGGAAAGAGAAGCTGAACGGGCCTTGACGATAGACAACCAAGGTCCGCAACTGCACTCCCTAGCCGAAGGGAATACGTGTCGAGGCGTGACTGCGCTCTACTTCAACAGGTGCGTCCGGTAGTACAGCAGCTCGTCGATGGACTCGTGCACGTCGGCCAGCGCGGTGTGCGCCTGGGCCTTGGCGAAGCCGCCGAGGATCTCCGGCCGCCAGCGCCGGGCCAGTTCCTTCAAGGTGCTGACGTCCAGGTTGCGGTAGTGGAAGAAGGCCTCGAGCTGCGGCATGGTGCGGGCCAGGAAGCGCCGGTCCTGGCAGATCGAGTTGCCGCACATCGGCGACTTGCCCTTGGGCACGTACCGGCTCAGCCAGTCGATCGTCTGCAGCTGGACCGCGGCCTCGTCGAGCGTCGACGCCTTGACCCGGTCGATCAGCCCGCTTCGGCCATGGGTGCCCTTGTTCCAGGCGTCCATGCCGTCGAGCACCGCATCGCTCTGGTGGACGGCGAACACCGGGCCTTCGACGCGGGTGGTGAGCTGGGCGTCGGTGACCACCACCGCGAGCTCGATGATGCGGTCGTTGTCGGGATCGAGCCCGGTCATTTCCAGGTCGATCCAGACCAGGTTCTGCTCGTGGGAGGCAAGGTTTGCGGCGCTCATGGGGAGATTGTGCCCGCCCTACACTGCCTGCCGTCCCACCGCCCTGCCGCATGCACGACACCCTCGCCGCCGCCCATCCGCTGACCCTGCTGTTCGCCTTCGCGCTGGTCGCGTCGTTGACCTTGAAGCTCTGGCTGGCCGGCCGGCAGGTGCGGCATGTCGCCCGCCACCGCGCCGCGGTGCCCGCCGCCTTCGCCGAGACGGTGTCGCTCGCGCAGCACCAGAAGGCCGCCGACTACACCGTCGCCAAGCTGCGCCTGGGGCTGCTGGCGACGGCCTTTTCCAGCGCGGTGCTGCTGGGCTGGACGCTGCTCGGCGGCCTCGACGCGCTGAACGGGTTGCTGCGCGAGACCGTGCAGCCGCTGCTGGGGGACCTGGGCTACCAGCTCGCGCTGCTGGCCGCCTTCGCGCTGATCGGCGGCCTGCTCGACCTGCCCTTCGACCTGTACAGCACCTTCCGCGTCGAGCAGCGCTTCGGCTTCAACCGCATGACGGTGAGGCTGTGGCTGGCCGATGCCGCCAAGGGGCTGCTGCTGGCGCTGCTGCTCGGCGGTCCGCTGGCGGCGGCCGTGCTGTGGATCATGGGCAGCACCGGCGGGCTGTGGTGGCTGTGGGCCTGGTGCGCCTGGACCGGTTTCCAGCTGCTGATGCTGGTGCTCTACCCCACCGTCATCGCGCCGCTGTTCAACAGGTTCCAGCCGCTGCCCGACGAGTCGCTGAAGGCCCGCGTGCAGGCGCTGATGCAGCGCTGCGGCTTCGCCGCCAAGGGCCTGTTCGTGATGGACGGCAGCCGCCGTTCGGGCCACGCCAACGCCTACTTCACCGGCCTGGGCGCCGCCAAGCGGGTGGTCTTCTTCGACACCCTGCTCAACCGCCTGACCCCGGACGAGGTGGAGGCGGTGCTGGCGCACGAGCTCGGCCACTTCAAGCACCGCCACGTGCAGAAGCGCATGGTCGTGATCTTCGGCTTCAGCCTGGCCGCGCTGGCCCTGCTCGGCTGGCTGTCGGCGCAGCCCTGGTTCTACGCCGCACTCGGCGTGGCCCCCAACCTCGACGCGCCGAACGATGCGCTGGCGCTGCTGATGTTCGGCCTGGTGCTGCCGGTGTTCAGCACCTTCGTCACGCCGCTGGCCTCGCGCAGCTCGCGTCGGCACGAGTTCCAGGCCGACGCCTTCGCCTGCGCCCAGGCCGACGGCCGCGACCTGGCCCGTGCGCTGCTCAAGCTGCACGAGGACAACGCCGGCACGCTCACCCCCGACCCGCTGTACGCCCGCTTCTACTACTCCCACCCGCCGGCGGCGGAGCGGCTGGCCGCACTGCCCCGACCGGCCTGAACGACGAGGCTCGCATGGCCGACGACGCACCGCTGCACCTTCAAGCCTGCCGGGCCGACGTTGCCCGGCTGACCCCGGCCGAGGCGCAGGCCCTGCTCGCACGGCTGGACGGCTGGTCGTTCGATGGCGACGACGCCATCGCGAAGCGTTTCACCTTTCCCGACTTCCACCACACCATGGCCTTCGTCAACGCGGTGGCCTGGATCGCGCACCGGCAGGACCACCATCCCGACGTCACCCTGGGCTACGGCCACTGCGCGCTGCGCTTCAACACCCATTCGGTGGGCGGGCTGTCGGTGAACGACTTCATCTGCGCCGCGCGGGTGGACGCGCTGCTGCCCCCTTCGCCGTGACGGAGCCCCGCGGCGGGCTGGTCGTCGGCGCCCACGGCCGGCACGTCGTGGTCGAGGACGACGACGGCCGTCGGCGCCTGTGCCACCTGCGCGGCAAGAAGAACGAGGCGGTGGTCGGCGACCACGTGCGCTGGGAACCGGCACCGGGCGACGGCGCCGAGGGCGTGGTGCAGCGAGTCGAGCCGCGGCGCAACCTCTTTTTCCGGCAGGACGAATGGCGCACCAAGTCCTTCGCCGCCAACCTCGACGGCCTGCTGATCCTGGTCGCCGGCGAGCCGATGTTCAGCGAGCAGCAGCTGGCGCGGGCGCTGGTCGCGGCCGAGGCCGCGGGCGTGCCGGCGCTGATCGCGCTCAACAAGACCGACCTGCCGGCGGCCGAGGTGGCGCGGGAACGGCTGCAGCCGTACCGGGCGATGGGCCAGGCGGTGGTCGAGCTGTCGCTGAAGACCGACCCGCAGGGCTCGCTGGCCACGCTGGCGCCGCACCTGCACGGCCGCACCACGCTGGTCCTGGGGCCCAGCGGCACCGGCAAGAGCAGCCTGGTCAACCGCCTGCTGCCCGACGCCCAGGCCCAGGTGGGCGAGATCTCGCAGGCGCTGAACTCCGGCCGCCACACCACCACCACCAGCACCTGGTACTGGCTGGACGAGGCCAGGCGCTCGGCCTTGATCGACTCCCCCGGCTTCCAGGAGTTCGGCCTGCGGCAGGTCAGCGCGCAGGACCTGCCGAACCTGATGCCCGACCTGCGCGAGCACGCGGGCGGCTGCCGCTTCTACAACTGCACCCACCGGCAGGAGCCCGGCTGCGCGGTGCGCCAGGCGGTGGACGACGGCCGCGTCGCGCCGAGCCGCTGGCAGATCTACCAGACCATCCGTGAGGAGCTGGAGCGCACCCGCTGGTGACTGACGGCCCCCGGCCCCGGAGTACCGCCCCCCGGCGGGGGTGCTCAGCCGGCTCGGGGCGGCCCGGCGCCGCTGAGCCTCGGGCGACAGCCGCCGCGACGGCCTGCGGCCAGAATCGTCGGATGACCGCGCCCTACCCCGTCCGCCGACCGGCCACCGACCGCTTCCTGTCGCTGCGCGGCTGGCGCCACCACCTGCTGCAGTGGGGCGAGCCGTCGATGGCCACGCCGCAGCGCCCGCCCCTGATGCTGCTGCACGGCTGGATGGACGTGGCGGCCTCGTTCCAGTTCATGGTCGACGCCCTCGCCGAGGACCGCTTCGTGCTCGCCTTCGACTGGCGCGGCTTCGGCCTCAGCGAACCCGATGGCGGACCGCTGCCCGACAGCTACAGCTTCTGCGACTACCTGGGCGACCTGGAGGCGGTGCTGACCGCGGTGCTGCCCGACGACGGACCGCTGGACCTGCTCGGCCACAGCATGGGCGGCAACGTGGCCATGCTGTACGCCGGCGTCCGGCCGCAGCGCGTCCGCCGCCTGGTCAACCTGGAAGGCTTCGGACAACCCGGACACAGCGCGGACGAGACGCCCCGCCTCTGGGCCCGCTGGCTCGATGCCCTGCGGACGCCGCAGTCGCTGCGGCCCTACCCGAGCGTGGACGACGTGGCGGCTCGCCTGCGGGCCAACAACCCGCGGCTGCCCGCCGACAAGGCGGCCTGGCTGGCGCCGCACTGGTCGCGGCAGGACGCCGACGGCTTGTGGCGGCTGCTCAGCGACCCGGCGCACAAGCGGCCCTTTCCGGAGCCCTACCGGGTCGACGAGGTCCTCGCCTGCTGGCGGGCCATCACCGCCCCGGTGCTGTGGGTCGAGGGCGCGCAGACCGACACCCGCACCTGGTGGGGCGACCGTTACCCGCGCGAGGCGTTCGAGTCGCGCATCGCGCAGGTCGCCCGGCTGGAGCGGCACACGCTGCAGGACTGCGCCCACATGCTGCACCACGACCAGCCGCGGGCGCTGGCGCAGCGGCTGGAGGCCTTCCTGGGCGCCTGACCGCGCGCGGCGTGCTCAGGCCGGCCGGCGGAGGTGGTCGACCAAGGCCAGCTCCGTGTCGCCGGGCGGCCGCGTCAGCAGGCTGGCCACCACCGTGACGGCGAAGGCCAGCGGCACGCCGAAGACGCCGGCGGCGATCGGCTGCACGCCCCACCACAGGCAATCGGCCAGCGGCGCGTCGACGCCGAAGACGCCGCGCAGCCAGGGGTGGGTGGTGGCCATGTAGTAGAAGGTCAGCGTCAGGCCGGCCAGCATGCCGAGCACGCAGCCGGCATGGTTCGCGCGCTTCCAGAACACGCCCAGCACCAGCGCCGGGAAGAAGGTGGCCGCGGCCAGCGAGAACGCCGCCGCCACCAGGAAGACGATGTCGCCCACCCTCAGCGTGGCGACGTAGGCGGCGAACAGCGCCACCACCAGCAGCACCGTCTTCGAGATCGCCACCCGCCGCGAGCTCATCGCCTTGGGGTCGATGAGCCGGAAGTACAGGTCGTGCGACAGCGCGTTGGCGATGGTCAGCAGCAGCCCGTCGGCGGTGGACAGCGCCGCGGCCAGCCCGCCGGCGGCCACCATGCCGGAGATGACGTAGGGCAGCCCGGCGATCTCCGGCGTCGCCAGCACGATGATGTCGGCGCCGATGCGCATCTCCGCCAGCTGGAAGATGCCGTCGCGGTTGTGGTCGACCACCGACAGCAGGCCCGAGTCGAGCTTCGACCAGTTGGCGATCCAGCCCGGCAGCTTGTCGAAGGGCGTGCCGACGAGCACGTTGAAGATCTCGTACTTGACCAGCACCGCCAGCGCCGGCGCGGTGAGGTAGAGCAGGCTGATGAACAGCAGGGTCCAGGCCACCGACTCGCGCGCCTGCCGCACCGACGGCGTGGTGTACGAACGCACCAGCACGTGCGGCAACGCGGCCGTGCCCACCATCAGGCAGAAGACCAGCGCCAGGAAGTTGCGCCGCGATTCCTCGGGCGCCGACGGCACCGCCGCGTCGCCGCGGGGCCGGCTGGCGAAGGGCTCGGCGTGCGACGGCATGCCGGCCAGCGGCCGCGCACGGGCCTGTGCGTTCTCCAGTTCGGCGGCGTCGCGCCGGCGGGCTTCCTCGGCCGACCGCGGCAGCGCGGCGAGCGCCTTCTCCGCGGCCAGGATCTCCTGTGCCGGCGCCTGCGCCGCCTTCAGCGCGGCGACGCGCCGCTCGGCCGCCTGCCGATCGGCCGCCAGCGTGGCCGCGGGGTCGCGCAGCCGGGCCTCGGCCTGGTCGGCCCGCGCCTGGAACAGCGCGATCACCTCCAGCTCCTTCGGGTCGCGGCGCAGCTGCTCCTCCCGCTCGCTCACCTTCTGCAGCTGCTGGCCGACGGCCAGCGGCGGCACCGGCTGGCCGGTCTGCTTGACCGACAGCCAGACCACCGGCACCAGGTAGGCGATGACCAGCACGATGTACTGCGCCACCTGCGTCCAGGTGACCGCCCGCATGCCGCCGAGGAAGCTGCACACCAGCACACCGCCCAGCCCGACGAAGATGCCGATCTCGAAGGCCAGACCGGTCAGCCGCGCGGTGATGAGGCCGACGGCGTAGATCTGCGCCACCAGGTAGACGAAGCTCACCCCGATGGCCGCCGCCAGCGCCACCAGGCGCGGCAGGCGCCCGCCGTAGCGCGCGCCGATGAAGTCGGGCACCGTGAACTGGCCGAAGCGCCGCAGGTACGGTGCCAGCAGCAGCGCGACGAGCACGAAGCCGCCGGTCCAGCCGAGCACGAAGGCCAGGCCGGCGTAGCCGCTCAGGTACAGCGTGCCCGCCATGCCGACGAAGGAGGCGGCGCTCATCCAGTCGGCCGCCGTGGCCATGCCGTTGTAGAGCGCCGGCACCCGGCGTCCGGCCACGTAGTACTCGGTGGCGTCGGACGTCCGGCTCAGGATGCCGATGCCGGCGTACACCGCCATCGTGCCGAGCAGGAAGGCACCGCCGATCCAGGCGCGCGGCAGGCCCATGCGCTCCAGCACGCCCAGCGCCAGCACGAAGGCCAGGAAGGCCAGCGTGTAGGCGCCGTAGATCAGGTGCAGACGTCGCTCGAAGGCCGGCAGGGCGTCAGGCGGCATGGGATCGCGGTGGGGAGCGGGGCGGGGGTTCCGCGGCGAGCGCGAGTGTCCGCGGCCGGCCGCGGCGGCCCGGCCCGGGCTTTCCCGGTCCGCCCGGCCGCCGGCTCGTGGGGTGCATGCGAAAATCCGGCCATGGACATCGAACGCATCAACACCATCGGCAGCACCCTCGCCGACCTGCAAGCGCGCACCGCCGCGCTAAGGGGGGTATCTTTGACTACGACCGCAAGGCGCTGCGCCTGAACGAGGTCAACGCCGCGCTGGAAAACCCCGCGGTGTGGAACGAGCCCAAGCGGGCGCAGGAACTCGGCCGCGAGCAGAAGGGCCTGGAGACGGTGGTCAAGACCATCGACCACCTGACGCGCAACCTCTCCGACAACCTCGAGCTGTGGGAGATGAGCAAGGCCGACGACGACTTCGACGGCCTGGCCGCCATCGAGGCCGAGGCCGAGGCCCTGCGCGCCGAGGTCGAGGGGCTGGAGTTCCGCCGCATGTTCAACAACCCGGCGGACCCGAGCAACTGCTTCATCGACATCCAGGCCGGCGCGGGCGGCACCGAGGCCTGCGACTGGGCCAGCATGCTGCTGCGCCAGTACCTCAAGTACTGCGAGCGCAAGGGCTTCAAGGCCGAGGTGATGGAGGAGACCGAAGGCGACGTGGCGGGCATCCGCTCGGCCACCCTCAAGGTCGAGGGCGAGTACGCCTTCGGCCACCTGCGCACCGAGACCGGCGTGCACCGGCTGGTGCGCAAGAGCCCGTTCGACTCCGCTGGCGGCCGGCACACCAGCTTCGCCTCGCTGTTCGTCTACCCGGAGGTGGACGACTCGATCGAGATCGAGATCAACCCGGCGGACGTGCGCACCGACACCTTCCGCGCCAGCGGTGCCGGCGGCCAGCACATCAACAAGACCGACTCGGCGGTGCGGCTGACGCACATTCCCACCGGCATCGTCGTGCAGTGCCAGAACGACCGCAGCCAGCACCGCAACCGCGACGAGGCCTGGCAGATGCTGCGCTCCCGGCTCTACGAGCACGAGATGCGCAAGCAGATGGAGGCGCAGCAGAAGCTGGAGGACAGCAAGACCGACGTCGGCTGGGGTCACCAGATCCGCAGCTACGTGCTGGACCAGAGCCGCATCAAGGACCTGCGCACCAACGTCGAGATCAGCAACACCCAGAAGGTGCTCGACGGCGACCTGGACGCCTTCATCCAGGCCAGCCTGAAGCAGGGCGTGTAGGACGGACATGGACGCCCGGGTCGTCATCCGCCGCCTGGGCTTTCGCAAGTGGTACGAGCGCGAGCTGCTGCGCAGCCACGCCCACCTCGTGCTGCTGCTGCTGGCGGCGCTGGGCCTGCTGGGCGCCTTCGAGGCCCTGTCGTTCGAGCACTCGCTGCTCGAACAGGTGGAGCTGGTGGCCTGCGTGGTGGTCAGCGCGGCGCTGGGCCTGTGGGCCATGCGGCGCTACCTGTACCTGCTCAACCACGCCGAGTACGTCGCCGACCAGGCGGTGTGCGAAGCCTGCGACAGCTACGCCAAGTGGGACCTGCTGCCCGATCAGGGGGCGGACGAGCGGCAGCTGCGCGTGCGCTGCCGCCGCTGCGACCGGCACTGGCGCATCGACCTCTGACCGGCCAAAAAAACCCCGCTCGGGACGAGCGGGGCTTGACCGGAACGGAGCGTCCGTCAGGCGTGGGCGGGCGCCGCGCGCTTCAGGTCGGGGTAGCGCACGTGCTCGACCAGCTCCTGCGTCTCCTTCTTCGGCGGCGCGGTGAGCAGGCTCACGATGATGATCACCGCGAAGCCCACCGGCACGCCGAACAGGCCGGCCGAGATCGGCTGGATGCCCCACCACAGCTCGATCGGCGAGGTGACGCCGAACACGCTGCGCAGCCAGGGCTGGGTGGTGACCATGTAGTAGAAGGTCACGCCGAGGCCGGCCAGCATGCCCAACGAGGCGCCCCACTTGCTGGCCCGCTTCCAGAAGATGCCGAGCACCAGCGCCGGGAAGAAGGCCGCCGCCGCGAAGGAGAACGCGGCCGACACCAGGAAAAGGATGTCGGCCGGCTTCTGCGCGGCCACGAAGGCGGCCAGCAGGGCGACCACCAGCAGCAGCGCCTTCGAGATGCCCACCCGGCGGGCGGTGGAGGCGTTGGGGTCGATCATCTTGTAGTACAGGTCGTGCGACAGCGCGTTCGCGATGGTCAGCAGCAGGCCGTCGGCGGTGGACAGCGCCGCCGCCAGGCCACCGGCCGCCACCAGGCCGCTGATGACGTACGGCAGCCCGCCGATGGCCGGTGTGGCCAGCACGATGATGTCGCCGCCGATGCGCATCTCGCCGAGCTGGAAGATGCCATCCTTGTTGACGTCGGCCACCGACAGCAGCGTCGGGTCGACCTTGTTCCAGGCGGCGATCCATTCGGGCAGCTTGTCGAACGGTGTGCCCACCAGTGCGGTGAAGACCTCGTACTTGACCAGCACCGCCAGCGCCGGCGCGGTGAAGTACAGCAGGAAGATGAAGAACAGCGACCAGGTCACCGACTCGCGCGCCTCCTTCACCGACGGGGTGGTGTAGTAGCGCATCAGGATGTGCGGCAGCGCGGCGGTTCCCACCATCAGGCAGAACACCAGCGCGAGGAAGTTGCGGCGCGATTCGTTGTAGGTCTTCTGCGCCGCGGCGTCGCCGTCGGGGTCCCCCGCGTAGATCTGGGCATGCGCCGGCATGCCGGCCAGCGGCCGGGCCCGGGTGTCGGCGGTGGCCTTGGCCGCCGTCCACGCCTTGCGCGCCTCGGCCTCGTCCTTGGGCAGCGCGGCCAGGGCCTTCTCGGCGGCGGCCACGTCGGCGGCCGGCGCGTTGGCCGCGCGCAGGTCGTCGAGCCGCTTCTGTGCGGCGGCGCGGTCGGCGGCCAGTGCGGTGGGCACGTCCTTCAGCTTGGCCGCCAGCGCGTCGGACTGCGACTTGAAGATGGCCTGGACCTCCTTCTCCTTGGGGTCGTTCTTCAGCCGGTTCTCGGCCTCGGTCACCTTCTGCAGCTGCTGGCCGTAGATGGCTTGCGGCACCGGCACGCCCGTCTGCTTCACGCTCAGCCAGACCACCGGGATCATGTAGGCGATGATGAGGATGATGTACTGCGCCACCTGGGTCCAGGTCACGGCGCGCATGCCGCCCAGGAAGCTGCACACCAGGATGCCGGCCAGGCCGACGAAGATGCCGATCTCGAAGGCCACGCCCGACAGGCGGGCGGTGATCAGGCCGACGCCGTAGATCTGCGCCACGACGTAGGTGAAGGAGCAGAGGATGGCCGCCAGGATGCCGATCAGCCGCGGCAGGTTGCCCTCGTAGCGGGCGCCGAGGAAGTCCGGGATGGTGAACTGCCCGAACTTGCGCAGGTAGGGCGCGAGGAACAGCGCCACCAGGCAGTAGCCGCCGGTCCAGCCCATGATGAAGGCCAGGCCGGAGTAGCCCGTGAGGTAGAGCGTGCCGGCCATGCCGATGAAGGAGGCCGCGCTCATCCAGTCGGCGCCGGTGGCCATGCCGTTGTAGATCGCCGGCACGCGACGGCCGGCGACGTAGTACTCCGACGCGTCGGTGGTGCGGCTCATCACCCCGATGCCCGCGTACAGCAGCACGGTGGCCAACAGGAAGATGAGCCCGATCCAGCTGCGCGGCAGGCCGGCCTGTTCGAGGACCGCCAGCACGACGAGGAAGATCAGGAAGCCGCCGGTGTACCAGGCGTACACCTTGTTGAGCTGCTTCTTGAAGGCCCGGTTCTCGGCCGCGGTCGCGGTGGCCGCGGCCGTGGTTGCGCTCAGTCCAGCCATGTCATTCCTCCTCGGCGACGCCGTGTTCCTGGTCCAGCCGGTTCATGGTCCGGGCGTAGTACCAGATGATGAGCACGTAGACGATCAGCGCGCCCTGCGCGGCCACCCAGAAGCTGAACGGCCAACCGAAGAAGTTGAAGTTCAGGTCGCGGGCGAAATAACCGATCACGAAGGTGACGAAGAACCAGATCGCGAGCAGGACGCCCGTGATGCGCAGGTTCTTCTGCCAGTAATGCTCCTGCGTCTGCGTTAGCTGCATGGCATGCCTTTCGTTGCGTTGACCATCTGCCGACAAGCGCCTGTCACGGCGCCATCCCGGTCTCGCGCTCCAGCTGGGCCGCGACCTTGGGCTCGAAACCCCGCAGGTGCCGGATGATCCGGCGCGCCTCGTCGGGTTGCTGGCGGTCCAGGTGCACGCGGGCCAACTGGTACCACCCGTAAGGGCTCATCGGCTGCAGCTCGGTGTTGCGCTTCAGCGCCTCCACCGCTTCGTCCAGCCGCTGCTGACAGATCAGGGTCAGGCCCAGCCCGTACCAGGCGCGGTCGAGCCGGTCGTCGAGCTCCAGGGCACGCCGGAACGCGGCCTCGGCGCTGGACAGGTCGCCGTCCTGCTCCAGCAGGTAGGCCAGGTTGAACCAGTCGCCCGCGCTGCGCCGGGGGTGAACGGCGACCAGGCGCCGCGCGTCGGCGATGGCCTCCGCGCGCCGGCCGAGCTGGGCCCGCACATGCGCCCGGCTGGCCAGCGCATAGGGGTCGTCGGGCCGCAGGGCCAGCAGGCGGCCGAACACCGCCTCGGCCTCGCGCCGCCGGTTGAAGAACAGAAGGGCGACGGCACGAAGCCTCAGCCCCCACCATCCGAGCGACCTCATTTGCACAGCTCCACGCCCACCCGCAGGCACAGGCTGATCTTCTCCATCGTCACCACCAGGTAGGCGAGCAGCAACAGGCAGAAGGTGGCGAAGGGCACGTGTCGGTCGGCCACCCTGGCGGGGCTGATGCGGCGCACGAGCCAGGTGAACGGCTTGGACAGCAGCTGCAGCAGCTTGTAGAAGAGGTTGGTCTCGCGCCGATGACCGGCGAAGACGTACAGCGCCGCCTGCCCGACCAGCCCGAGCAGCGGGATGTACAGCACGACCTGCAGCAGATTGAGCAGCGCCAACATGTGGTTGCATTTCGGGCCGGTGTGCTTACGGCTTTCTGACAGGCATCGCGGCTTCGCGCGTTCGCCCTCTTCGGACTTTCCCTGTCCGGGCTGCCCGGCGGCGCCGCGCGGGGGGCCTGTTGGCGGGCGATACCATGGCGAGTGCGCCGCCGTCCCGTGCCGTTGCGCCCGGACCCGGCCTGGCCGGCGGCCCTTCCACCCACAACCACAACACCATGCGCGAAGGCCAACCCGCCCCCATCCGCCGCGAGGACTACGCCCCGCCGGCCTTCCACATCACCGCGGTCGACCTGACCTTCGACCTGGACGCCGCCAAGACCCTGGTCACCAGCCGGCTGACGCTGCAGCGCAACCCGGCCTGCGCGCCGCAGCCGCTGCGGCTGCACGGCGAGGCGCTGAACCTGCTGCGGGTGTCGCTCGACGGGGAGAGCGTCAGCTTCCGCCACGAGGACGGCCTGCTGGTCATCGACGCGCTGCGCGACGCCGGCGACGCGCCGCTGACGCTGGAGATCCGCAACACCTGCTGCCCGGAGAAGAACACCCAGCTGTCGGGCCTCTACGCCAGCGACAGCGGCCTGTTCACGCAGTGCGAGGCCGAGGGCTTCCGCCGCATCACCTACTTCCTCGACCGGCCGGACGTGATGGCGACCTACACCGTCACGCTGAAGGCCGACAAGAAGAAATACCCGGTGCTGCTGTCCAACGGCAACCTCGTGGGCCGGGGCGACCTCGACAACGGCCGCCACTTCGTCAAGTGGCACGACCCGTTCCCCAAGCCCAGCTACCTGTTCGCGGTCGTCGCCGCCGACCTGGTGGCGCGCGAACAGCGCATCCGCAGCCGATCGGGCCACGACCACCTGCTGCAGGTCTACGTGCGCCGCGGCGACCTGGACAAGACCGAGCACGCAATGGCCTCGCTCATCGCCTCCATCGCCTGGGACGAGCAGCGCTTCGGCCTGCCGCTGGACCTGGAGCGCTTCATGATCGTCGCGGTGGGCGACTTCAACATGGGGGCGATGGAGAACAAGGGCCTCAACATCTTCAACACCAAGTACGTGCTGGCCAGCCCGGCCACCGCCACCGACACCGACTTCGCCGGCGTCGAGAGCGTGGTCGCCCACGAGTACTTCCACAACTGGACCGGCAACCGCGTCACCTGCCGGGACTGGTTCCAGTTGAGCCTGAAGGAGGGCCTGACCGTCTTCCGCGACCAGGAGTTCAGCCAGGACATGGCCGGCTCGGCCTCGGCCCGCGCCGTCAAGCGCATCGAGGACGTGCGCCAGCTGCGCCAGGTGCAGTTCCCCGAGGACGCCGGCCCCATGGCCCACCCGGTGCGGCCGGACGAGTACCTGGAGATCAACAACTTCTACACCCCCACCGTCTACGACAAGGGCGCGGAGGTGGTGCGCATGATGCAGACGCTGGTCGGGCGCGAGGGTTTCGCGCGCGGCATGACGCTGTACTTCCAGCGCCACGACGGCCAGGCCGTGACCTGCGACGACTTCGCGCAGGCCATCGCCGACGCCAACCCGGGCAGCCCGCTGTCCGAGCGGCTCGGCGCCTTCAAGCGCTGGTACTCGCAGGCCGGCACGCCGCGGCTCGTCGCCCGGGGCGAGCACGACGCGGCGGGCCGGCGCTACACCCTCACGCTGCGCCAGGAACCGGCGCCGCTGCCCGGCCGGCCGGCGGCCGAGCCCTTCGTCGTCCCGGTCGCCCTGGGCCTGCTCGACCGCGACGGCCGGGCGCTGCCCTTGCGACTGGAGGGCGAGGCGCAGGCCGCCGACAGCGAGCGGCTGCTGGTCCTCGATGCGCCCGAGGCCCGCTTCACCTTCCTGGACGTCGACGCGCCGCCGGTGCCGTCGCTGCTGCGCGGCTTCTCGGCGCCGGTGCACCTGGTCGACGGCCTGGACGACGCGGCCCTGCTGGTGCTGCTGCGCCACGACGCCGACGCCTTCAACCGCTGGGAGGCCGGCCAGCGCCTGGCGCTGCGGCGCCTGCTCGCCGCCGTGCAGGCCGACGCGACGCCCGAGGCCGACGACGCCTTCGTCGCCGCCATGCGCGCCGTGCTGCGCGACCCGACCCTCGACGCCGCCTTCAAGGAACTGGTGCTGACGCTGCCGGCCGAGACCTACCTGGCCGAACAGCTGGAAATCGTCGACCCGCAGAAGGTGCACGCGGCGCGCGAGTCGCTGAAGCTGCAGCTGGCCCAGGCCCTGCGCGAGGACTGGCGGTGGGCCTGGGAGGCGCACCAGCCGTCGGGCGGCTACTCGCCGGATGCGCACAGCGCCGGCCAGCGCGCACTGGCCAACCTGGCGCTGTCGATGCTGTGCCTCGATGCCCAGGCCCGCGGCGACGTGGTGTGGCCGGGCAAGGCCTACCAGCGCTTCAAGCAGGCGGGCAACATGACCGACGGCCTGGGCGCGCTGTCGGCGCTGGTGGGGTCGGGCAGCGAGCTGGCGGCGCCGGCGCTGGAGCGATTCCACGCCCGTTTCAAGGACGAGCCGCTGGTCATCGACAAGTGGTTCGCGCTGCAGGCCGCCGCGCCTGAAGGCCCCGGCCAGGCGGGCCACGCGCTGCAGCGGGTGCGCGCGCTGATGCAGCACCCCGACTTCTCGCTGAAGAACCCGAACCGCGCACGCAGCCTGCTGTTCACCTTCTGCGCCCACAACCCCGCCGGCTTCCACCGCGCCGACGGCGCCGGCTACGCCTTCTGGGCGGAGCGGGTGCTGGAAATCGACGCCTTCAACCACCAGCTGGCCGCCCGCCTGGCCCGGGTGATGGACCGCTGGACCCGGCTGGCGCCGCCCTACCGCGACGCCGCGCGCGACGCCCTCGCCCGCGTCGCCGCCGCGCCCACGCTGTCGGACGACGTGCGCGAGGTCGTCGGCCGGGCGCTGCAGGCCGCCTGAAGGACCGGCAACACCGAATCGTCATCACAGGAGAAGCGAACATGTCCCAACGCGTGAGCCTCACGCAGTACCTGGTCGAGCAGCAGCGCGAGCACGGCCGCATCAACGCCCAGCTGCGGCTGCTGATCGAGGTCGTCGCCCGCGCCTGCAAGCGCATCGCCATCCAGGTCAACAAGGGCGCGCTCGGCGACATCCTTGGCACCGCCGGCAGCGAGAACGTCCAGGGCGAGGTGCAGAAGAAGCTGGACGTCATCGCCAACGAGGTGCTGATCGAGGCCAACGAATGGGGCGGCCACCTGGCCGCCATGGCCAGCGAGGAGATGGACACCATCCACCTGGTGCCCAACCGCTACCCGCAGGGCGAGTACCTGCTGCTGTTCGACCCGCTGGACGGCTCGTCGAACATCGACGTGAACGTCAGCATCGGCACCATCTTCTCGGTGCTGCGCAAGCCCGACCAGCACCACGGCGTGGCCGAGAAGGACTTCCTGCAGCCCGGCTCGGCGCAGGCCGCGGCCGGCTACTGCGTCTACGGCCCGCAGACCACCCTGGTGCTGACCGTGGGCGACGGCGTGGCGATGTTCACCCTCGACCGCGAACAGGGCGCCTGGGTGCTCACCGCCGACCAGGTGCGCATTCCCGAGGAGACGAAGGAGTTCGCCATCAACATGTCGAACATGCGCCACTGGGCACCGCCGGTGCGTCGCTACATCGACGAATGCCTGGCCGGCAAGGAGGGCCCGCGCGGCAAGGACTTCAACATGCGCTGGGTCGCCAGCATGGTGGCCGACGTGCACCGCATCCTGAGCCGCGGCGGCGTTTTCCTCTACCCCTGGGACCGGCGCGAGCCCGACAAGCCCGGCAAGCTGCGCCTGATGTACGAGGCCAACCCGATGGCCTTCCTCGTCGAGCAGGCGGGCGGTGCCGCCACCAATGGCCGCGAGCGCATCCTGGCCCTGGCGCCGACGAAGCTGCACGAGCGCGTCAGCGTCGTCCTCGGCTCGCGCAAGGAGGTGGAGCGCGTGACCGGCTACCACCTGGAGACGGAGCCCGCCGCCGCGGTCAAGCCGGCGGCCTGAACCTTCCCCCCGCCTTCCCACCTTGCAGCAGGCTTTTCAAGGGCCGCCGGCGCCGCGCCGGCGGCCCTTGGCCTTTCGGAGGGTCGGTGGGACGAGCACCGACCGCGTTCCCCGTCGGTTGCACGGAGAAACGACTGTTCTTGATACAGCCTCCCCGGGGCGTGCCTCCCCCTGGACGAGGGACAGGTAACTACGGGGTCGAAAAGGGAACACCGTTTGCACTTGTAAGCCCGCGGCATCCGCCGTGTTGTGCAAACGGGAGTCAACCATGCAGTTCAGGCTCAAGGCCTTGGTCGCCGCGGCAACGCTGGCCACGGGCGGCTACGCATCCGCCATCACCATCAGCGGTCTCACCTTGCCCGACGGGGCGCAAATCCATGCCGGCACGGTGTACGAGAACATCGTCACGGCGCCAGGCCAGACGCTGGCCGGCTACGGCACGGTGGGGCAGATCAACGGCATGCCGCTGTCGTCGTACTGCAGCGGCTGCGAGCTGACCTTCACCTTCGGCGGCTACGTCGTCCAGACCATCACCTCACCGACCGACGTCACCTTCTCCGGCGGCTGGATCAACTTCTACCTCGACGGCTCGCCGGACTTCAACAAGGACACGGCCGCCTCCGCCAGCGACGGAACCCTGTTCCTCACGCTGGCCGGCCGCGGGCTGACGAGCAGCAACGTCAACACCGGGTCCGGCCTGCTGCAGGGCTCGGGCAACGGCGTCGCGGACGTGGACTTCACCGGCAACGCGAACGGCAACACGGTGGGCGCGGGGGCGGTGGCCAACGCCTTCTTCAACACCAACACCTTTGCCGGTGCCGACGTGTTGTTCAACACGTCCTACACCATCTACAACAATGGCTCCCCGCTCTGCCCCAGCGGTGCACCCTGCGTGGTGGGCAGCGCCGACATGCACGCCGCCCCGATCCCGGAGCCCGAGACCTACGCGCTGATGCTCGCCGGCATCGGTGTGGTCGGGCTCGTGGCCAAGCGGCGCCGCGCCAGCCGCTGATCGGACCTCGTCAGGCCTGCTCCAAAGGCCTGCTCGAAGCCCCGCGATGCGGGGTTTTTTTGTGCCGGCGGGATGCATTGATGCGCTGCAGCATTCGCAAAACCGGCAAATTCTTCCGAGTTCGCCGCTGGAGCCGTCAGAGGAGAGGGCCGGCGCGCCAGGTAAGGCTTACCTCTTTGCAACCGACCGCAACGAGTGCTGCCCCTTCAGCGATGTCGGATTTTTTCTTACAAGTCGTCGGACAGCCGCACGACCACGGCCCGCGGCTTCCTCGGCACGACCTGGTTTTCCCCTGTCAGCGAGGTGCGCTGACAGCGTCGCCTGACAAGCGGTGTTCACGTTTGATGACGGAACTGTTTGATACGGGTGAAGTGCGGGACCCGCCGATACCCCGTTGAACAATGCGTCCCGTCGGTGCACTGAACCCTTCGAAGGGCCGGGAGCACCGGCGCCGCACCGCGGCAAGACGTATCGCTCGCGGGTCCGATCGACGCTCCATGAGGGTCGGTCGCGGTCCCTGAATCCACCGTTCGTTCGCAGTACCGGACCTTCGCAATGAAGGCCAGGAGGCGGATGGCTGCCGACCACCAGGGAGGACATTCCACGTGAATTCCAGCACGCTGCATTTGCCTGCCGCCGCCGTACGCGCTGTGCAGGACCACTCGACGCGCCACGCCAACGTCGCGCCGCGAGGGCCGCAGGAAATCGCCTGCGGCACCCTGTCGGGCGAGCAGCGGTTCGCCATTTCCGTGGTGCCTGGCGGTGCGCAACGCGCCCACGCCGCCCAGCTGCTGCAGCGCATGTACGCCCACCGTGGCTACCTCGGCGTGCAGTTGCCGCCCGAGGGTGCCCGCCACGCGGTGACGCTGGTGGCGCACGAGAACGAGCAGACCGTCGGCACGCTGACGGTCGGCTTCGAGCAGCAGGGCCGCCTGCTGGCCGACGAGCTGTTCGCCGAGGAGATCGACCGGCTGCGCGACGCCGGCCACCGGGTGTGCGAGTTCACCAAGCTGGCGATGGACCCGATGCTGTCGTCCAAGCGGGTGCTGGCCGGCATCTTCCACGTCGCCTACCTGTGCGCGCACCGTGTCGAGGGCCAGGACCGCCTGGTGGTGGAGGTCAACCCGCGGCACGTCGCCTTCTACCGCCGCCTGCTCGGCTTCGCGCCGCTGGGTCCCGAGCGCTGGAACCGGCGGGTCGACGCCCCCGCCGTGCTGCTCGGCCTGGACCTGACCCACGCCCGGCGGGAGATCGCCCGCGTCGGCGGCCAGCCGGAACGGGCGGCCGTCGAGCGTTCGCTGTACCCGCACTTCTTCGCCGCCTCGCAGGAGCCGGCGATGGCCACCCGCCTGGCCAACGCCCGTGGCGAGCGCCAGGCCGTGGCGCACCAGGGCTTCTGGTCGTCGGTGCTGGAGCCGCTGGAGGACGCGTTCGAAGCGCTGGTGCCGGGCCACGGCGTCCGGTCCGCCACCGTCTGACGCGCCCGTCGCCCTTACATTTCCCCAGGCCCGCAGCCCGCGGGCCGCAGCAGTACCAGGTCCTTCCGATGAGTGCAGTACTGAAGGAACGTGCAGCCGTCCATGGCCTGCACGGCATCGAGCCCCAGGGTGAGCCCTGCTTCGACTACGACGAGGCGTTCTCGCGCAACCTCGGCTGGGTCACCGCCGACGAGCAGCAGCGGCTGAAGCACACCCGGGTGTGCATCGCCGGGCTGGGCGGCGTCGGCGGGGTCTACCTGCTGACGCTGGCGCGCATGGGCGTCGGCGCCTTCTCGATCGCCGACTTCGACCATTTCTCGCTGGCCAACTTCAACCGCCAGGCCGGCGCCAACGTCGACAGCGTCGGCCGCTCCAAGCTCGAGGTGATGGTGGAGATGGCCCGCCAGATCAACCCGGAGCTGGACATCCGCTGCTTCCCCGACGGCGTCAACGAGCGCAACCTCGACGCCTTCCTCGACGGCGGCGACGCCTACCTGGACGGGCTGGACTTCTTCGCCCTCGGCATCCGGCAGCGCGTCTTCCAGGCCTGCCGCACACGCGGCATCCCGGCGACGACGGTGGCGCCGCTGGGCATGGGCGCGGCGCTGCTGAACTTCACGCCGGACGGCATGAGCTTCGACGACTACTTCGGCCTCGACGGGCAGGACGAGGACGAGCAGGCGCTGCGCTTCCTGGTCGGCCTGTCGCCGGCGATGCTGCAGATGAAGTACCTGGTCGACCCGTCCCGGGTCAACCTGACCGAGCGCCGCGGTCCCTCGACCATCGCCGCGGTGCAGCTGTGCAGCGCCATCGCCGCCACCGAGGTGCTGAAGGCGGTGCTCGGCCGTGGCAAGCGGGTCGCCGCGCCCAGCGGGCTGCACTACGACGCCTACCACCACCGGTTGAAGAAGACCTGGCGGCCGGGCGGTCACCGCCACCCGCTGCAGCGGCTGCTGCGCCGCATCGCCGGCCGGCGACTCGCGGCGAAGGCGGCGCAGGAACGGCAGGCCGCCGGCTGACCGCCATGCCCCAGCGCGACACCCTGCTGCGGCTGGTCGAGGCCGGCCTGGCGGCGCCCTCCGCCGAGAACCGCCACGCGCTGCGCTTCGAAGCCGCCGCGCAGACGCTGGACCTCGTCGCCACCGACCACGCCGGCTGGCGCGAACAGCCGCACAAGGCCTGGCTGGCGCGGCTGGCGGCCGGCGCGGTGGTGGAGAACATCCGCCTCGCCGCGGCGACCGAGGGCCTGCGCGCGGAGACACGCTGGCTGCCCGATGCCGACCGGCCGGAGCACCTGGCCCGCCTTCATTGGCACCCCGCCGGGGTGGCCGGCGCCGACGCCTTGGCGGCGCAGATCGCCCAGCGCCACACCAACCGCCGCTTCTATCGCCGTGAACGCCTGGCGCCGGACGTGCTGCACAGCCTGTCGCAGGCGCTGGAGGGCCTGCCCGGCCTGCGCCTGGCATGGCTGGACGCGGCCGCCGCGCGGCGGCCGGCGCTCGCCGCCATCACCGGCGCCGAGGCCGAACGCTTCTGCCGCCGGCGGTTGCACGAGGAGCTGTTCGCCGGCGTGCGCTTCGAGCGCGGCTGGACCGGCTCCGTCGACGAGGGCCTGCCGCCCGCGGCGCTGGAGATCGAGCCGCCGATGCGCGCCGGCTTCGCCTTGATGCGCCACTGGCCGGTGATGCGCGGCCTGGCCGCCGTCGGCGCGCACCGGCTGCTGGCCCAGCGCGCCGCCCGCCTGCCCTGCGCGCTGGCGCCCCACCTCGGCCTGCTGGTGGCCGACAGCCGCAGCGCGGTGGCCACGCTGCAGGCCGGCCGCGGCCTGCAGCGGGTGTGGCTGGCGGCCACCGCGGCGGGTGCCGCCTTCCAGCCGATGGCCGCGGCCACGGCGCTGGCGCTGCAGCGACCTGGCGACGGCTGGGTCTCCGCCCGCGGCCAGCAGGCGTTGCAGCGTCGGCTGGACACCTTGATGGACCGGCTGGGCCTGCCCGATGCGGCACCGGTCATGTTCTTCCGCCTCGGGCGGGCGGCGGCGCCGAGCGCCGTCACCGGCCGCACGCCGGCGGCCGGGCACCTGGTGCTGCTCGACCCCGCCCTGCCCCGGGCGGCCTGAGCCCCACCGGCCGGGCCGGCACGGCAGGCTATACTCGCGGGCTGCACCCGCCGGTGTAGCTCAGTCGGTAGAGCAGCGCATTCGTAATGCGAAGGTCACCAGTTCGATTCCGGTCACCGGCACCAGATTCAGCACCACGAAACCAAGCGCGACGGAAGCCTCAACGGAAACCGAGCACGAGGAAACGGCAAGGGGCCTGACACACGTCAGGCCCCTTTGCTTTTGGCCCTGGCCTCGGCAGACCCGGGCTTCGGCGAAGCCAGGGTCGCGGTTTGCATGGCGGCGGCGTCCGACGATGGGGCGACCTGCCCATGACCTGCCGATGGCGCTGTTGTTCGAGGAGTCCCGACCCCCCGCGGCCGCACCCGGCCACCGAGCGCGCTGTGCGGCGCCGCCCTGTTGCTGGCCGCCCTGTGCTCCGGCTGCGCGGCACTGCGACCCGGCGGCGATGACGAGGCGAAGGCCGCCGCGGCGCCGGCCGAGGTGCTGCGCCTTGAGGTCGTCGCGCCCTCCCCCCTCGACGACCTGCTGCGCCAGCACCTCGACCTGGCGCGGGTGAACCGGCTGGCCGCCGGCCGTCCGGTGGGCGCGCAGGAGGTGCAGCGGCTGGTCGACGCCGCCCCGCAGCAGGCCAAGGCGCTGCTCGACACCGAGGGCCACTACAACGCCCAGGTCCGGGCCGAATCGCTGGGCGGCGATCCGCCTCGCGTGCGGGTCACCGTGACACCCGGACCGCGCACGGTCGTCGGCAGCGTCGACCTGTCGGTCACCGGCGCGCTGGCCGCGGACGCCGCGGCCGGTCAGCCGCACGCCCGGCGATCGCGGCAGGCCTTCCTCGACGCCTGGACCCTGGCGCCGGGCGATCCCTTCCGCGACGCCGACTGGGGCCGCGCCAAGGACCAGTCGATGGCCCGGCTGCGCGCGCAGGGCTACGTCGCGGCCGACTGGCGCAGCACCCGCGCCGCCGTCGACGCGGCGACCCAGCGCGCCGCGCTGCAGGCCGAGGCCGACAGCGGCCCGCTGCACCGCACCGGTCCGCTTCGCATCGTCGGCCTGAACCACCACGACGAGCGGACGGTGCAGAACATCGCCGACTTCCCGCCCGGCACGCCGGCCACCGAGACGCTGCTGCTCGACTACCAGGAGCGGCTGCAGCGCAGCGGCCTGTTCGACCGTGCCACCGTCACGCTGGCCACCGAGGGCGCCGATCCCGCGGCGGTGCCGGTGGAGGTGCGCCTGGCCGAGCGCCGACTGCAGGAGGCGACGTTCGGCGCCGGCTACAGCGCCAACATCGGCCCGCGGGTGTCGGTGGACTACATCCACCGCCGCCCCTTCGGCCAGGCCTGGCTGGCGCGCAGCCGCGTCGAGCTGGCCCAGCGCGAGCAGGGCTGGACCGGCGAGCTGAGCACCCACACGCTGCCGGGCCTGTGGCGCAACCTGGTCTCCGGCAACGTGCTGCGCCAGCGCTCGGACGACGACCGCGTCGACTCGGCCCGCCTGCGCGCCGGCCGGGCGCAGGAGACCCGGCGCATCAGCCGCCTGGTGTTCGTCGAGACCGAACGGTCGTTGACGACGAACCGCCTCGGCGAGCAGCGCTCCGACGCGCTGTCCGCGCACTACCACGTCATCTTCCGCGACCTCGACGACCTGCTGCTGCCCACGCGCGGTCAGGTGCTGTCGCTGCAGGGCGGCGGCGGGCAGGCGCGCTCGCAGCCGGGCGGCAGCGGGCCCTTCGCGCGGGCCTATGCGCGCTGGACCGGTTACCGCCCGCTCGGCAGCTGGTACGGGCAGGCCCGGGTGGAGGCCGGCCAGATCTTTTCCGCCGACGACGTGGTGCCCCCGGAGTCGATGCGCTGGCGCGCCGGTGGCGACGACTCGGTGCGCGGTTACGGTTACCGCGAGCTGGCGCCGGTGGTCAACGGCTCGCTGACCAGCGGCAAGGTCATCGTCACCGCCAGCGCCGAGATCGCGCGGCCGCTGCTGGCCCGGCTGCCCGACCTGTGGTGGGCCGCCTTCGTCGACGCCGGCCGTGCCGCGCAGCGCTGGGGCGACCTGAAGCCGGCCGTCGGCGCCGGCGTCGGCCTGCGCTACCGCAGCCCGATCGGACCGGCCAAGCTCGACATCGCCTACGGCGAGGAGGACCAGCGCTTCCGCCTGCACCTCACCGTGGGGGTGACCTTCTGATGGCCGCGTCCGAACAAGCCCCCCGCCGACCCCGACCCGGCACCGCCGCTGGCCGTGGCTGCTCGGCGTGCCGCTGGCGCTGCTGCTGGTGCTGGCGGGCGCGGTCGTGGGGCTGTGGCACAGCGACGCCGGCCTGCGCTGGGCGCTGGCCCGTGTGCCGGGCCTGCAGGCCGACGGCGTCGAAGGCCGGCCCACCGGCGGCGCCTACCGCATCGCCCGGCTGCAGTGGCAGGGCGGCGGCACCACCGTGACCCTGCGCGACCTGGCTTGGCAGGACGCCCGCTGGCGCTGGCGGCCGCACCCGGGCGCCTGGGTCGGCTTGACGCTGGTGCGACCGGCCGCCGCCGAGGTCGAGGTGCGCACCACGCCGCAGCCCGAGCCCGACCCGCCGATGCAGCCGCCGGAGCACCTGCGCCTGCCGCTGGCGCTCGCGGTGGAGGACCTGCGGCTCGGCCGGGTGCAGGTCAACGACCTGCCCACGATCAGCGGCGTGGCGGCCGATCTGGCGCTCGGTGCGGACGCGGGCGCCCTGCACCGCCTGCAGCGGCTGGCGCTGCAGGTGCAGGGGCTGCAGTTGCAGGCCTCCGCGCAGGTGGGCGCCGGTGGCGAGCTGCCGCTGCAGGCCGCTCTCGCCGTGGCGACCGCGGACGGTGCCCGGCTGCCCTGGCGGTTGACCGCCGACGCCAGCGGCCCGCTGCGCCAGCCGCGGCTGGCCGGCCGGCTCGACGCCGGCCCGGCCGGTCAGGCCGGCCTGGAGGCGGTGCTGGCGCCCTTCGCGCCCTGGTCGCTGGTCTTCGCCGACCTGCGGCCGCAGGCGCTGGACCTGTCGGTGCTGGCGCGCGGCCTGCCGGCGACCCGCCTCGACGGACAGGCCCGCGTGGACGGCGGGGCCGACGGGCAGGCCCTGCGCGTCACGGCCGACGTCACCAACGCTCGGCCGGGCGCCTGGGACGCCGCCCGGCTGCCGGTGCGCCGGCTGCAGGCCACCCTCGCCGGACGGCCGACCGACCCGCTGGCCCTGACCCTCGAACGCCTGATCGCCGACCTGGGCGGGGACGCGGCGGCCGGGCGGCTCACCGGCGACGGCCGGCTCGACGCGGGGACACTCGACCTGCGGCTGGCGCTCGACGCCGTGCAGCCGGCACGGCTGCACGGCGCCGCCCCGCCGATGACGCTGAGCGGTCCGGTGACGCTGCGCCTCGCCGGCCTGCCCACCGGGCCGACGCCGTCGCCACCCGCGCCGCTCGACGCGGCGGTCGGCGTCGACCTGCAGGGCCGGCTGGCGCGCCGCGGTGCGCCGCCGCTGCGGCTGACCACCCAGGCCACGCTGCAGCGCGCGGCCGACGGCCGGCTGGCCTTCGACCTGCCCTCGCTGCAGGCGCAGGCGGGCGACGCCTCGGCCCAGGCGCAGGCCGCGGGCCGGCAGGACGGCAACGGCCGCTGGGCCGTCACCACCGAGGGCCGGCTGCGCCGGCTCGACCCGGCCGACTGGCTGCCGCTGCCGGCCAGCCGCCAGCCCTCGTCGCTGACCGGCGACTGGTCGGCCGACGTGGTGGTCGCGCCGGACGCCGGTGGCCTGGCCGGCGTGCAGGGCCGCGCCCGGCTGCGGCTGGACGAGGGCAGCCGCCTGGCAGGCGTGCCGCTGAGCGCCGACGCCCGCCTGACCAGCGCCGCCGACCGTGCGGTGGGCGTCGACGGCTGGCTGCAGGCCGCCGGCAACCGGCTCAGCGCCGACGGCCGCACCACCGCCGGCGAGGCCGGCCTCGGCCAGTGGCGCATCGCCCTGCAGGCGCCGCGACTGGACGCGCTGGCGCCGCTGCTGGCGCTGGCGCCGGGCAGCGCAGACTGGCGGCCCACCGGCGGCTCGGCCACCGGGCAGGCCACGCTGGCCGGCCAGTGGCCCCGCCTGCGCACCGAGGGCCGGATCGAGCTCGACGCGCTGCGCCTGCCGGGCCTGGCCGCCGACCGGCTGCAGGCGCAGTGGCGCTTCGGCGGGCTGGTGGCCGACGCGCCGCTCGGCCTGCAGCTCGACGCCGCCGGCCTGGCCCAGGGCGAGCGCCGGCTGCAGCGGCTGCAGGCACGGCTGGACGGCACGCTGTCCGCGCACCGCCTGTCGCTGCAGGCCGACAGCCCCCTGCAGCCGCCGGCCTGGGCCGGCGCGGCGCCGGGCGGCAGCCGGCTGGTGCTGGAGGCCAACGGCCGCTGGCAGCCCGAGTCGAGCGGCAGCCGCTGGCAGGGCACGCTGCAGCAGCTGCGCGCGGCGCCGCGCCAGGGCGGCGGCACACCCTGGCTGCAGGCGCAGGACCTCGGCCTCGACACCCGGCTCGACGCCGCCGGCCGGCCGCTGCAGGCGTCGTTGGCGCCGGGCCGGCTCACCGTGCTCAACGCCGCGCTGCGCTGGACGACCGCGCGCTGGCAGGCCGCCCAGGGCGGGCGCGCCCAGCAGGCTCGCCTGCAGGCCGAGCTGGAGCCGCTGACGGTGGCGCCGCTGCTGGCCGCGCTGCAGCCGCAGTTCGGCTGGCGCGGCGACCTGGCCATCGGCGGCCGGGCCGACATCACGCTGGCCGAGACCCTGAACGCCGACGTGCAGCTGTCGCGGCGGTCGGGTGACCTCGGCCTGCGGGTGGATGGCCGGCCGCTGGACTTCGGCCTGCAGGCGCTGCGGGTCACCGCCCGGGCCGACGGCGGGCGCTGGCAGCTGGCGCAGACGCTGGCCAGCGACCGCCTCGGCCGCATCGACGGCCGGCAGACCCTGACCGGCGCGCCGGGCGACCTCGCGCCCACCGGCGACGCCCGGCTCGACGGCCGGCTGCAGCTCGACCTGCCGGCGCTGGCCGCCTTCTCCCCCTGGGTGCCCGCCGGCTGGCGCGTCGACGGCCGGCTGGCCGCCGACGTGGGGCTGGGCGGCACGCTGGCCTCGCCCGACCTGCGCGGCGAGGTGTCGGGCCGCGAGCTGGCCGTGCGCAACCTGTTCCAGGGCGTGAACCTGCGCGACGGCCGGCTCCTGGTGCGGCTCGACGGGCAGCGGGTCCAGGTGGCCGAGGGCGTCTTCCGCAGCGAGGGCGACGGCCTGCTGCGGCTGGACGGCGAGGCGGCGCTGTCGACGCAACCGCAGGGCCGGCTGCGGGTGGTGGCCGAGCGCTTCCGCGCGCTCGACCGGGTCGACCGGCGGGTCACCGTCAGCGGCAGCGCCACGGTGGCGCTGGCGCAGCAGCTGTCGGTCGACGGCCGCTTCCGGCTCGACGAGGGCCGCATCGACATCTCGCAGTCGGACGCGCCGGCGCTGGACGACGACATCGTGGTGCTCAACCGCGAGGGCACCGTGGCGCCGAAGGCGCCGGGCGGGTCGGCGCCGCCCGGCCTCGCGCTGCGGGTGGCCGTCGACCTGGGCCAGCAGCTGCTGCTGACCGGCCGTGGGCTGGACGCGCGGCTGGGCGGCGAGCTCGACGTGACCACGCCCAACGGCACGCTGGCGGTCAACGGCGTGGTGCGCATCCTGGAGGGCACGTACACCGCCTACGGACAGAACCTCTCGGTGGCGCGCGGCAACGTCGTCTTCACCGGCGACGCGGCGAACCCCCGGCTCGACATCTTCGCCATTCGGCCGGACATCGACCAGCGCGTCGGCATCACGGTCAGCGGCAATGCGGTCAACCCGCGGGTGCGCCTGACCAGCGAGCCCGAGCTGCCCGAGATCGACAAGCTGACCTGGCTGGTGCTGGGCCGTGCGCCGGAGGGCCTGGGCCGCGCCGACACCGCGCTGCTCCAGCGCGCCGCGCTGGCGCTGGTGGCCGGCGACAAGGGCGGCAAGGGTGGTGGCGTGGCCGAGAAGGTGGGCCTGGACAAGCTGACGCTGCGCGGCGGCAACGCGGCCGAGGGCGGCGGTGCCGTCATCGGGCTCGGCAAGCAGCTGTCGAAGCGGCTCTTCTTCGGCTACGAGCACGCGCTGGCCTCGGCCGGCGGCTACTGGCAGATCGTCTACCGCGCGGCCGGACGCCTCACCCTGCGCGCCCGCGCCGGGCTGGACAACGCCATCGACGCGGTGTGGACCTGGCGCTGGGAGTAGCGGACCCACCGTGAAGCCTCGGGACATCGCGTCCTGAGGCAGGCCATCTGGACATCGCACCGCCACCGATGCCGACATGCGGGTGGCACCGGTTGTGGCGGTGCCGCCCGGCGGGCGCGCGATGCCTCGTCGACGCCCCCTGCAGCCGACCTCCAGGCCGCGACGGCGAACGTTGTCGCGGCGTCGCGGCGCCCGTGCGCGCATCGGCATGGTGGGCTGCGCCCCGGGGCAAGACGCCGAGGTGCCACCGACCTAGATTGCCGACACCGAACGCCGAAGCCCGGCGCGGCAACAACCACGGAGGCGCCTCATGAACGCAGCAGGACAAGAGCCGGCACACCCGGACATCATCGACGTCCGTCGACGATCGACGGCCACGCGCTCACAGGCGAGCCTTCAGGTGGCCGGGGCGCTGGCGCTTCTGTGCGCGACGGGTACCTCCTCGGCGCAATCGCAGGTGACCATCTGGGGCATCGTCGACCTCAACGTCGGTGTGTTGATCGGCAGCAAGGTCAAGAGCGAACAGACCGGCACCGCGAACCGCATCGGCTTCAAGGGCGAGGAAGACCTGGGCGCCGGCTGGAAGGCCTCCTTCGACCTCGAGCACCGCATCAACACCGACACCGGCAGCAACGAGGGCGCGTTCGGTTCGAAGTCGCCGGCGCCGTTCTGGTCCGGGCAGTCCGCCGTGGGTGTCGGGGGGCCGTTCGGCAAGGTGACCTTGGGTCGCCAGTACAGCGCCGCTGTTTGGTCGCAGATCGGCGTGGACCCCTGGTTCTGGGACACCGTGGCCGGCTCCTTCGGCACCACGGCGGGTGGCTTTGCCAACATTTGGTACAACGCCGCCGCGACCTACAGCTACGACCAGAGCGGCTTCAGCTTCAAGGCCCAGGTGGCGCAGAAGGAGAAGAACGCCTGGTTCGGTGGACCCACCGTCAAGACGCCGGCCAGCCTGGGATTGGGCTACCACGGTGGCGCGCGGAACCTGCAGTTCGGCCACGAACGGATGGCCGACGGCGTGGCGAAATGGACCACGCTGTCGGGCGGGTACGACTTCGGCATCCTCACCCTGCGCGGCTTGTTGGGCGACGGCACCAACCCGGGCAACCAGCCGGTGGCGGGCCGCTACCTCTCGGCGTCGGTTCCATTCGGGTCGAACACCTTGCACGTGTCGTGGGCCAACACCAAGACTGCGCATGTGAGCACCCTTGAAAAGGTCTCGCTGGGGCTGTATCACGCCTTGTCCAAGCGCACCCAGGTGTATGTCAACGTGGCCAACGACAGCAAGGTCGCTGCAAACAAGACCGGCTATCAAGCCGGCATCCGCCACAGCTTCTGAACCGCCCCGGTGGCCTGGATGCTCCACGCGTCGCGAGGGCACCCATCGTCATGCCGGACCACCGCCTGCGTCACGAGAGTGAGGAGACCATGAACATCCCCAAGACAAGCAAAACAACATCACGGCATTCCACCCCTGACGCGAAGCGGCGCACGCTGCTGAAGAGCGCCCTCCTGCCGGCCGGCGCGGCGGTGGCCAGCCTGCCGTTGGCGAACATCGCCAGCGCGCAAAGCCGTACGCTGAAGATCGGCATCGTCAGTCCGATCTCCGGCCCCGCCGCCGCGTTCGGCGAAACCGCCGAGTTCACGCACAAGGCGATGCAGAAGCTGTTTGCCAAGGGCTTGACGGTCGGAGGCAAGACCTACACGGTGGAGTTGCTGTTGCGGGACGGGCAGTCGACCGTGAACCGCTCCACCGCCGTCGCGTCGGAGTTGATGACGCGAGAACGGGTCGACATGCTGCTGTCGGACGCCGGCGAAACGCCGATCGGCGCGGGTCAGATGGCCAACGTCAACGGCACGCCGTTCGTCTCGACGATGATGCCGTCGGACGCCTTGCTCGGTGTGCGCGGCGGGCCCGACGCCTTCAGCAACAAGGGCAAGCCGTGGAACTTCCACTTCATGTTCAACGCCGGTGACATCGGCGCGGTCCAGCAGGCGCTGTGGGACAACCTGCTGGACAAGACCAACCGCAAGGTCGGCACTTGGTACGTGGACGCGCCGGCGTCGCGCGGCTTCGCCGACCCGCAACACGGCTTCTCGAGCACGTTCAAGTCGCGCAAGCTCACCGAAGTGCCGGGGGGCTTCTTCAAGCTCGAGACCGACGACTTCTCGAACCAGGTGTCGCTCTTCAAACGTGAGAACGCCGAGATCCTCAACGGGTTCGTCTTCGCGCCCCACTTCGCCACCTTCTGGCGTCAGGCCGCCCAGGCGGGCTACAAGCCCAATATCGTGACGATGGCGGGCGCCTTCCTGTTCCCGAGCGGCCTCGACGCGCTGGGTGACCGCGGCGACGGCATGTCCACCGAGATGTTCTGGTCGCCTCGACTGCCCTACACGTCCAGCCTCACCGGGCAGACGCCGCAGCAGATCGCCAACGAGTGGGAGCAGGCCACCGGCAGGCAGTGGACCTCGGTGCTCGGGTACGCACACGCCATCTACGAAGCGGGCTTCGCCGCGCTGAAGGCGTCGGGGGACCCGAAGGACAAGTCGGCCGTGCAGGCGGCCCTCATGAAGCTCAAGGTCGACACCGTCGTCGGAACGCTCGACTGGACGGGGGGCGACGTCAAGGGCCTGGCGAAGATCCCGTTGGCCGGTGGGCAGTGGCGCAAGGCGAAGACCGGCAAGTTCAAGTACGACTTGCTGGTGACGCACAACAAGACGGCGCCGAACTACCCCATCGAAGCCGAGACGAAACTCCTGACCGAACTGACCTGATCGCATCCCGCCGATGACCATCACATTGCGCGTCAGGGGTCTGTGCAAACGCTTCGGTGCCGTGGTGGTGGCCGACCAGATCGACTTCGATGTCGAGGCCGGCACCTGCTTGGGCGTCGTCGGCCCCAACGGCGCAGGCAAGACGACATTGTTCAACCTGCTCGACGGCAACGTCGCCGCCGACGCCGGGAGCATCGAACTGGAAGGGTGCGAGATCGGTGGCCTGCCACGGCATCGGCGCGCGCGCCTCGGTGTCGGCCGGGCGTTCCAGATCCCGCGCCCGTTCGCAGAACTGACGGTGTTCGAGAACGTGCTCGCAGCGGCTTGCTTCGGCGCCGGGCTGAGCCAGGCCGAGGGTGCGCAGGCGGCGTTGGACGTGATCGAACGGACCGGCCTGGCGGCACGCTGCGAACGGAAGGCCGGCTCGCTGACGCTGCTCGACCGAAAGCGGCTCGAACTGGCCAAGGCGATGGCGGTGAACGCCAAGGTGCTGCTGCTGGACGAGATCGCCGGTGGCCTGACCGACCGCGAGGTGCATGAGCTGGTGGACATCGTCCGCGGCCTCAAGGCCCGACACGCCATCGTCTGGATCGAGCACGTGGCGCACGCCCTCACCGCCACGGCCGACCGCATCATGGTGCTGCACTTCGGCCGCAAGCTGATCGAGGGCGACCCGCATGCGGTGATGCAGAGCCCGCAGGTGAGAGAGGTCTACATGGGGATCGCCGTCGATGCCGCTGCTTGAGGTCGATGCGCTGGAGGTGTTCTACCGCGACCTGCGGGCGGTTGCCGGTGTCTCGGTGCATGTGGATGAGGGCGAGCTCGTCGCCATCATCGGCGCCAACGGGGCCGGCAAGTCCACCCTGTTGCGCGCCCTGGCCGGTCTGCACCCGGCGCGCGCCGGCCGCGTCGTGCTGGCCGGCACCGACATCACGCGGCGGCGCGCCGACCTGATCGCGCGCAGCGGCGTGGCGCTGGTGCCGGAAGGCCGGCGCCTCTTCGCGTCGCTCAGCGTCGAGGAGAACCTGCTGATGGGCGGCATGGTCGGCCGCGCCGGCCCCTGGTCGCTCGAGGCCGTGTACCAGTTGTTCCCCGCGATGCGGGAGTTCCGCGCGCGCAGCCCGGCGCAGATCTCCGGCGGCCAGCAGCAGATGGTGGCGATCGGCCGCGCGCTGATGAGCAACCCGCGGCTGCTGCTGTGCGACGAGCTCTCGCTCGGCCTGGCGCCGAAGGTCATCGACGCCATCTACGCCTGCTTCAGCCACATCCGCGCCAGCGGCATCAGCATCTTGCTGGTGGAACAGGACGTGGTGCGGGCCCGGGCCGCCGCCGACCGCGTCTATTGCCTGCTCGAGGGCCGGGTCAGCCTGGAAGGGCCGGCCGCCGCGCTGACGGTCGAGCAGATCGCGCAAGCCTATTTCGGAGCGACGCATGCAGTGGGTTGAGACCGTCATCAACGGCCTGATGCTGGGGGGCTTTACGGCTTGTTTGGCATCGGCCTGGCGTTCGCGTTCGGCATCATGCGCATCGTCAACGTCGCGCATGGCGAGATCGTCGTGATGTCGGCCTACATCGGCATGACGCTGCTGGCCACGCTGCCGATCCCGCCGCTGCTGCTGGTGCTGCCGGTGGGCTTGATCTCCTTCGCGCTCGGCTGGGCCCTGCAGGGCGTGCTGCTCAACCGCGTGCTGTCCTCGGACCCGCTGCCGCCGATGCTGCTGACCTTCGGCCTGGCGATCGTGATCCGCAACGCCCTGGTGCAGATCTACGGCGCCGACGTGCGCGCGATCCAGGTCGGCGAACTGCAACTGGCCGGCGTGCCGGTCTTCGGCTTGACGATCGGCGTGTTCCCGCTGCTCGTGTTCGGGCTGGCACTGGCGCTGTACGCCGCGCTGCATTGGCTGATGGCGCGCACGGCGCTCGGGCGCATCCTGCGTGCCACCGCCGACGACCGCGAAGTGGTGCAGCTGTGCGGCGTGAACTGCCACCGCACGTACTGCGCGGCCATGGGGCTGGCGGTGGCGCTGTCGTCGATCGCCGGGCTGCTGATGGCGATGCGCAGTTCGATGTCGCCGTTCTCGGGCGCCGACCGGCTGCTGATCGCGTTCGAGACGGTGATCATCGGCGGGCTGGGCTCGATCTGGGGCACGCTGGCCGGCGGCCTGGTGCTCGGGGTGGCGCAGCTGGTCGGGCTCAAGCTGAACCCGAACTCCGGCATGTTGCTGGCGCACGGCGTGTTCTTCGTCCTGCTGCTGCTGATGCCGCGCGGCATCGCCGGCTGGCGCAAACGGGGTGCGCGATGAAGGCGTGGCCGCAGTGGCTGGTGGCCGCCGCGCTGTTGACCGCGCCGTGGTGGCTGGGCGGCGGCGAACAGCGCCTGCTGCTCGAGGTGATGGTGGTGCTCACCGTGGCCCAGATGTGGAACCTGCTGGCGGGCTACGCCGGGCTGGTGTCGTTCGGCCAACACGCCTTCATCGGCATTGGTGCGTACGCGGTCTACAAGGCCACCGAAGTGACCGGCTTGTCGCCGTATGCGCTGGTGCCGCTGGCGGGCGTGCTGTGCGGCGCGGTCGCACTGGCCGTCGCGCCGTTGCTGTTCCGGTTGCGCGACGCCTACTTCTCGATCGGCATGTGGGTGTTCGCCGAATGCGTGCGGCTGTACTTCTCGCAGTGGGAGTGGGTCGGGCGCTTCCAAGGGCTGACGCTGGCGCTGCCCGACGGGCTCGACCAGTCGCTGTTCATCCCGGTCGTCTGCACCCTGGCCGTGCTGCTCATGCTGGTCGGGCTGGGTGGCATGGTCGTCCTGCTGCGCTTGCGATACGGCCTCGGTCTGATGGCGGTCCGCGACAACGAGGACGCCGCGGCAAGCATCGGCCTCAGCGTCTGGCGATGCCGGCTGGTGGCGTTCGTGGTCTCGTCGACGATCACCGGCGCCTGCGGCGCGACGTACTACCTGTCGGTGCTGTACATCGAGCCTGGTGCCGCCTTCGACATGGACTGGCTGGTGAAGATGCTGTTCATCGTCATCGTCGGCGGGATCGGCACGATCGAGGGGCCGATCCTCGGCACGGTCGTGTACTTCGTGCTGCGCGAGTTGTTCAGCGACGCCGGCAGCTGGTACCTGATCCTGATGGGCGCGATCGCGATGGCGGTGATGCTGTTCGCGCCCAAGGGCCTGTGGGGCTGGCTGCACGACCGCTACGGCTGGTCGCTCTTTCCGGTGCGTCGCCAGCCGCCGCGAAGCAAACCAAGGCCTGCGCAGCCCGATCCCCCTGTTGAACTGTCCGCAAGGAAGACACCATGACCATTCACCTCCCCGGCCGCGTGGCCATCGTCACAGGGTCCAGTTCCGGCAACGGACGCGGCATCGCGCTGCGCCTGGCGCAAGACGGTGCGACGGTCGTCTGCGCGGACCTGCAGCCCCATCCGGTGGACAACGGGTACGAGGGCGACGCGACGGTCGACACCTGCGACTTGATCCGGCGCGCGGGCGGTCGTGCCGACTTCATCGCCACGGATGTCGCAGACACCGAGGCGGTGCGCGCGTTGATCTCGTCCACGGTGGAACGACATGGCCGGCTCGACGTCCTGGTCAACAACGCCGGCGTGTTCACAGGTCTGCACACCCTCGTCGACGAGACCGAGGAACAGTTCGATCGCACGATGCGGGTCAACGTCAAGGGCGTGTGGGCCGGGTGCAAATACGCGATCCGGCAGATGCTGACGCAGGAGCCTCTTGGGGGATCGCGCGGCCGGATCGTGAACATCGCCTCCATCGGAGGGCTGAAGGGGCTGCCCGCAGAGCCCGCCTACTGCGCCTCCAAGGGGGCCATCGTCAATTTCACTCGCCAGATCGCGCTCGATTTCGCGCCCCACCGCATCAATGCGAACGTGCTGTGTCCCGGCGCGGTGATGACCGCCATGCTGCGCCCCCTGGTGGAACACCCCGATCTCGAACCGCTGGTGCGCGCCAGTACGCCATGGCCGCGCTACGGCACGCCACAGGACATCGCCGCAGCCGTTGCCTGGTTGGCTTCGGACGACGCCGAGTGGATGACGGGCTCGGTGGTGTCGCTTGACGGGGGCGTGTCCTCGCACTGAGACGCCCTGAGGCGAACCGACCACCGTGTCGGCCGCCATTTCGACCCTGCGGGGTCGCTGCAGCCTGCGGTGGCTTACACCTGGACAAACCGATGACCACCCCCCTTGAACGTGCTCTCGAACTCGCCCGCAGCCCCTTCGGCCTGCTGATCGGCGGCCAGATCGTCCCCAGCCTGGACGGCCTCACCCTGCCGGTGATCGACCCCAGCACCGGTGCCGAAGTGACCCAGGTGCCCGGCGCCAGTGCACGCGACATCGACGCCGCCGTGCGCTCCGCCAAGGCCGCGCTCAAGGGCGACTGGCGCCGCGCCGCGCCGCGCGAGCGCGAGCGCCTGCTGCGCCGCCTGGCGGTGCTGGTGGACCGCCATCGCGAGGAACTGGCGCTGCTGGAAGCGCTGGACACCGGCAAGCCGCTGGGCCTGGCGCGCATGGTGGACGTCACCATCGCCGTCGAGTCCCTGGACTACTACGCCGGCTGGCCCACCAAGCTGACCGGGCGGACGCTGCCGGTCGGGGTGCCCGACATGCTGACCTACACGCGGCCGGAGCCCGCTGGCGTCAATGCGCAGATCATTCCCTGGAACTTCCCGATCTTCGACGCGGCCATGCGCATTGGCATGTCGTTGGCTGCCGGCTGCCCGCTGGTCCTGAAGGTTGCCGAGACCACGCCCTTGTCGGCGCTCTACCTGGCGCGCCTGGTGCAGGAGGCGGACCTCCCGCCGGGGGTGATCAACATCGTGCCGGGCCACGGCCATGATGCCGGTCGCGCCCTGGTGGAGCATCCCGATGTGGCGGTGATCGGCTTCACGGGCTCCACCGCCACCGGGCGCGAGATCGGCGCCCTGGCGTCGCGCCAGCTCAAGCGCGTGAGCCTGGAGCTGGGTGGCAAGACACCCAATGTGCTGTTCGACGATGCCGATCTGGAACAGGCCCTGCCCAATGCCGTGGGAGCGATCTTCTTCAACGCCGGACAGGTCTGCGGCGCGGGCAGCCGCCTGCTCGTGCACGAGAAGATCCATGACGCGGTGCTGGAGAAGATGTCGGCCATCGCCAACGGCTTCAAGGTCGGCTCGGCCTTCGCTGAAGGCATGGACATGGGTCCGCTGGTGTCGCAGGCGCAATACGACAAGGTGCGCGGCTACATCCGGAGCGGCGCCAACCAGGGCCGTCTCGCGGCCGGTGGGCTGGAGCGCCCCGCTGCGGCCGGCGAGGGCGGCTTCTTCGTCGCGCCGACCGTGCTGGCCGACCTGCCGGCCGACTCTCGCGTGATAGGCGAAGAGATCTTCGGCCCCGTGCTCGCGGTCGAGCGCTTTCGCGACCTCGACGACGCGCTCGCCAAGGCGAACGCCGGCCCCTACGGCCTGGCCGCCTCGGTGTGGACGGCCGACGGCCGCACCGCAACGCGTTTCGCCGACGGGATCAGGAGCGGCACCGTGTGGATCAACTGCTTCCATCAGTACGACATCGGGGTCCCCTGGGGCGGGGTCAAGGCCTCGGGCACCGGCCGCGAGCGCGGCGCCGCGTCGTTCGAGCACCTGCTCGACACGAAGGTGGTGTGGAGGCATGGATGAACCCGGAGGCCACCCATTCCGATGCCCTGGTCGACGTCGTGATCGTCGGCGCCGGCCCGAGCGGCGCGGTCTCGGCCAAGCGCTTCGCGCAGGCCGGCTTCTCGGTGGTCTGCCTTGAGCAGGGCGACTACCCCGACTACACCCTCACCCAGCACGAGGGCGAGGCATACGAACTGGCCCGCTGGCGGCACTTCGGCTGGAACCCGAACCAACGCCGCGCCGGCGCCGACTACCCGGTCAACGACGCCGAGTCCGACGTCTCCGCATTGATGTGGAACGGCGTCGGCGGCAGTTCGGTGCTCTATGCCGCCGCCTGGCATCGGCTGAAGCCGAGCGACTTTCGCGTGAGGAGCGTCGACGGGGTGGCCGACGACTGGCCGCTGTCGTACGCCGACCTGGCGCCCTTCTACGACCGCGTCGATGTGGACTTCTCGGTCTCCGGCGTGGGGGGCGACCCGGCCTCGCCGCACTTCGAGGTGCCGTTGCCGCCGTTCGCGTTCACCGAGGTCGAACGCAGGATGTTCGCCGCCTTCGACCGCCTGGGCTGGCACCTGTGGCCGGGATCGAACGCGATCGCCAGCGTCAAGCATGGCAACCTGCAACCCTGCGTGCGCCGCGGCGCCTGCATGTGGGCTTGTTTCGACGGTGCCAAGGCGTCGGTGGACCGCACCCATTGGCCGGCCTGCATCAAGCTCGGGGTCAAGCTGCGCACGAACTCTCGCGCGCTGCGGATCGAGCACGATGCGCAAGGCCTGGCCAGCGGCGTCACCTACAAGGACCGCAAGACGGGGCAGGTCCGCTTCCAGCCCGGCCGTCGGGTGGTGCTGGCGTGCAACGGCATCGGCACGCCGCGCCTGCTGCTCCATTCGAGGTCGACCCGTTTCCCCCATGGGCTGGCCAACACCTCGGGGCTGGTCGGCAAGCGGCTGATGATGCACCCGGTGAGCCTGGTCGGCGGCCTGTTCGAAGACTTCATCGGCGGCTGGGAGGGTCCGTTCGGCCAGCGCGCCTATTCACTGCAGTTCGCCGAGACGCAGGCCGGCCAGGACTTCGTGCGCGGCGCCAAGCTTCAGCTGATGGGTGGTGGCCCGCCGCTGGGCCACGTCGGCCCGTTTCCTTGGGGAACCGACGACGATTGGGGCCAGGGCTTCCATCGCCAGATCCGCCAGCGTTTCGGCCATTCGATGTTCTTCAGCATCCTGGCCGAAGACCTGCCCGACGAGGCGAATCGTGTGGAGCTCGACCCGACGCTGACCGATGACGACGGCATGCCGGCGCCCCGGCTGATCTATCGCGCGAGCGACAACACCCGCAGGCTGCTGGCTTTCAGCGAAGGCATGGCGCAACGGGCGCTGGTCGAAGCGGGCGCCTACCAAACCGTGGTGGCCCCGATCGTGCGCGACACCGGTTGGCACGTGCTCGGTTCCACCTGCATGGGCGAGGACCCGCGCCGCTCGGTGGTCGACGCCTGGGGCCGCTGTCACGACGTGCCGAATCTCTTCGTGTTCGACGGCAGCGTGATGCCCACCACCGGCTGCGTCAACCCCACCGGAACGATCGCCGCACTGGCGCTGCGCAACACCGAACAGGCGATCGCGCAGGCACAGACGCAACGCGGCAACGCCGCGCAGGCTTGAGGAGATGCGATGGAGCGACTGAAGCAAGACGTCCTGGAACGCCTGCACAGCCTCGACGCCCAGGTGCGCTGGGTGTGTGACGCGATGATCCCGGCCGACCCCGAGGGCCTGATGCCATCGGCGCGGGACGCCGGTGTGCCCGAGATCTTTCTGCCGCGCGCGCTGGCGTTGCGCGACGACTGGGCGGCGGCGTTCATCGCCGCGCTGGCCAGCCTGCCGCCGGAGGCGCCACGAGAACCGCTCGCGGCCATCCGCGCGCTCGACCCGCAGAGCTACTACATCGTCGGTCAGCTCGTCGCAGGTGCCTACTTCATGAACGCGCAGGTGCGCCAGGCGCTGCGCTACCCGGGCCAGCAGTCGCTGCACGACGAACCCGACTATGACGAGATCATGGCCGCGGCGGAGCGTGTGCAGGCGCGGGGCAGCGCCTATGTCGAACCCGGCCCCGGCTGACGCGCGGTCCGGCGATCAGCTGCTGCTCTGGCGCACGCCGGTCCGGCGGTAATGGGCGGGCGGCGCGCCGTAGCGCTCCTTGAAGAGCCGCGAAAAATGCGAGACGTCCTTGAAGCCCCACGTCAGGGCCACCTCGGTGACCGTGACCTGCCGGTTCGAGCCGGCCAACGCGGCCTCGCAGCGCACCAGCCGGCGCTCGCGAATCCAGCTGCTGACGGTGTGCCCCGAGTTCTCGAACAGCATGTGCAGCGTGCGCGGCGAGATTCGATGCGCCCGCGCGATGCTGCAGGGGCTCAGCGTCTCGTCCTCGAGGCAGCGCTCGATGTACTGCAGCACCTCCTTGAACAGGATGCCCTGCGGCTTCAACGTGTGCTGGGCACGCACCGACGCCACGGCCTTCGCCAGCACCTCCAGGGTGATGTCCATGGCCATCGACCGGTCACCGCGCGGAACGTTGTCGATGTTCTCGATGAAGTTGCGCAGGTAGCCGCGCACCAGCGGCCCGAGCCCGCTGCCGTGCTTGAAGTGGATGCCGGCGGCCGCCGTTCCCTGCGGGAACAGGCCACGCAGACGGACTTCGGGCACCAGCAGCGTGACCTTGTGCAAGGGATCGATCACCTCGAAACCCAGCGGCTGGCTGCTGTGCCAGGTGACGAAGTCGCCCGCCTCCAGGACGATCGATGAACGCCCGATCGCGCCGCTGCGGTCGAAGCCGACCTCTCGACCGGCGAGGATGCACACGATGGCCAGGTAGTCGCCGATGTCGTCCCTGGCCTGCGCGAAGCGCTGCCCCGCGCATGGGGGCATGCGGTGTTCCAGCACGTGGACGTCGCCCCAGTCACGGGCAACGCAGGCGAAGCCCGGATGCGCGTCGGGCGAGGCGCGCACCGTCCAGCCGAGATCCGACAGCCCGGCCCGCGCCGCCGCGTCGGGGGAGTGGCGACATACCTGGTCGCGATGGCCGACATGCGCGTCCTCCCTCACCGAGCGGGTGAATCGAGGCCGGGCGCCTTTGCGTCGACCGGGATCGCGCCCCCTGGGGCTGAAAGGCATCGCGGCGATCGATCACGGGCGCGCTCACGAGGGTCGGCGACGTTGGCGAGGGGCGGCATGGCTTGGGGGGATGGCGTGTTTGAGGCCGGCGCATGCTAGAGGCGGCCGCTGGGAGGTGCTTGCAGATTCTTGCGCGAGGAGGCGCCGATCCTGCGCCGGGGCGTTGGGGATTTCCCGATTCGGCCCGTGATCGGATCGGCACCAAAGTTGATCGGCCGTGCATCGATGAGCCTGCCGGGCGATCCGACACTGAAGCCTCGACCAATTCACCGAGGACGCCGAATGCACCGATCCATCCACCCTGCCCTCTTCCTGCTGTGCGGACTCGCCGTCGCGGCCACCGGCCAGGCGGCCGACTTCAGCGTGTCGGTCCCCGACGCGCCGGGTGGTCGCTTCGCAGCACCGCAGTTCCTGGACAAGATGGGCTGCACCGGCGGCAACGTCTCGCCGCGCATCACCTGGTCGAACCCACCCGCCGGCACGAGGAGCTTCGTCGTCAGCGTGTACGACAAGGACGCGATGACCGGCTCCGGCTGGTGGCATTGGGTGGTGGTCAACGTGCCGGCTCGCGCGACCGAACTGCCGGCAGGTGCCGGAACCGACCCCAAGGCACTGCCCGCCGGCGCGTTGCAGACCAACACCGACGGCGGCTATCCCGGCTACGGCGGGCCATGTCCGCCGGTCGGCCAGACGCACGATTACGTGGTGACGGTGAAGGCGCTGAAGGTCGACCAGCTCCAGCTGCCGCCCAATGCGACCGGCGCGATGGTCGGCATGATGTCCAACCTCCAGAGCCTGGGACAAGCCACGACCATCGTCAGGGCCGGCCGCTGATCGGCCATGGCCCTGAGCAGCCAGGCACGCAACATCGAGCGCCGCGAGGGCGTCGGCATGGTGGCGCGCATCCTGCTCGCGGCCGAGGTCGGCCGTGTCCACCTGACCATCGACCAGCCGGTGTTCATTCTGGTCGAACACGGCACCAAGACGCTGCGCTGCGGCCACCGCGAATGGCATGTGCGCGCCGGCGAAGCGATCGCGGTGGCCGCTGGCCTGAAGGTCGAGATCGTCAACCGCATGGGTTCGGACGGGCGCTACGAGGCCTGGTGGCTGTGCTGCGACGCTTCGCTGCTGGAGGGATCGGCGCCTGTGCTGCGCACCGGCGAGCCGGTCGTCGATGCCTGGCCGATGCGCCCCCTGTCCTCCGAAGCCCTAGAGGCCTTCGCCCGTGCACGCAGCGCGGTGAGTGCGCCGGAACGGGTGCCGCTGTCCGTGGCGCGCCAGCGTGTGGCCGAAATGCTGGTGTGGCTGGGTGAACATGGCGCGCACTTCGTCGACGCCGAGCCTGCCACGCTGAGCCGGCAATTGCGGCGCTTGCTGACCACGTCCCCCGGCACGACGTGGAGCGCCGACGTGGTGGGTCGGCACCTGGCCATGAGCGAAGCCACGCTGCGACGGCGCCTCGCCGCCGAAGGCACCAGCCTGACCGAGTTGCTGGTCGATGTGCGCATGTCCTATGCGCTGACCCTGCTGCAGGCCACGGACCGCTCCGTCGCGACCATCGCGAACGACGCCGGCTACGAGTCGGCGTCGCGATTCGCGCTGCGCTTCCGGCAGCGCTTCGGTTTTGCGCCGACCGAGGTGCGTGGGCATCGCCGCGCGGTGCCGAGAACCGCCAATTGACCCCTTCAAGGAGAATCCGCCACGGCCGCGCCGGCTAGCCGTTCCGGCCCAACCAGTCGCGCAGCACCTCGTCCCCGTGGACGCCGAGGTCCGGCGGCGCGTGCCGGTATTGCACCGGCGAAGCGGACAGCTTGAGCGGGCTGCCCGCCACCTGCAGCGGGCCCAGCCGCGGGTGCTGCAGCGTCACCGCCATGCCGCGGGCCAGCACCTGCGGTTCGGCGAACACCTGGTCGATGCGGTTGATCGGCCCGCACGGCACGGCATGCGCCTCCAGCGCCTGCACCCATTCGGCGGTGGTGCGCAGCACGGTGGTCTGGCGCAGCAACGGGATCAGCGTCTGGCGATGGCGCACCCGTTCGGTGTTGGTCGCGAAGCGGGGGTCGTGCGCCCACTCGGCCCGGCCGGCCACGTCGCAGAAGCGGGCGAACTGGCCGTCGTTGCCGATGGCCAGGATCATGTCGCCGTCGGCCGTCGGGAAGTCCTGGTAGGGCACGATGCTCAGGTGCGCATTGCCCATGCGCTGCGGCACCACGCCGGCCAGCAGCGCGTTGGCCGCCTGGTTGGCCAGGCAGGCCACCTGCACGTCGAGCAGGCCCAGGTCGATGTGCTGGCCGAGCCCGGTGCGCGCGCGGTGCTGCAGCGCCGCCAGCACGCCGATGGCGGCGTACAGCCCGGTCAGGATGTCGGCCACCGCCACGCCGACCTTCTGCGGGCCGCCGCCCGGCTGGTCGTCTCGCTCGCCGGTCACGCTCATCAGCCCGCCCATGGCCTGGATGAGGAAGTCGTAGCCGGCGCGCTGGGCGTAGGGGCCGGTCTGGCCGAAACCGGTGACCGAGCAGTAGATCAGGCGCGGGTTCAGCGCCGACAGGCTGGCATGGTCCAGCCCGTACTGCGCCAGACCGCCGACCTTGTAGTTCTCGATCAGCACGTCGGCCTCGGCGGCCAGCCGACGCACCAGCGCCTGGCCCTCGGCGCTGGCGATGTCGATGGCGATCGACCGCTTGTTGCGGTTCGCGCTGAAGAAATAGGCCGCGTCGTCGGTGGCCTCGCCCGAGCGGTCCAGCACCCAGGGCGGGCCCCAGCCGCGGGTGTCGTCGCCGCTGCCGGGACGTTCGACCTTCACCACGTCGGCGCCCAGGTCGCCCAGCAGCTGGCCGCACCACGGGCCGGCCAGCACCCGCGACAGGTCCAGCACCTTGACGCCCGACAGGGCACCTGCGTTCATCTGCACGCTCAGTTCGAGAACGCCGCGATGCCGGTGATGGCGCGGCCGAGGATGAGCGCGTGCACGTCGTGCGTGCCCTCGTAGGTGTTGACCACCTCGAGGTTGACCAGGTGGCGGGCGACACCGAACTCGTCGCTGATGCCGTTGCCGCCCATCATGTCGCGCGCCAGGCGGGCGATGTCCAGCGCCTTGCCGCAGTTGTTGCGCTTGAGGATGGAGGTCACCTCCACCGCGGCGGTGCCGGCGTCCTTCATGCGGCCCAGCTGCAGGGCGCCCTGCAGGCCGAGCGCGATGTCGGTGCACATGTCGGCCAGCTTCTTCTGCACCAGCTGGTTGGCCGCCAGCGGCCGGCCGAACTGCTTGCGGTCCAGCACGTACTGGCGGGCGCGGGCATAACAGTCCTCGGCCGCGCCCATGGCGCCCCAGGCGATGCCGTAGCGGGCGCTGTTCAGGCAGGTGAAGGGCCCCTTCAGGCCGCGCACCTCGGGGAAGGCGTTCTCCTCGGGGCAGAAGACGTTGTCCATCACCACCTCGCCGGTGATGGAGGCGCGCAGGCCCACCTTGCCGTGGATGGCCGGGGCGGTCAGGCCCTTCCAGCCCTTTTCCAGCACGAAGCCGCGGATGTGGCCGTCCTCGTCCTTGGCCCAGACGACGAACACGTCGGCGATCGGGCTGTTGGAGATCCACATCTTCTGGCCGGTCAGGCTGTAGCCGCCCGGCACCTTCTTCGCGCGCGTGACCATGCTGCCCGGGTCGGAGCCGTGGTCGGGCTCGGTGAGGCCGAAGCAGCCGATCCACTCGCCGCGTGCCAGCTTGGGCAGGTACTTCTGCTTGGTCGCCTCGTGACCGAAGGCCTCGATCGGCACCATGACCAGCGACGACTGCACGCTCATCATCGAGCGGTAGCCCGAATCCACCCGCTCCACCTCGCGGGCGATCAGGCCGTAGGCCACGTAGTTGAGGCCGGCGCCGCCATAGGCCTCGGCGATGGTCGGGCCCAGCAGGCCCAGCTCGCCCATCTCGCGGAAGATGGCCGGGTCGGTGGTCTCCTCGCGGAACGCCTGCAGCACCCGCGGCGCCAGCCGGCCCTGGGCATAGGCGTGCGCGGCCTCCTGGATGGCGCGTTCGTCCTCGCTGAGCTGCTGGGACAGCGCGAGCGGGTCGTCCCATTGGAAGCGGGTCTGGTTGTGCTTGGAAGTCATTTGTACGTCCTTTCCTCAGGCGCTGTCCCACAATGGCAGATGGCCCCAGGACACAGCGGCGGCCACTGTAGGAGGCGGCCCGGTCGCCGGCAAACGCTTTCTTCGCACGGCTGCGTGCGTTTTCAGAACTCGACAAGCCCTGGACGGTCAGCCGCATGCGCCGCAAGATCCCCTCCACCACCGCCCTCACCGCCTTCGAGGCCGCCGCCCGGCACGAGAGCTTCACCAAGGCGGCGCTGGAGTTGTCCGTCACGCAGAGCGCGGTGTGCCGCCAGGTCGGCGCGCTGGAGGACTTCCTCGGCGTCAAGCTGTTCCGCCGCGGCCGGCACGGCGTGGCCCTCACGGAGGCGGGCCACCACTACGGCCGCCGGGTCGCCGCCCGCCTGGACGAGGTGGAGCGCGACACGCTGGACCTCATGGGGCACGCCGGACAAGGCGGCGCGCTGGAACTCGGCGTCGTGCCCACCTTCGCCGCGCGCTGGCTGCTGCCGCGGCTCGGCCGCTTCCACCGCGCGCACCCGGGCATCACGGTGCACCTGTCCTCCCGCACGCGGCCCTTCCTCTTCGAGCAAAGCGGCCTGGACGCCGCCATCCACGCCAGCGACGGCGGCTGGCCCGGCACCCAGGCCTTCGCGCTGATGACGGAGGCGCTGGTCGCGGTCGGTTCGCCGGCCCTCCTCGGCGAGGGCGCCACCACGCCGGACGACCTGACCCGGCTGCCGCTGCTGCAGATGAGCACCCGCCCTTATGCCTGGCGCCAGTGGTTCACCCGCCAGGGCCTGGTCGCGCCGCACGACCTGGCCGGACCTCGCATGGAGCTGTTCACCATGACGGTGGAGGCGGCGCGCCAGGGCCTGGGCCTGGCCTTGGTGCCGACGCTGTTCGTCGAGGAGGAACTGGCCAACGGCAGCCTGCGGGCCGTCGGCGCCCCGCAACCGAGCGACCGCGGCTATTTTCTGATCGTGCCGGAGGCCCGGGCCGACGAGCCGCTGATCGTCGCGTTCCGCGACTGGCTGTTGGGCGAGGCGACGCCGGGCGCACCGGCGCGTCCTGATGCTGAAAAAATACAGCCGGAATTACAAAACGCCGCCGAGCGCGCGCGCCGTGACTCACCGGCTGTCACATCGCTGACTTGGGAAAGTCAGCCCACGCCTCTTTTGGGGCTTCGAAAAAGCCCGCCCCCTGGGGAAGACCCCCACCCCCCTATGAAGGGGGGTCCAAATCCCACTTCGCCGGAACGCCCATTGCCCCTTGGCGCGGGCGGCCGATGTTGGCCGTCTCGAGTGATCGAAACCCCTTTGGTCCTCCCCGGGAGCAGTCATGAAGTACCCACGAAGTTTTCTAGCAGCCGCCGCCTTGCTGGCGGTATCCGGCGCATCGTCCGCCGTCACGATCAGCGGCTTCACCTTGCCGGACGGCTCGTCGGTGATCACCGGCACGGTGTACGAGAACATCGTCACCGGCGTCGGCCAGACACTGTCGGGCTACGGCACGGTCGGCCAGATCAACGGCCTGCCGCTGTCCACCTACTACAGCGGCGAGCTGACCTTCACGTTCGGCGGCTACACGGTCACGTCCTTCAGCAGCCCGACCAACGTCACCTTCTCCGGCGGCTGGATCAACTTCTACGCCGACGCTTCGGCCGACTTCAACAAGGACGTGGCCGCCTCGGCCGGTGACGGCACGCTGTTCCTGACCCTCGCAGGTCGGGGACTGACGAGCACCAACGTGAACAACGGCGGCGGTCTGCTGCAGGGCTCCGGCAACGGCCTGGCCGATGTCGACTTCACCGGCACCGCCAACGGCAACACCGCCGGTGCTGGCGCGGTGGCGAACGGCTTCTTCAACAACAACGCGTACGGCGGCGCGGACGTGCTGTTCAACACGTCCTACACCATCTACAGCAGCGGCTCGTCGCTGACCCCCGGTGGTGGCCCCGGCGTCGTCGGCAGTGCCGACCTGCACGTCACGCCGATTCCCGAGCCCGAGACCTATGCGCTCATGCTCGCCGGCCTTGGCGTGATGGGTTGGATGTCGTCCCGCCGGCGTTCGCGCTGACGGGACTGCCCCGGTGGGCCTGCCCACCGGCTGAAGGTCCCTCGACAAAGGCCCGGCCTCCGCCGGGCCTTTTTTCGTGCATCCGGTCGCAACCGATGCGGCGCAGACCGCGTACAAGGGTGGGTCAACCACTTCCCGTACCGACCATGAAGCTTCGCCTTGCCTCCGTCGTCGCCGCCGCCTCGCTGCTGGGCGCCTGCGCCTCGCCCATGGTTTCCGGCCCGCCGGCCAAGGAGACGCTCTTCGCCGTCACCGCAGACCAGCGGTTGCTGAAGTTCAACGGCGGTCAGCCGGAGAAGCCGATGGCGACGATGCGGCTCACCGGCCTCGCTGCCGGGGAACGGGTGCTGGGCATCGATTTCCGCGTGGCCCGCGGCCAGTTGTTCGCGCTCGGCAGCAGCGGCCGCCTGTACCGCGTCGACACCACCAGCGGTGCGGCCACGGCCGTCGGCGAGCCCTTCGCCGTGGCGCTGCAGGGCACCGAGTTCGGCTTCGACTTCAACCCCACGGTGAACCGCATCCGGGTCGTCGGCAACCAGGGGCAGAACCTGCGATTGCACCCGGACACCGGTGCGGTGGTGGACGGCAACGCCGACCAGCCGGGCGTGCAGACCGACGGCATGCTGGCCTACGACGCGGCAGACCCCGCCGCCGGCCGCCGACCCGCCGTGGTGGCGGCCGCCTACACCTACAACAAGGACAACGACAAGATCACCACGAACTTCGCCATCGACGCGGCGGCCGGTACGCTGGTGACGCAAGGCAGCCGCGAGGGCGTGCAGCCGGTCGTCTCGCCCAACTCGGGCCGGTTGTTCACGGTGGGATCGCTCGGCGTGGGGCCGATCGAGCGCGCCAACTTCGACATCAGCGACATCGGCAACGTGGCCTACGCCACCATCACCGCGCCGGGTGCCACCCAGGCCACGCTGTACCGCCTGAACCTGACCACGGGCGCGGCCACCCGCGTCGGCGTGGTGGCCGCGGGCGAGGCCATCACCGGCATCGCCATCGAGCCCTGACCGCGAAGGACACCACGCGGCCGGCCCGAAAGCCGGCCGCCGGGCCAGTCCTCAACAGGTCAGGCGGCCGGTGCGGCTGCGGATCATCGACCGGGCCTGCTCCATCGCGTAGGACAGCGCCTCCTGCGGCGAATCCCAGCGGTGGCCGCCGGCCAGCGCGGTGTCGCGGTAGGCCTCGCGCGGGGACTCGCGCCCCTGCATGCGGCTGATGACCAGCGCCGCGATGTAGCCATGGCCGTTCGGCGCTTCCAGGGCGCCGGCGTAGATCCGGTAGTCACCTTCGGTGCGTTCATCGAAATGCACGATGATGTCCTCTCAACTGCTCAGCCGCCCCGAGCCCCTTGCACCGGGACAGCGGACCGCATGGTGAACAGCGTCCGGCGGCGGCGCGTCGCCCAAAAGGGGGGAAATCCCCCCTCAGGGGGAGGCCTGCGACGCGCCGCGTCGCCAGCCCGTGCAAGGCACCGCCTTGTCGGGCTTGCCCGGCATGCGGACGAGGCGGACGCTGCTGCTGTCGCGGCGGCCGGCGACGCGATGATCACCGCTTCAGGAGAACCGACATGCCACACCACCCCCTTTCGACACGAGTTCTGCTGGCATTCGGCGTCGCCGCCGCCGGCCTGCTGACCAGTGGCGCCGCGGCGGCGCAGTCGGACGTCCAGCAGCGCTACCAGGCCGAACGCGCCGCCTGCCTCGAGGGCCGAAGCCAGCAGGACCGCGCCACCTGCCTGCGCGAGGCGGGCGCCGCCGCACAGGCCGCCCGGCAAGGCCAGTTGGCCACCGACCCGGCCGCCGAACGCAACCGCACGGCCCGCTGCGAGCGGGTGCCGGCAGAGGAGCGCAGCGCCTGTCTGGCCCGGCTCGAACGCGGCACGGTGTCCGGCAGCGTGGCCGAAGGCGGCGTGCTGCGGGAGTACCGCGAGATCGTGCCCGCGGCGCCGTCCCCCTCGAGCACCGCGCCCGCGGCCACCGGCCCCTCGACGGCGCGCTGACCGCGATGGCCTGAACAGGCACCCGGCCGCAGGCCTGATCGTCATACCGCAGTCATGCGGGGCGATCACAATGTCGTCATTGCCGGCATGCAACCGACCGCAGCACTGGGCGGAACCGGGGAACCCGTGACCCCTTGCCGGCAGAACCCCGTCGGACGTCGCATTGGCGCCGTCCGTCCGGTGAAAGAGCCCGTGAACCTGTCGGTCACGGGCTTTTTTCTTGGCGTGCCGCGGACTCGCGCAGCAAGTCAAGCACCTGTTCCGCATCCGCCGGCTTGACCAGCCGGTGGTCGAAGCCCGCCTCGCGCATGCGGCGGTCCTCGTCGTCGCCTGCGCGCCCCGTCAGGGCGATCAGGCGCAGCGTCGGCCGGCGTGAGCGCAACTGCACCGCCAGCTCGCAGCCGTCGAGGTCCGGCAGACCGATGTCCAGCACCGCCACCTCGGGCTCGAAATCGTCGGCCAGCGCCAGCGCCGCGCTGCCGCTGTAGGCCACCCTCGCACGGTGGCCGGCCAGGCCGAGCAGTTCGGCCATGCTGTCGGCCCCGTCCTGGTTGTCGTCGACGACCAGGACACGGCGCCCGGTGCCGCCGTCGGTCGATGACGCTTCGGTGCTCGTGGCAGGGCCGCCCCCAGGCGGTTCGGCCCGCGGCAGCCAGACGCTCAGCGTGGTGCCCCGGCCCAGCCCTTCGCTGTGCGCCTCCACCTGCCCGCCGTGGAGTTCCACCAGACGCCGCACCACCGCCAGGCCGATGCCCAGGCCGCCTTCGGCCCGGTGCAGCGTGCCCCGCACCTGCGTGAACGGGTCGAACAACGTGGGCAGGGCCTCGCGTGGCAGGCCCGAGCCGTTGTCCTCCACCGTGATGACGGCCCGCGGCCCCTCGCGCGCCAGCGTCAGACGGATCTTGCCGCCCTCGTCGGTGTACTTGGCGGCGTTGCCCAGCAGGTTGGCCACCACCTGCAGCAGGCGGGTGGCGTCGCCGCGCACGTGCAGCGGCGCGCTCGGGCCCTGCAGCACCAGGCGGTGCCCGCGCGAGTCGATGAGCGGCCGCACCGCCTCCACCGCCTCGCGCAGCACATCGGCCAGGTCCACCGGTGCCAGCCGCAGTTCGATCTTTCCCTGCGTGATGCGGCCGATGTCCAGCAGGTCGTCGATCAGGCGGGTCAGGTGACCGGCCTGGCGCTGCACGCGCTCGGCCGCGCGGGCGATGTCACAGCGTTCGCCGGCCAGTCGGCACAGCAGGTCGGCGCTGGCGCGGATCGGCGCCAGCGGGTTGCGCAGCTCGTGGCCCAGCATGGCCAGGAAGCGGTTCTTCTCCTGGTCGGCACGTTCGAGCGCGCGGCTGCGCTCCTGCAGCGCCTCGCGCAGCAGCCGCTGCTCGGTCACGTCCAGGTCCACGCCGAGCAGGGCCGTCGGCGGGGCGCCTTCCACGGCGGGCGGCGGCGCGTCGGCCTCGCAATGCAGCCAGCGCACCTCGCCGTCGAGCAGGATGCGGAACTCCAGCCGAAGGTGCTCACCGGCCGCCGCCCGACGCTGCGCGTCGAAGAAGGCGGCCCGATCGTCCGGGTGCACGCGCGACGCCAGCACGTCGGCGGGCAGCCGGTCGGGGCGGCCCGGCAGGCCCCAGAGCTGACGGTGGGTGGCGTCCGACGTCAGCTCGCGGCGCATCAGGTCGAGCCGCCAGAAGCCCATGCGGCCGGCCTCCAGGGCCAGCCGCAGCTGGGTCTCGCGCTCGCGGGAATCCTCGGCCGCCCGGCGGGCCAGGCGTTCACGCTCACGCGCCAACACCAGCTGCAGCGACTCCTCCTGGCGCAGCTGCTCGCCGTCGTCGGCCCGCTGCAGCGCCTGCTGCAGGATGGCGATCTCGCGCACCTCCACCGGCCGCTGCTGCGCGTGGCGCTGCACCCGACGCGCCTGCAGCGGTTGCATGGCGCTGCGCGCAAGCCGCAGCAGGGGACGCGACAGCTGGGCCGCGCGGCGTGCCGCCACCCAGGCGGTCGCCGCCACCACGGCCACCGTCGCCAGCAGCCAGCCCACCAACAGGCGACGGGCGTCCGCATAGGCCGCATCGGCGGCGCTCTCGATCACCAGCAGCCAGCCGGTGAGCGGCGAGACCGCCGCCACCGCCACCCGCGACGCGACGACGCGGTCGACCGTCTGCGTGCCGGCCGGCAGGTGCAGCACGCCGTCGCCGTGGCCGCGCAGGCGCTCCAGCAGCGCCACCGGCATCGGCCGGCCCACCGACTCCAGGCCGACCACCGTCGAGGCGATCAGGTTGCCGGCACGGTCCGCCATCCACACCTGCAGCACCCCGGGCGGTCGGTCCGTCTGCAACAGTCGCGACAGGTCTTCGGGAGAGAACGAGCAGGTCAGCGCATAGGCCGGGCGACCGGCGCGCCGCACCGGCACCACCACCGCGAGCGCGGGACGCTGCACGACCAGCCCGAAGTACAGGTTGCTGTACACCGGACGGTCCGCGGCCAGCGCTTCATGCACCGACTGCGGAGGCGACCTCGGCAGCGCATGCCCGTGCCAGTCGACCGGCGGCTCGTGGGCCTGCGGGCCGGGGTCCGTCGGCGCGGCATCGGCCGGTTGGGCGGTGTTGAAGAGGTTGCGGCCCTGACCGTCCACCAGCGCGAACAGCATGCCGTCGCGTCGCTGGGCCACCTGCATCGCCATGCCCCGCAGACCCACCCAGTCGCCGCGGTCGATCAGCGGCGAGGTGGCCAGCGTCTCGGTCGCCACCTGGTCCAGCATCAGTTCGCGATCGACCGCGCGCATGAGGGTGAGCGCGCCCTGGCGCAGCCCCGCTTCGGCCTGCGCCGCCTGGCTCGACCAGTGGTTCCACGCGACCAGGGTGCCGGCCCCCGTGAGCAGCACCAGCGGCGGCAGGACCAGCACGAGCAGCGTGCCGCGAAGCGAGCGCAACGCCCGGCCATCCGGTCCGACCGGAGGTGCCAGCGGCATCGGCGCCGACGCGCCACCGCCCGAGGCCCAACCTGCGGCCATCCCACCCCCCTGTGCCTGTCTGGCACCCATCCTGCATCAACTACGAGACGCAGGACAACCACCCGTCGCCCCGGGTTCGCCGTGGGTCGGCCCGGCTGGCCGCCGGGGCCCGAAGGCCGTCAGCCGCCGGCGCCCGGGACGCCGCCGGCACCGGCCGGCCGGCCTTCGCCGCCCGGCGTCGGCGGGTGGTCCTCCAGGTAGCGGCGCACCGCCGCCGCCTGCGGCCCGACCTGCTGCACGGCATGGCGCAGGTCACCCGGGGCCACGTGGAAGACACCGCACCAGAAATCGATGTCCAGTTGGGAGGCGAGGTCGATGCGGTTGGCGTCGGTGGGCATGGGACGGTGTCGAAGAATGGAAGTGGGGCGCCGTCGGCGGAAGTGGCAAGGTCCGTACCCTTGGCGCGGGCTCAGCCAATCAGGGGATGGGCCGGTTCTGCCTCGACCCCCTAGCATCGCGGCCCCGGGCGGCGTGGACACGAGGAGAAACGACGATGAAGGTGCTGCTGGTCGACGATCACCCGCTCATCCTGCAGGCCCTGCAGGTGCTCATCCGCACCATGGGCGACGACGTCACCATGGTCACCGCCGGCAGCGCCCGCGAGGCGCGGGCGGTGCTGGCCGAGGACGATGCCTTCGACCTGCTGCTGCTGGACCTGCAGCTGGGCGACATCAACGGTTTCACCCTGCTGGCCGAGCTGCGCGCCGCCCACCCCGCGCTGCCGGTGGTCGTGGTGTCGGCCTCGGACCGCGCGGCCGACGTGATCCGCGCCATCGACATGGGCGCCATGGGCTTCGTGCCCAAGCGCTCGTCCACCGAGACGCTGACCGATGCCCTGCAGACGGTGATGTCCGGCGGGATCTACGTGCCGTCGATGGTGCTCAGCGGCGGTGGCACACGCACCGACGACCCCGCCGAGCAGGACACCGTGCCGGACGTCATGCGGCCCCACCCGCGCCCGCCCGCCGGCCCGCCCACGCTGAACGGGCTCGGCCTGACGCCCCGTCAGCAGGACGTCATGCAGGGGTTGCTGCAGGGCAAGCCCAACAAGACCATCGCCCGTGAGCTCAACCTGTCGGTGGAGACGATCAAGGACCACGTCGCCGCCGTGCTGCGCGCGCTCAACGTCAGCAGCCGCACGCAGGCCGTGCTGGCCGTCGGCCAGATGCTGCAGCAGCAGCGCGGCGGCTGGCCGCCCTCCCGCCAGTGAGCGTCGGCCTGCCCCTGGCCGCAGCCCCCAGTCCCGAGGAACTGCTGGCCGAGCCGGCGCGTGCGCCCAGCGGCCGGGCCGACCTGGTGCGCAGCTTGTTCACCTACACGCCGGTGTCGCTGGCCAGCCACCTGCTCGGCGCCGCGGTGGTGGTGGTGGTCATGCGCGGGGTGGTGCCCGACGAGCGGCTGTGGTGGTGGTGTGCGGTCTTCGGCGTGCTGTGGGTCGCGCGGCTGGCGCTGGCGTTCGCCTTCTCCCGGCGCCGCCACCCGACGCCGCTGGACGCGTGGCCTCGCTGGCAGGCCGCCTGGAACACCCTCACCCTGCTGGCCGCCGGGCTGTGGGGCCTGGCCGCCTGGTGGTTCTACGGCTGGGGCGACGCGCTGCAGAAGACGGCGCTGCTGATGGTCATCTTCAGCTACTGCGCCGGGGCGGTGCCCTTGCTGGTCGGCCAGCAGCGCATCTTCCTGGCCTTCGCCTCCCTGTGCTTCCTGCCCAGCGTGGCCGTGATGCTGCTGCAGCCGTCGACCAGCGACCGCGGCCTGGCGCTGGTGATGGTGCTGATCTTCGGCCTCACCCTGCTGCTGGGACGCAACTACCAGCGCGCCTTCCACCGCGTGATCGAGCTGAAGGCGCGCACCGACCACCTGCTGGTGCGCCTGCAGCAGGAGAAGGCCACGGCCGATGCCGCCCGGCGCGCGGCCGAGGTGGCCAACCGGGCGAAGACGCAGTTCTTCGCCGCGGCCAGCCACGACCTGCGCCAGCCTCTGCATGCGCTGGGCCTGTTCGCCGAGGCGCTTCGCGGCAAAAGCCAGGACGAGGAGGTGGTGCAGCTCGTGGCCAGCATCAACGACTCGGTGGACGCGCTGGAGGGCCTGTTTTCCGAGCTGCTCGACATCACCCGCCTCGACAGCGGCGGGGTGCAGGTGTCGCCGCGCCATGTCGCCATGCAGGAGGTGTTCCGGCGCCTGCGGCTGCACTTCGAGCCCACCGCCTTCGAGAAGGGCCTGTCGCTTCGCTTTCGCGGCGGCCGGCATGCGGCGCATGCCGACCCGGTGCTGGTCGAACGCATCCTGCGCAACCTGCTCGCCAACGCCATCCGCTACACCGACGACGGCGGCGTGCTGGTCGCCGCGCGACCCCGCGGTGACCGCCTGCTGCTGCAGGTGTGGGACAGCGGCCGTGGCATTGCCGCCGCCGACCAGGACCGCATCTTCGAGGAGTTCTTCCAGGTCGAGCCGCACGAGGTGCCGGCGGACCAGCGCAAGGGCCTGGGACTCGGCCTGGCCATCGTGCAGCGGCTGGCGCGGCTGATCGAGGCGCCGCTGTCGCTGCGGTCGGCACCGGGCCGCGGCTCGGTGTTCGGCGTCAGCGTGCCGCTGGGTCGCATGGCGGCCGTCGACCCGCCGGCGGCCGTCCCGGCCCGGCGTGGCGGCCCCACGCTGGCCGGCCGCTGCATCGTGATGGTCGAGGACGACCTCGCGGTGCGCAGCGGGCTGGAGGTGCTGCTCAAGGGCTGGGGCGCGCAGCTGCACAGCTTCGACGGCCTGCCCGCGCTGCGCGCCTGGCTGGCCGACCGGGCGCCCGATGCGCCCGCACCCGACCTGCTGATCGCCGACTACCGGCTGGGCCAGCAGGACAGCGGCATCGACGCCATCCGCCTGCTGCGTGCCGCCGTCGGTGCGGCGCTGCCCGCGGTGGTGGTCACCGGCAGCGTCATGAGCCACCTCGAGCAGGAGGCGCAGGCCGAGGACTTCCACCTGCTGATGAAGCCGGTGGCGCCGAACCGGCTGCGGGCGATGATCAACTTCAAGCTGGCGCGCGGCTGACGTGGGTGGCGGGCGGGCTCAGCCGGCGCCGGGCCGCCCCAAGCCGGCTGAGCACCCACGAGGGGGTGGCGGCCGGTACCCCGGACGCCGGGGGCACCCTTACAGCGCCCGATGCCGCGCCAACGGCGGGTTCTTTGCGAAGTAGCGCTGCACGCCGTTGGCCAGCGCCTCGACCAGCTCGGCCTGGTAGTCGGCGTCGCGCAGCTTGGCCTCTTCCTCCGGGTTGGAGATGAAGGCGGTCTCGACCAGGATGGAGGGGATGTCGGGCGCCTTCAGCACCGCGAAGCCCGCCTGCTCCACCCGCGGCTTGTGCAGCCGGCCGACGCGGCCGATCTGGCCCAGCACCTCGTGGCCCAGGCGCAGGCTGTCCTTGATCTGCGCGGTGGTGCTCATGTCGAGCATGGCCCGCAGCACCTCGCTGTCGGCCACCTTGAGGTTCACGCCGCCCACCACGTCGGCCGCGTTCTCCTTGTTGGCCAGCCAGCGCGCCGCGCTGGAGCTGGCGCCCGAGGTGGAGAGCGCGAACACCGACGCGCCGCGCGCCTGCGGCGTGGTGAAGGCATCGGCATGGACCGAGATGAAGAGGTCGGCCTGCACCCGCCGCGCCTTGCGCACCCGTTCGTGCAGCGGCACGAAGTAGTCGCCGTCGCGGGTCAGCATCGCGCGCACGCCGCGCTGGGCGTTCAGGCGGTCGCGCAGCTGCAGCGCGATCTGCAGCACCACGTCCTTCTCGCGCAGGCCGCTGGGGCCGATGGCGCCCGGGTCCTCGCCGCCGTGGCCGGGGTCGATGGCGACCACGATCAGCCGGTCGATGCGCTGCTGCAGGTCGGGCGGCGCCGCCGGCGGCTTCGGCGTCTGCAGCGGCGGCCTGGACGCCGCCGGCGACGAGGGCTCGCCGGCCAGCACCGGCGGACGCTCCATGCGCCGCATGAACTCGCCCAGCGCGTCGTCCACCGCCTTGGCCGCCTGCTGCTCGGCCTGCAGCTTGTCGCGCACCAGCGCCAGCAGCGGGTCGGGCGCCTCGGTCGGATAGAGGTCGAACACCAGCCGGTGCTGGTAGGCCGCCACCGGCGCCAGCGTGAACTGCTGCGGCCGCACCACCTGCTTCAGGTCGACCACCAGCCGCACCACCCGCGGCCGGTACTGCGCCACCCGCACGCCGGCGATGTGCGGGTCGTCGGGCTGCACCTTGCCGACCAGCTCGCGCAGCGTCGGGTTCAGCTCGATCCCGTCGAGGTCGATCACCAGCCGCGGCGGTCCGTCGACCAGCTGGTGCTGCGCGGCCAGCGGCTGGTCCGCCTCCAGCGTCAGGCGGCTGTACTCCTCGGCTGGCCACAGCCGCACGCCGAGCACCGAGGCGCCGAAGGCCAGCTGCGGCCGGCCCAGCGACAGCACCAGGCCGCCCGCCAGCAGCGCCTGCCGGCGCTTCACGCCAGCGCCTCCAGCAGCGCCAGGCCGCGTGGGCTGTGGGCGTCGGCGACGACGGTCCGGCGCTGCTCGTCCAGCGCGGTCAGGCGCAGCGCCAGGTCGGCGGTGGGCAGCAGCGCGCCGGCCTGCTCCGGCCATTCCACCAGCTTGAGCGCCGGGGCGGCGAAGAGGTCGCGCAGGCCGGCGTCCTCCCATTCGCGCGGGTCGCCGAAGCGGTAGAAGTCGCAGTGGGTGGCGCTGCCGCCGCCCGGCAGGTCGTAGGTCTCGACCAGGGCGTAGCTCGGGCTCTTGATGCGGCCGCCGACGCCGAGCGCTCGCAGCAGGTGGCGCACGAAGGTGGTCTTGCCGGCGCCCAGGTCGCCGTGCAGGTTGACCTGGGCCTGTCGCACCGACGGCACCGCGGCCAGCGCCGCCGCGGCCTCGGCGCAAGCCCTTTCGTCGGGCCAGCGCAGGGCGCGGCTTCCTAGAATCTCGGGATGAGTGGCGTGGTGGTTCATCGGCAGGGCAACGACCCAGGGCCAGGCGCCGAGGTGCCGGCCATGGGTTCCGCGCAGGCCGTCCTGGCCGACCTGCGCCACTGGGGACAGGCGCTCGGATTCTCCCAGATCGGGGTGTCGGGCATCGACCTCTCCAGCGCCGAACCGGGCCTAGTGGCGTGGCTGCACAACGGTTGGCACGGGACCATGGACTACATGGCGGCGCACGGCCTGAAGCGCGCGCGGCCGGCCGAGCTGGTGCCCGGCACGCTGTCGGTGATCACCGCCCGCATGGACTACCTGCCGCCGGACACGCCGGCCGACTGGCGCGAGCGCGAGGCCGCGCGGCTGCAGCAGCCGGACCGGGCGGTGGTCAGTCTCTACGCCCGGGGACGCGACTACCACAAGGTGCTGCGCCAGCGCCTGCAGCGGCTGGCCGACCGCCTGGCGGAATCGGTCGGCCCCTTCGGCCACCGCGTCTTCACCGACTCGGCCCCGGTGCTGGAGGTGGAACTGGCCGGGCGCTCGGGCCTGGGCTGGCGCGGCAAGCACACCCTGGCGCTGGACCGCGACGCCGGCTCGATGTTCTTCCTCGGCGAGATCTTCACCGACCTGCCGCTGCCGCCCACGGCGCCGGTGGAGCCCCACTGCGGCCAGTGCAGCGCCTGCCTCGACGCCTGCCCGACGCAGGCCATCGTCGCGCCGGGGCGGCTCGACGCCCGGCGCTGCATCTCCTACCTCACCATCGAGCACGACGGGCCCATTCCCGAGGCGCTGCGCCCGGCACTCGGCAACCGCATCTACGGCTGCGACGACTGCCAGCGCGTGTGCCCGTGGAACAAGTACGCCAAGGTCAGCGCCCTGCCCGACTTCGCCGTGCGCGCCCCCTTCGCCGACCCTACGCTGCTGGCGCTGTGGCGATGGGACGAGGCCGAGTTCCTGCGCCGCACCGAAGGCAGTGCCATCCGTCGCATCGGCCATCAACGCTGGCGGCGCAACCTGGCCGTGGCGCTGGGCAATGCGCTCGGGCAGCGCGACTGGCCGGAGGCGCGGGCGGCGCTCGAAGCCGCCCTGCCCACCGCCTCGGCGCTGGTGGCCCAGCACATCGCCTGGGCGCTGGCGCCGCCGGGTCAGCGCGCCAGCAGCACCGGTGTCCCCGTGGCCGCCAAGGCCAGCAGCGCGAGCGGCACGCTGGCCAGCCCCAGCAGCGTGGACAGCGTCACCAGCCCGGCGACGAAGCCGCCGTCGCCGCCCAGCCGCGCCGCCAGCACGTAGCAGCTGGACGCGGTGGGCAGCGCCGAGAAGGCGACCACCATCACCTGCTCCAACGCCGACAGGCTCATGGCCTGAGCCAGGACCAGGGCGAGCGCCGGCAGCGCCGCGTGCCGGATGGCGAGCAGCGCGGCGGCCAGCCGCGGCGACGCGCGCAGCGCGCCGAAGCGCAGTCCGGCGCCCACCGCCATCAGGCCCAGCGGCAGGGCCGCCGAGCCGATGCGCAGCACCGTCGTCTCGACCGCGCCGCCCAGGCGCAGCCCGGCCAGGTTGGCCAGCAGGCCGCCGGCGGTGGCCAGGATGAGCGGGTTGCGCAGCAGCTCCATGCCGGGCCGCAGGCCGCCATGGCGGGCCAGCGGCCACACCGCCGCCACGTTGGCCAGCGGCACGCACACCGCCACCAGGACCGCCACCGTCGCCACCCCGGCGGCGCCGCCCAGCCGCTCGGCCAGCGCCAGCGCCACGTACGAGTTGAAGCGGAAGGCGACCTGGGCGCCGGAGGCGTGCAGCCGGCCGTCGACCCCGTGCACGCGGCCGAGGGCGTAGGCCAGGGCCACGCCGGTCGCCGTCACCACGGTGCCGGCAAGCGCCACCTGCGCCACCGTCGCGAGCGTGAAGGGATTGCGCACGATGGAGCCGAACAGCAGCACCGGGAAAAGCAGGTAGTACACCAGCCGCTCGGCGCCGTCCCACACACTGCGGTCCAGCGACGTCCAGCGGCACACTGCGAAGCCCAGTGCGATGAGCAGGAAGTCGGGCAGCAGCAGCAGGGCGATGGACATCGAAGGGGCGCCGCGGCCGGTGCCGCGTAATTTCCACACCCAGTATGCCCACCGACCTGGGGCAACATCGGCGGACCCACCGGCCGCCGAGCCGGGCCCACCCCAAGGAGAGCGACACGATGACCGACCGACGTCACGCACTGCAGTTGCTGGCCGCGCTGGCCGCGGCCACCGGGATGACCGCGGTGCACGCCCAGGCCTATCCCGCCAAGCCGGTGAAGCTGGTGGTGCCCTTCGCCCCCGGCGGCACCACCGACATCATCGCCCGCGTGGTGGCCGAGAAGATCAACCCGGCGCTGGGCCAGACCCTGGTGGTCGAGAACCGCGGCGGCGGCGGCGGCTCGATCGGCGCGATCGAGGTCGTCAAGGCGCCGGCCGACGGCTACACCCTCGGCATGGCGACCGTCTCCACCACCGCCTCCAACCCGGCGATCAACAAGAAGATCGGCTACGACCCGGTGACCGACTTCGCGCCGATCATCAACATCGCGGCCACGCCCAACGTGATCGCGGTGCACCCCAGCTTCCCGGCCAAGGACTACAAGAGCTTCGTCGAACTGGTGAAGAAGAACCCGGGCAAGTTCAGCTACGCCAGCTCCGGCACCGGCGGCATCGGCCACCTGCAGATGGAGCTGTACAAGAGCCTGTCGGGCACCTTCGTCACCCACATCCCGTACCGCGGCGCGGGCCCGGCGCTGAACGACACCGTCGCCGGGCAGGTGCCCATCATCTTCGACAACCTGCCCTCCGCCCTGCCCTTCATCAAGGACGGCCGGCTGGTCCCCATCGTCGTCGCCGCGCCGCAGCGGCTGGCGGTGCTGCCCAACGTGCCGACGTTCAAGGAAGTCGGCCTGGAGCCGGTCAACCGCATGGCCTACTACGGCATCCTGGGCCCGAAGGGGCTGCCGAAGGAGGTGACCGACAAGGTGGCCGCGGCGGTGAAGACCACCATCGCGCTGCCCGACGTGCGCAAGCGCATCGAGGACACCGGCTCGCTGATCATCGCCAACACCCCGGAGGAATTCGCGCAGCAGATCCGCGCCGAGTTCGACGTCTACAAGCAGGTGGTGGCCAAGCAGAAGCTGAGCCTGGATTGACCGACCGCCTGGCCGCCAGCCGGGAGGGCATCGCCCGCTTTCTCGAATCGCTGTGGCTGGAGGACGGGCTGGCGGAGAACACCCGCAGCGCCTACGGCCGCGACCTGGCCGCCTTCGCCACTTGGCTGGCGGCGGTGCCGGGCCGCGTGCTGGACCAGGCGCGCACCGAGGACCTGCAGGCCTACACCGGCGCCCGCCACGCGGCCAGCAAGGCCAGCACCGCCAACCGGCGGCTGGCCGTGCTGCGGCGCTACTACCGCTGGGCGCTGCGCGAGCGCCGCATCGCCCACGACCCCACGCTGCCGCTGGAGCGCGCCCACCAGGGCCAGCGGCTGCCGCGCACGCTCAGCGAGGCCCAGGTGGAGGCGCTGCTGCAGGCCCCCGACGCCACCCAGCCGCTGGGCCTGCGCGACCGCGCCATGCTGGAGCTGATGTACGCCAGCGGCCTGCGGGTGAGCGAGCTGGTCGGCCTCAGGGCCGTCGCGCTGTCGATGGCCGACGGCGTGCTGCGCGTCACCGGCAAGGGCGACAAGGAGCGACTGGTGCCCTTCGGCCAGGAGGCGCGCGACTGGCTGCAGCGCTGGTGGGCCGACGGCCGGCCGGCCCTGCTGGCGGGCCGCCAGAGCGAGGACCTGTTCGTCACCGTGCGCGGCGAGGCGATGACGCGGCAGATGTTCTGGCAGATCGTGAAGAAGCACGCCCGCGTCGCGGGCATCGTGGCGCCGCTGTCGCCGCACACGCTGCGCCATGCCTTCGCCACCCACCTGCTGAACCACGGCGCCGACCTGCGGGCGGTGCAGCTGCTGCTGGGCCACGCCGACATCTCGACCACCACCATCTACACCCACGTGGCGCGCGAACGGCTGCGCCAGTTGCACGCCCGGCACCACCCGCGCGGCTGACGGGGCTCAGGCCTCCGCGCGTTGCGCCGCCTCCCGGCTGACCCAGGGCCCGGTCATCGCGTCGACGCCGCACTGGCGCAGCGCCTGGGCGTCCGCCGCCTGGGCCACGCCTTCGGCGATGACCTTCAGCGACAGGGTGTGCAGCAGCGTGACGGTGCCGCGCAGGAACTCCCGTGCCGGCTCGTGCGAGGCGATGCCGCCGCACACGGCGGCATCGAGCTTCACGTAGTCGAGGCCGAGCTCGAACAGGCGGTCGATGCGGTGCAGCCGCTGCCCCGCGTGTTCGAGGCCGAAGCGCACGCCCAGCGGACGCACCAGCTGACCGAAAGCCTGCACCCGCTCGAAGTGCTCCACCGCCAGCCGTTCGTCGACCTCCAGCCAGAGGCGGCCGGCCAGGTGCGGCGTCTCCTGCAGCCGGTGGCGCACGCGGGCGGCGAAGCGGCCGTCGGCCAGCGAGGCCAGCGCGAGGTTGAGCCCGCGCGGCTGGCCGTCGGCCTCGATGGCCTGCAGTGCCAGCTCGAGCGCGCGGCCATCGACCTCGGGCACCAGCCGGCTGCGCACCGCCAGCGGCAGCCAGCGCGCCGCCGGTTCCCAGTCGCCGCCTTCGATCAGCTGCAGGCGCAGCGGGCATTCGAGGTGCAGCAGCCGGCCGCGGTCGTCCAGCACCGGGAAGGCGGCCAGGCGGGCGCGACCGTGGTCCAGCGCGTCGGTGACCTGCAGCCGCCAGTGCGATTCGCCGCCGCGCGGGTCGAGCAGGCCTTCGGCCCCCTGCTCGTCGGTGGCCACGGCGAAGGGGCCACAGGCCTCGGCCGCCGCCAGCGCCCGGTCGGCCTGCGCCAGCAGCTGCGACAGCGCCATGCCGCGTCGCCACTCCACCGCGCCGAGGTGCACGCGCACGTTGTGCCCCAGCGGCCCGAGCGTGGCCTGCAACGCGGTGCCCAGCGACTGCGCCGTCTCCACCGCCAGACCGGCGGCGGGCAGCCAGAGCGCGAAGTCGGCGCCGTTGAGCCGGCCGCCGAAGCAGTCGTGCACCCGGTCGGGGTAGGTGTGCAGGGCCTGCGAGATGAGCAGCAGTGCCTGGTCGCAGCGCTCGCGGCCCATCTGCAGGTTCAGCGCCGCCATGTCGGCCAGCCGCAGCAGCACGAAGCCCCCGGCGGTGAGCCCGTCCTCGCGCTCCATGGTCGCGCCCAGGCGTTCGAGGAAGTGCGCCCGGTGCGGCAGGCCGGTCAGGCCGTCGCAGAAGGCGGCCCGGCGCAGCGCCTCGTTCTGCACCTGCTGGGTCTCGAACAGGTCGCGCACGCGGCCGACCATGCGGTTGCCGGCCGACGCCAGCCGGCGCAGCTCGGTGGTCCGCGGCTCGTCGACCTGCAGGTAGCGACCCTCGGCCAGCGCCTCGGACTGCGTCACCGCGGCGCCGAGCGCGCGGTGCAGCCGGCCCAGCCACCAGGACGCCAGCGCGCCGGCGGCCAGGCCGAGGGCGGTCATCCACGCCAGCACCTGCCAGGCGGCGCGCCACAGTTGCCGGTGCGCGCCGCCGGCGTGGCTGTCCACCGTGACCCGGCCCAGGGCGCGCCAGCCGTCGGAGATCTGCGCCACCCCGGGCTCGGCGCGCAGCGGCAGCAGCCGCTCGAACCAGGCCGGCGTGCCGGCGGCGGACGGCGCCGGCCCCTGCAGGTCCAGCGCCACCCCGCCGTCGGCCTGCTGCCAGACGATGCGGCGGTAGTGGCCGGTGTCCGCCTGCGCCCGCATCAGCAGGCCGATGCGGGTGCCGTCGCCCTGCTGCTGCGAGGCGGCCAGCGCCAGCACCTGTGCGGCGTCCTGGTTCTTCAGGTGCAGCTGCTGCTGCACCAGGCGGTGGGTGGACGCCAGGTGCACGGTGACGGCCACCGCCACCGCCAGCAGCAGCAGGCCGACCAGCCAGGCGGTGAGTTGACGGGTCAGCGACATGCGGCGCTCCCCGCGGCCGCGACGGCCATCGCGCTCATCGGACGAAGCCCTCGTCGCGCGCGCGTTCGGCCACCTCGCGCCAGCGCGACAGCCGCCGCAGCGGGTCCCCGGCCGGCGTGCTGCCCTGCCACAGGCCCTCGCTGTTGAAGCTGAAGACCGGTTGCAGGTCGGGTCGGCGGGAGGCGGGCAGCAGGGCGTCCATCAGGTTGTCGAGCACCAGGGGTTCGGCATGGGCTTCCGGGGGATGGTAGGCGAGCACCATGTGCGGCTGAGGCGTGGTCTGCCCGGGCAGCATCACCTTGACGTAGACCAGCCGCAGCCGGGGCGCCGGCAGGCCGGCGGCCAGCAGCGAGAAATACTTGCCGATGGCGTAGTCCTCGCAGTCGCCCTCGCCGCGGCCCAGCGCCTGGAACGGGCTCGCCCAGTGGTCGGGCAGACCCCAGACCTGCGCGTCCTCGCGGAAGCGGATCTGGTGGTTGAAGAAGCGGTTGACCGCCTCGAGCCGGTCGAGCACCTCGCCCGCGGCCATCGGCTGCAGCAGCGGTTCGAGCGCGCGCTGCGCCTGAGCGGCCCGCGGGCCCAACCGGGCCGCGGCCTGCGCGCGCACCGATTCCTGGGCCACGGTCGGCAACGCCCCGGCCAGGCCGAGCCATGCCACCACGAGCGCCGCGCAGCCCCGACCGCGCCAGCGGCGTTGCCGGGTGGCGGGCGGGGGCAACGGGCGTGACCGGGAACACGACGACACGGCGGGGCAAAGCGCAGCGCCGGCCCCGACGGGACCGCCTTCGCGCCACAACCGGTTTTCGGCGCGTCAAGCCGCGACTTGAGCCGTTGCGGCCGGCTTGCGCGCCGCGGCGGTCACCAGCAGCGGGTAGCGGTCGTCGTGGTGGTCGAGTTCCTCGAGCGTCAGGTCCTCGCAGGCCAGGCCGTGCAGGAAGGCGACCGCCGCCAGCACGTTGCCGTGGGCGCGCACCTCGACGCCCTCGGACGGGAAGGTGGTCGCCAGCAGCCGCTGCACGGACTGCGGCGTGAAGCGCCAGTGCTCGCCCCAGCGGTCGCGGTCGTAGGGGCTGATCTGGCTGATGCCGGGCACGCTGAGCAGCCAGGTGCCGCCCGGCCGAAGCAGCCGCCAGGCGCTGCGCACCGCCGCTTCCAGCGGGTAGACGTACTGCAGCGTCTGCGTGCAGATGAAGCCGTCGAAGGCGGCCTCGGGCAGGCCGTCCCCGGTCGCGAGGTCGGCCACCCAGTCGGCCCGCGGGTTGCTGCGGTCGGCGTGCAGCACCTCGGCCGAGGTCACCCGTTCGCCGCCGTAGCGCCGGGTGTAGTGGTCCTCGCCCACCTCCAGCATGCGGCCGCGCACGTCGGCCGCATGGCGCTGCAGGAAGCCCTCGATGTAGTGCCGGTCCACCGGCTTGCCGCGGCCGCCGCCGAACATCGGATCGATGGGCGTGAGGCGGCGCAGATCGCCGAACTGGATGGATGAGCGGTCCATGGGCGGCCGTGCTGCAAAGACCGCTCCCAGGACCCCGGCAGGGGACAGCCCGCCAAAGGCGGTCACGGGAGCGGGCCCTCCTGCATCGCGCCAAAACCGATCCGGGTCCCCGGTCGGTTCTGGCAGCCCCCGCCCCCCTACGGCCAGGGGCTCACTTCCGTGCCGGAGGGAGGTCGGTGCAGGAGCCGTGCGCCACCTCGGCCGCCATGCCGATCGACTCGCCCAGCGTCGGGTGCGGGTGGATGGTCGAGCCGATGTCCACCGCGTCGGCGCCCATCTCGATGGCCAGCGCGATCTCGCCGATCATGTCGCCGGCGTGCGTGCCGACGATGCCGCCGCCGACGATGCGATGGGTCTCGGCGTCGAACAGCAGTTTGGTGAAGCCCTCGTCGCGGCCGTTGGCGATGGCGCGGCCGGAGGCGGTCCAGGGGAACAGGCCCTTCTCCACCTTGACGCCCTTGGCCTTGGCCTCGTCCTCGGTCAGGCCGACCCAGGCCACCTCGGGATCGGTGTAGGCCACGCTGGGGATGACGCGCGCGTCGAAGGCCGCCGCGGCCAGCTTCTGGTCGCCCTTCAGCTCGCCGGCGATGACCTCGGCCGCCACATGGCCCTCGTGCACCGCCTTGTGGGCCAGCATGGGCTGGCCGACGATGTCGCCGATGGCGAAGATGTGCGGCACGTTGGTGCGCAGCTGGTGGTCGACCGGGATGTAGCCGCGCTCGTTGACCGCGACGCCGGCCTGCTCCGCTCCGATCTTCTTGCCGTTGGGCGTTCGGCCCACCGCCTGCAGCACCAGGTCGTAGGTGCCCTCGCTCCTGGCGCCGTCCAGGCCTTCGAACCGGACCTTGATGCCCTCGGGCGTGGCCTCGGCGCCCACCGTCTTGGTCTTGAGCATCACCTTGTCGAAGCGCGGCCCGTTGAGCTTCTGCCAGACCTTGACCAGGTCACGGTCGGCGCCCTGCATCAGGCCGTCGAGCATCTCGACCACGTCGAGCCGGGCGCCGAGCGTCGAATACACCGTGCCCATCTCCAGGCCGATGATGCCGCCGCCGATGATGAGCATCTTCTTCGGCGTCTGCCGCAGCTCCAGCGCGCCGGTGGAGTCGACGATGCGCGGGTCGTCGGGCAGGAATGGCAGCCGCACCGCCTGCGAGCCGGCGGCCACGATGCAGCGCTTGAACTTCAGCACCTGGGCGGCGCCGCTCTTGGCCTGCGCCTCGCCCTCCGTGGTCTCGATCTTCAGGTGGTTGGGGTCGGCGAAGCTGGCCAGCCCGCGCACCACCTGCACCTTGCGCATCTTGGCCATCGCGGCCAGGCCACCGGTGAGCTTGCCCACCACCTTCTGCTTGTGCGTGCGCAGCTTGGCGACGTCGATCTTGGGCGTGCCGAACTCGATGCCGAGGTCGGCGAAGTGCGCCGCCTCGTCCATCACCGCGGCCACGTGCAGCAGCGCCTTGCTGGGGATGCAGCCGACGTTCAGGCACACGCCGCCGAGCGTGGCGTAACGCTCGACGATCACCGTCTTCAGCCCCAGGTCCGCGGCCCGGAAGGCGGCCGAGTAACCGCCCGGACCGCCGCCGATGACCACGACATCGCAGTCGATGTCCACGTGGCCGCCGTGGCTGCCGGCCGGCTGTGGCGCCGACACCGGCGCGGGTGCCGGGGCGGGGGCCTGCGCCTCGGCCTTCGGCGCCGCCGGCGGGGTCGGAGCGGGCGCCGCCGCGGCCGCTTCCGCACCGGCCTCGAGCTCGAGCAGGACGCTGCCCTCGTTGACCGTGTCGCCCACCTTCACGCGCAGCGCCTTGACCACGCCGGCATGCGACGACGGGATCTCCATCGACGCCTTGTCGGACTCGACCGTGACCAGGCTCTGGTCCACCGCCACCGTGTCGCCGACGGCGACCAGCAGCTCGATCACCGCCACGTCCTTGAAGTCGCCGATGTCCGGGACCTTCACTTCCACCTGCGCCATGCGCTTCTCCTCGTGGGCCGCCGCCTCGGTGAGGCGCTTCGCGGCGTGTGTCTGTCTGTGGGTTCGCCGTCAGTCCGCCGTCGGCGCACCGAGCCTGAGCGTTACCACCTTCACCGGGCCGGCGGAGTTCTTGTCGAACTCGCAGCCCGCCGTCACGCCCAGCTGGGCCAGCTCGTGCGCCGAGCCCAGCCGCTCATAGGCGGCGTACATCGCGCCCAGCGCGAAGCTGCGGCCGGAGCCGATCGCCCAGAAGCGGTCGAACTCGAACACCTCGCGGTACGAGTACACGCCGTAGATGCCGCTGGCGTTGGCCACCAGCAGCGTGAACTGGCTCGACTCGTAGGGGTCGGCGTCCTCCTCCTTGGTGTTGAGGAAGAACTGGTCCTTCAGCTTCGGGTGCAGGCGCAGGAAGGTCTCGAACACCTCGTCGCGGCTGCCCAGCTTCAGGTCCTCCGCGGCCAGCGTGCCGAGCGCCCGGCGCAGCACCGGGAAGTGCGCCGTCGTGCCGGACATGCCGATCACCGAATCGGCGATGCGGAACAGCTTGTCGTTGGCCTCGTAGCCATGGGCCAGCCGGGTGTCGCCGAAGGTGACGAGGCTGTCCGCCGCGATGGCCACCTCGCCGCCCTTCTTCACCACCGTGACGGTCGTCATCGCGGCCGCGCCTTTACAGCATGGTGCGTCGGAAGTCCGCCAGCAGCTGGCCCAGGTAGGCGTTGAAGCGCGCCGCCGCCGCGCCGTCGATGACGCGGTGGTCGTAGGACAGCGACAGCGGCAGCATCAGGCGGGGCTGGAAGGCCTTGCCGTCCCACACCGGCTTCATCGCGCCCTTGGACAGGCCGAGGATGGCGACCTCCGGCGCGTTGACGATGGGGGTGAAGTGGGTGCCGCCGATGCCGCCGAGCGAGCTGATCGAGAAGCAGCCGCCGGTCATGTCGGCGGGCCCCAGCTTGCCGTCGCGCGCCTTCTTGGCCAGCTCGCCCATCTCCTGGCTGATCTGCAGCACGCCCTTCTTGTCGGCGTCCTTGAGCACCGGCACCACCAGGCCGTTGGGCGTGTCCGCCGCGAAGCCGATGTGGAAGTACTTCTTGTAGACCAGGGCGTCGCCGTCCAGGCTGGCGTTGAAGTCGGGGAACTTCTTCAGCGCCGCCACCACGGCCTTGATCACGAAGGCCAGCATGGTCACCTTGATGCCGCTCTTCTCGTTCTCCTTGTTGGTGGAGACGCGGAAGGCTTCGAGCTCGGTGATGTCGGCCTCGTCGTTGTTGGTGACGTGCGGGATCAGCACCCAGTTGCGGTGCAGGTTGGCGCCGCTGATCTTCTTGATGCGCGACAGGTCCTTGCGCTCGATGGGGCCGAACTTGGCGAAGTCCACCTTCGGCCACGGCAGCAGGCCGGGGATGCCGCCGCCCTCGGCCGCGGCCGGTGCGGCCGCCGCCGGCTTGGACCGGTCGGCCACCACGCCCTGCACCCAGCGCTGCACGTCTTCCTGCGTGATGCGGCCCTTGGCGCCGCTGCCCTTGACCTCGGCCAGCGGCACGCCGAGCTCGCGCGCGAAGCGGCGCACCGACGGCGACGCGTGCGGCACGGACGACGGCACGGCCGGCGGGGCCGGCGGCAGGCCGGCGGTGGGCGGCACACGGGCCGGGGCCGGGGCCGGGGCGGACGCAGCCGGTGCCGCGGGCGGCGTCGCGGCGGCGGCCGGCGGCGGCGCCGACGCGGCGGGCGCTGCGGCGCCGCCTGCCGGCACCAGCAGGCCGATCACCGAGCCCTCGCTGACCTTGTCCCCCACCTTGATCGACAGCGACTGCAGCACGCCGGCGGCCGGCGACGGGATCTCCATCGACGCCTTGTCCGACTCCACCGTGATCAGGCTCTGCTCGGCCTTCACCGTGTCGCCGGCCTTGACCAGCAGCTCGATGACGGCGACTTCGGCGAAGTCACCGATGTCCGGCACCTTGATCTCGACCGGGCCGGACGCGGCCGCCGCCGCGGGGGCGGCGGCCGGCGCAGGCGCCGCCGGTGCTGCGGCCGGTGCCGCGGGGGCTGCGGCCGGCGCGGGCGAGGGCGCTGCGGCCGGCGCGGCGGCACCGCCCTCACCTTCCAGCAACAGCACCACCGAGCCCTCGCTCACCTTGTCGCCGAGCTTGACCTTCAGCTCCTTGACCACCCCGCCCACCGAGGACGGGATCTCCATCGAGGCCTTGTCGGACTCCACGGTGAGCAGGCTCTGCTCCGGCTTGATGGTGTCGCCCGGCTGGACGAGCACCTCGATGATCTGCACGTCCTGGAAGTCGCCGATGTCCGGGACCTTCACTTCGATAAGGGCCATGTCGTCCTCGATGCTTTCTGGTTCTTCTTGACGCGGCGGTCAGGCGTACAGCGGGTTGACCTTGTCGACGGCGACGCCGTATTTGGCAATCGCTTCGGCGACCTTGGCCACCGGCAGCTTGCCGTCCTCGGCCAGCGCCTTCAGCGCAGCGACGACGATGTAGTGGCGGTTGACCTCGAAGTGCTCGCGCAGCTTGTAGCGGAAGTCGCTGCGGCCGAAGCCGTCGGTGCCCAGCACCTTGTAGCGGCGGCCCGCCGGGATGAACGGCCGGATCTGCTCGGCATAGCTCTTCATGTAGTCGGTGGAGGCCACCACCGGGCCGTCGTGCGGCTGCAGCTGCTGGGCGACGAAGGGCACCCGCGGCGTCTCGGTCGGGTGCAGCAGGTTCCAGCGCTCGCAGTCCTGGCCGTCGCGGCCGAGCTCGTTGAAGCTCGGTGCGCTCCACACGTTGGCCGCCACGCCCCACTCCGACTCCAGCAGCTGCTTGGCCGCGATCGACTCGCGCAGGATGGTGCCGCTGCCCATCAGGTTGACCTGCAGCGTGTGGCCGCCGGCCGCCGGCTCCAGCAGGTACAGGCCCTTGATGATCTGCTCCTCGGTGCCGGGTTTCAGGCCGGGCATCGGGTAGTTCTCGTTGAGCAGGGTGATGTAGTAGAAGACGTTCTCCTGCCGCTCGACCATGCGCTTCAGGCCGTGCTGCATGATCACCGCCACCTCGTGCGCAAAGGTGGGGTCGTAGCTCACGCAGTTGGGGATGGTGCCGGCCAGGATGTGGCTGTGGCCGTCCTCGTGCTGCAGGCCTTCGCCGTTCAGCGTGGTGCGGCCGCTGGTGCCGCCGAGCAGGAAGCCGCGGGCCTGCATGTCGCCGGCGGCCCACGCCAGGTCGCCGATGCGCTGGAAGCCGAACATCGAGTAGTAGACGTAGAACGGCACCATGATGCGGTTGTTGGTGCTGTAGCTCGTCGCGGCGGCGATCCAGCTGGCCATGCCGCCGGCCTCGTTGATGCCCTCCTGCAGGATCTGCCCGGCCTTGTCCTCGCGGTAGTACATGACCTGGTCCTTGTCGACCGGCGTGTACTGCTGCCCCGCAGGGTTGTAGATGCCGATCTGGCGGAACAGGCCCTCCATGCCGAAGGTGCGCGCCTCGTCGACCAGGATGGGCACCACCCGCGGGCCGACCTGCTTGTCGCGCAGCAGCTGGGTCAGGAAGCGCACGTAGGCCTGGGTGGTGGAGATCTCGCGGCCCTCGGCCGTCGGCTCCAGCACCGCCTTGAAGGTGTCGAGGTCGGGCACCGGCAGCGACTCCTCGGCCTTCGGCCGGCGCTGCGGCAGGTAGCCGCCCAGCGCCTTGCGCCGCTCGTGCAGGTAGCGCATCTCCGGCAGGTCGTCGCCCGGCTTGAAGAAGGGGATGTTGCCGTCCTTCAGCTGGTCGTCGCCGATGGGGATGTTGAAGCGGTCGCGCATGCCGCGGATGTCGTCGTCCGTCAGCTTCTTGGCCTGGTGCGCGGTGTTCTTCCCCTCCGCGGCCTTGCCCATGCCGAAGCCCTTGACGGTCTTGACCAGCAGCACGGTCGGCTGGCCCTTGTGGTTGACCGCGCGGTGGTAGGCGGCGTAGACCTTCTGCGGGTCGTGGCCGCCGCGGTTCAGGCGCCAGATGTCCTCGTCGCTCATCTTGGCGACCATCTCCAGCAGCGCCGGATGGCGGCCGAAGAAGTTCTTGCGGATGAAGGCGCCGTCGTTGGCGCGGAAGGCCTGGTAGTCGCCGTCCACCGTCTCCATCATCACCTTGCGCAGGATGCCCTCGCGGTCGCGCGCCAGCAGCGGATCCCAGTAGCCGCCCCACAGCAGCTTGATGACGTTCCAGCCCGAGCCGCGGAACTCGCCCTCCAGCTCCTGCACGATCTTGCCGTTGCCGCGCACCGGGCCGTCCAGACGCTGGAGGTTGCAGTTGACGACGAAGATCAGGTTGTCCAGCTTCTCGCGGGCGGCCAGGCCGATGGCGCCCAGGCTCTCCGGCTCGTCCATTTCGCCGTCGCCGCAGAACACCCACACCTTGCGCTTGCTGGTGTCGGCGATGCCGCGGGCGTGCAGGTACTTCAGGAACCGCGCCTGGTAGATCGCCATCAAGGGCCCCAGGCCCATCGAGACGGTGGGGAACTGCCAGAACTCCGGCATCAGCTTGGGATGCGGGTAGCTCGACAGGCCCTTGCCGTCGACCTCCTGGCGGAAGTTCAACAGCTGCTGCTCGCTGATGCGGCCTTCAAGGAAGGCGCGGGCGTAGATGCCGGGCGCCGAATGGCCCTGGATGTAGAGCAGGTCGCCGCCGTGGTCGGGCGTGTCGGCATGCCAGAAGTGGTTGAAGCCGGCGCCGAACATCGTCGCCACCGAGGCGAAGCTGGAGATGTGGCCGCCCAGGTCGCCGCCGTCGGCGGGGTCCAGGCGGTTGGCCTTGACCACCATCGCCATCGCGTTCCAGCGCATGTAGGCGCGCAGCCGCTCCTCGAACTCGAGGTTGCCGGGGCAGTGTTCCTCCTGGTCCGGCGGGATGGTGTTGACGTAGGCCGTGGTGGCCGAGAACGGCATGTCGATGCCCGCCTGCCTCGCCTGGTCGAGCAATTGCTCCAGCAGGAAGTGCGCGCGGTCGGGGCCCTCGGCCGCGATGAGGCCGGACAGCGCGTCCAGCCACTCACGGGTTTCCTGGGCGTCGGTGTCGTTCGCGGCGGCGCCGGCAAAGGACTGCGGAAGGGCGGACATCAGGTTGTCTCCTTTTGGCGGTCCCCGCCGCAGGGCCGGGCGGGGTGTTTCGGCGCGAAGTGTGTCACAGGCGGCCAGTTTTTCAAATAGCGGTTATCGATTTTGTAATGTGAAAACGTGTCCGGGCCGCCGGCCTGACCGCGCCCCTTCTACGCGCCTCCCCGCAGCGGCTCATCCGGATAATCACGTGCATGGCAGCACCCCACCCTTCAGCCGGTCCGCCGGGACCTCGCAAGCCACCGCCCGGTGGACGCCGGCTGTTCGGCCTCTGGTGGCGCCGGCAATCGCCGGCCCGGCAGGACCGCTTCATGACGCTGGCGCCGCTGGTCTCGGTGCTGCTCTTCCTGGCCGCCATCGTTTCGGCCTTCTGGTACCTGCGCAACGAGGAGGTCGAGCGCGAAACCGAAAGCGTCAAGCGCGACACCGAGGTGGCACAGCAACAGATTCGCCTGCGGCTGGCCGACAACCAGGAACTGGTGCTGCGCCTGGCGCGCGACCTGCGCGCCGGTGACGCCACCACCGACGGTTTCGAAAAAGGCGCGCCCGCCCTGTCCCGTCAGCGGCTGGAGCTCACGCACCTGAGCTGGGTCGACGCCGAGGGCCGGCTGCGCGCCAGCGCCATCGGGCCGGTGGTGCTGGTGCAGCACGACGGCCTCGGCGTTTCCTCGCCGGCCGACCCCCGCAACGGCCCCCCACCGAAACCTTCCGCGCCCTGCGCGAGCAGCGCCAGCCGGCCCACACCGCGGCCTTCCTCGACGACCGCGGGCTGCTGGTGTTCCAGCTGCAGGTGCCGCTGGTGGAGAACGGGCTCTTCGCCGGCGCGCTCATCGCCGAGTACTCGGTGGAGGCGCTGCTGCGCCACATCGTGCCGGTGGAGCTGACGCAGCGGCACGCCTTCAGCGTCATCGACCCGGCGCGTGCGCTGTCGGCCGGCGCCTCGACCGCGGCCGCACCGGGCCAGGAACTGCGCCAGGCGGCCATCGTCTACGAGGTGCCGCTGGCGCCGGCCTTCAACGGGCTGGTGCTGCGCGGTCAGGGCTGGCGCACCTCCATCGGCCTCATCAGCAACACGCTGTTCTGGATGGTGGTGGCGCTGTCGGGGCTGACGGTGTGGATGCTACTGGCCACCTCGCGCCACATGCGCCGGCGGGCCCAGATCCAGGCGGCGCTGGTGTCGGAGACCAACTTCCGGCGGGCGATGGAGAACTCCATGCTGACCGGCATGCGGGCCATGGACCTGGAGGGCCGCATCAGCTACGTCAACCCGGCCTTCTGCGCGATGACGGGATTCTCGGAGGCCGAGCTGATCGGCCGCCTGCCGCCCTACCCCCCACTGGCCGCGCGACCGCATGGAGGAGAACGCACGGCTGCTGCAGCAGGAGCTGCAGGGCCGCAGCCCGCCCGGCGGCATCGAGGTCCGGGTGCAGCGGCGCGACGGCTCGATGTTCGACGCGCGCATGTACGTCTCGCCGCTCATCGACGGCCGTGGCCGGCAGACCGGCTGGGTCACCTCGATGACCAACATCACCGAGGCCAAGCGCATCCGCGACCAGCTCACGGCCTCGCACGAGCGCTTCACCACCGTGCTCGAGGGGCTCGAGGCGGCGGTGTCGGTGCTGTCGGTGCAGCAGGGCGAGCTGCTGTTCGCCAACCGGTCGTACCGGCTGTGGTTCGGCGGCGACGCCAAGGGCCACGGCCTGCTGGCCGGCGGCGAGGACGCGCCCCCCGCGGACGGCGACGACGCGGTCGACGGCCTGGGCGGACTGCCGACGCAGGAGCTGACCGAAGCGGGCAGCGCCTCGCGCGAGGTCTACGTGGCGTCGGTGCAGCGCTGGTTCGACGTGCGCTCGCGCTACCTGCAGTGGACCGACGGCCGGCTGGCGCAGATGCTCATCGCCACCGACATCACCGCCCGTCGCCGCGCCGACGAGCTCGCCGCGCAGCAGGCCGAAAAGGCCCAGATGACCAGCCGGCTGGTGACCATGGGGGAAATGGCGTCCTCGGTGGCGCACGAGCTGAACCAGCCGCTGACCGCGATCAACAACTACTGCAACGGCATGGTGTCGCGGGTCAAGGCCGGCCAGATCGGCCGCGACGACCTCGTCGCCGCGCTGGAGAAGACCGCGCGCCAGGCCGAGCGTGCCGGACAGATCATCCACCGCATCCGCAACTTCGTGAAGCGGCGCGAGGCCCAGCGCCAGCCGGCGCATGCCGCCGCCATCGTCGAGGACGCGGTGGAGCTGGTGAACATCGAGCTGAAGCGCCGCGGGGTGACGCTGCACACCTACGTCGCGCAGCGCCTGCCCATGCTGATGGTCGACCCCATCATGATCGAGCAGGTGGTGCTCAACCTGCTGAAGAACGCGGCCGAGGCCATCGACGGCGCCGGCCTGCCGCCTTCGCGCCGGCACATCGAGCTGCGCGTGGTGCCGCGCTACACGCCCGACGAGGGCGGCGTGATCGAATTCAGCGTCATCGACACCGGGCCCGGCATCTCCGACGAGGTGAGCCGGCGGCTCTACGAAGCCTTCTTCTCCACCAAGCCGGAAGGACTGGGCATCGGCCTCGGCCTGTGCCGCTCCATCGTCGAGGCGCACCGGGGCCGTATGCGCACCGAGAACCTCTACAATGGTCCGAGCGTGGTGGGATGCCGTTTCTCCTTCACCTTGCCGGTGGAGAACCTCCACCGGCCGGACGGCAGCGGCGCCACGCTGGCGCTCGTCTCCAGCCCCTCGGAGACCGCTACGCAACCGACGCCATGAGCCTGATCCCCAAGAAAGGTACCGTCTACGTGGTCGACGACGACGAGGCGGTCCGCGACTCGTTGCAGTGGCTGCTGGAGGGCAAGGACTACCGGGTCAAGTGCTTCGATTCGGCGGAGGCCTTCCTGTCGCGCTTCGACCCGCGCGAAGTGGCCTGCCTGATCGCCGACATCCGCATGGACGGCATGAGCGGCCTGGAACTCCAGGACCGGCTGATGGAGCGCAAGAGCCCGCTGCCCATCGTCTTCATCACCGGCCACGGCGACGTGCCGATGGCCGTCACCACGATGAAGAAGGGCGCGATGGACTTCATCGAGAAGCCGTTCAAGGAAGAGGAGCTGGTCAGCCTGGTCGAGCGCATGCTGGACCAGGCCCGCCAGGCCTTCAGCCAGCACCAGGAAGCGGCCAGCCGCGACGCCCTGCTGTCCCGCTTGACCACGCGCGAGGCGCAGGTGCTGGAGCGCATCGTCGCCGGCCGCCTGAACAAGCAGATCGCCGACGACCTGGGCATCAGCATCAAGACGGTGGAGGCGCACCGCGCCAACATCATGGAAAAGCTCAACGCCAACACCGTGGCCGACCTCCTGAAGATCGCCTTGGGTGCCCACGGCAAGCACTGAACGCCCGCGTCGTCCCCCCCTTTGGAGGCCGCCGTGTGGCGGCCTCTTTCATGGCCCTCTGCACATGCCCGCACAACTGATCGACGGCAACGCCCTCGCCCGCCAGCTGCGTGAACGGGTCGCCGTCCGCGCCGCCGAACTGACCGCGCGCGGCACCCAGCCCGGCCTGACGGTGGTGCTGGTCGGCGACGACCCGGCCTCGCAGGTCTACGTCAGCCACAAGGTGAAGGACTGCCAGGAGGCGGGCTTCGCCTCGGTGCTGGAACGGCACCCGGCCGGCCTGCCGGAGGCTGCGTTGCTGGCGCGCATCGCGGCGCTCAACGCCGACCCGGCGGTGCACGGCATTCTGGTGCAGCTGCCGCTGCCCGGCCACATTGACGCCCAGCGGGTGATCGAGGCCATCTCGCCGGCCAAGGACGTCGACGGCTTCCACGTCGCCAACGCCGGCGCATTGGTCGTCGGCCGGCCCGGCTTCGTGCCCTGCACGCCGGCGGGCTGCATGGAGATGCTCAAGTCCATCGGCTGCGACCCGCGCGGCAAGACGGCGGTGGTCATCGGTCGCAGCAACATCGTCGGCAAGCCGATGGCGCTGCTGCTGCTGCAGGCGAGCGCCACGGTGACGGTCTGCCACAGCGCGACGCCCGACCTGGCACGCCACACCCGCGACGCCGACATCGTGGTCGTCGCCGTCGGCCGCCGCAACGTGCTGACCGCCGACATGGTCAAGCCCGGCGCGGTGGTGATCGACGTCGGCATGAACCGCAACGACGAGGGCAAGCTCTGCGGCGACGTCGACTTCGCCGGCGTGCGCGAAGTGGCCGGCTGGATCACCCCGGTGCCCGGCGGCGTCGGCCCGATGACGCGGGCGCTGCTGCTGGCCAACACCCTTCGCGCCGCCGAACGGTCCGCCGGCCTCGCCGATTGACGCCGCGTCGCGGCCGGGGTGGCGTGGCGCACTGCCGCGATAGCCCCGTGTCATGGCGCGGATAGGCCGCCGCCGGTTGACGGGCGCGGTACCTGCCCACATCCTCGACGCCATGCTCGACACCACGTCCTCTGCCACTGCCACGCCGATGTCCGACCCGAACCCGCTGCTGCGCTTCGACGACCTGCCCGCCTTCGCCGACATCCGGCCGGATCACGTCACGCCCGCGCTGGACCGGCTGCTCGCCGATGCGTCGGCGGCGCTGGAGCGGGCGGTCGGTGCGGACGTGCCGGCCGACTACGACGCGGTGTCCGCGGTGCTCGACGTCGCCACCGAACGGCTGTCGCGCGCCTGGGGGGCGGTCGGGCACCTCAAGGGCGTGGCCGACAGCCCCGCCCTGCGCGCCGCCTACAACGAGAACCTGCCCAAGGTCACCGACTTCCGCACCCGCCTGGGCAGCGACGAGCGGCTGTACGCCAAGTACAAGGCCATGGCCGCGGCGCCGGGCTTCGGCCGCCTGCCCGCCGCCAAGCAGCAGGCGGTGCACAACGCGCTGCGCGACTTCCGGCTGTCGGGCGCCGAGCTGCAGGGGAGGCCAAGCGACGCTTCGCCGACATCCAGGAGCGGCTGGCCGGCCTGTCGCAGGCGTTCTCCGAACACGTGCTCGACGCCACCGACGGCTTCGCCTACTTCGCCACCGAGGACGAACTCGCCGGTGTGCCGGACGATGCCAAGGCCGCGGCCCGCGCGGCGGCGGAAGCGGACGGCAAACCCGGGTACAAGCTCACGCTGCACTTCCCCAGCTACTTCCCGGTGCTGCAGTACGGCAGCCGGCGCGAACTTCGCGAGCGGCTGTACCGCGCCTACGCGACGCGGGCCAGCGACCTCGGCCCCGCCCCGCTCGACAACGGGCCGGTGATGCGCGAGCTGCTGTCGCTGAGGCAGGAAGAGGCCCGGCTGCTCGGCCAGCCGAGCTACGCCGCGTTGTCGCTGGTGCCGAAGATGGCCGACAACGCCGAGCAGGTGATGTTCTTCCTGCGCGACCTGGCGACACGCGCCCGGCCGAGCGCCGAGCGCGACCTGGACGAACTGCGCGACTTCGCCGCCGATGAACTGGACCTGCCGGACCTGCAGGCCTGGGACGTGGCCTATGCCAGCGAGAAGCTGAAGGAGGCGCGCTACGCCTTCAGCGACCAGGAGGTGAAGCAGTACTTCACCGAGCCCACCGTGCTCAAGGGCCTGTTCGGCATCATCGAGACGCTGTTCGAGGTGGGCATCCGCGAGGACCGGGCGCCCGTCTGGCACGACAGCGTGCGCTTCTACCGCATCGAGCGCGAGGGCCGCCTGATCGGCCAGTTCTACCTTGACCCCTATGCCCGGCCCGGCAAGCGCCCCGGCGCCTGGATGGACGACGTGCGCGGCCGCTGGACGCGCCCCGACAACGGCCGGCTGCAGACCCCGGTGGCGCACCTGGTGTGCAACTTCGCCCCGCCGGTGGGCGACAAGCCGGCCTTGCTGACGCACGACGACGTCATCACCCTCTTCCACGAGTTCGGCCATGGCCTGCACCACCTGCTGACCCAGGTCGACGACCTGCCGGTGGCCGGCATCTCCGGCGTCGAATGGGACGCCGTGGAACTGCCCAGCCAGTTCATGGAGAACTTCTGCTGGGAGTGGGAGGTGCTGCAGCAGCTCACCGCCCACGTCGAGACCGGCCAGCCGCTGCCGCGGCCGCTGTACGAGCGGATGCTGTCCGCGAAGAACTTCCAGAGCGGCCTGCAGATGCTGCGGCAGATCGAGTTCTCGCTGTTCGACATGCGCATCCACGCGGAGCCGGCGGCGGCCGACCATGTGCAGCGGGTGCTCGACGAGGTGCGGGCCGAGGTGTCGGTGATGCCGCCGCCCGGCTTCAACCGCTTCCAGCATTCGTTCTCGCACATCTTCGCGGGCGGTTATGCCGCGGGCTACTACAGCTACAAGTGGGCCGAGGTGCTGTCGGCCGACGCCTGGAGCGCGTTCGAGGAGCGCGGTGTGCTCGACCGCGACACCGGCCGGCGCTACCGGCGCGAGATCCTGGAGGCCGGTGGCAGCCGCCCCGCAATGGCGAGCTTCAAGGCCTTCCGCGGCCGCGAGCCCAGCATCGAGGCGCTGCTGCGGCACCAGGGCATCGTGGCGCCGGTGCCGGCGTGATGCGCCGGCAGTCCTCGGCCGGTCGCGCCGCCTGCGTGGTGGCGCTGGCCCTTGTCGGCGGGCCGGTCCAGGCCCAGTACAAGGTGGTGGGCCCCGACGGCAAGGTCACCTACACCGACCGGCCGGCTGCACCGTCGGTTCCCCCCGTGCGACGCGAGAGCGCCGCCGCACCGTCGTCCAGCACCGGCGCCGACCCGGCTCTGCCCCTGGCCTTGCGCCAGCCGGCGAGCCGCTTTCCCGTGGCGCTGTACACGACGAAGGATTGCGCGCCCTGCGACCACGGCCGCGCACTGCTGCGCGAGCGCGGCATTCCCTACCGCGAATGGCAGGCCACGGCGGAGACCGACCGCGCGGCCTGGGCGCGGGTGGTCGGCAGCGACCAGGTGCCGACCTTGAGGGTCGGTCAGCAGGTGCTGAGCGGCTTCAACTTCGAATCCTGGAACGAGTACCTGACGACCGCCGGCTACCCGACGCAGTCGGTGCTGCCGGCCAGCTTCCCGGTGCCGGTGCCGCAACCGCTGCAGGCCGCGACACGCCAGGAGCCGCCTCCGCCCGCCGAGCCGCCACGCCCGGCGCCGCCGCCCGCGGAACCGCCACCGCCGGCCCCGGGCGGCTTCCGCTTCTGAAGGGACCCGCGCCGCCATGAAAAACGGCTGCCCATGGGCAGCCGTTTTCATGACGGGCCGAGCAGGCCCGATCAGAACTTGTGGCGCACGCCGACCATGAAGGTGTTGCCCGTGGACAGGTTGGTGTACTTGTCGTTCATGTACACCGCGTAGGCATCGGTGCGCTTGGACAGGTTGTAGTCGTAGCCCACCGTGGCGATCTTGCTCGTCGGACCGTTGGCCAGATCGTCGCGCTTCTTGTGGCTGTACTGGGCCAGGATCTTGCCGCCGCCGAGCGGCACCGCCGCGCCGATGCTGGCGATCTTCCATTCCGGGTTGGGGCCGGTGACCTTGGTTTCGACGACGCCGTACTGCGCGAACAGCTTGGCGACACCGAAGTCGTAGGCGCCGCCGACCAGGTAGGAGCGCTGGCCGTCGAAGCCGGGCGAGAACAGGCCGACCGCCGGGGTGCTGCCGTCCCCGATCGCCGACTTGCCGAAGGCGTTGTTGTTGGTCTCCTGCGCCGCCAGGCTGAGGCGACAGCGGGCCGCCGAAGTACATGAGGTTGCCGCTGAAGTTCTTGCCCGGCTGGCCACCGCCTTCGCCCAGGTTGCCCGCGAGGCTCAACGAGAAGCCGCTGATGGTCGGGCTGCTGTAGGCGATGGAGTTGGTGAAGCCGCTGTCGCCGATCAGCACGCCCTGGTCGCCGAAGTAATGGCGGATGACGGGCGAGAAGCCGAACGAGTCACCGAAGGCATTGAACACCAGCGAGGAGACGAAGAACGGGTTGGTGTTGCGGCCGAGGGTCACGGTGCCCAACGACGCGCTGGACAGGCCGACGTAGGCGGCGCGGGTCCAGAAGCCGTCGGCGCCGAAGCGGCCGGAACCGCCGACGTCGGCGCGCAGGAAGGTTTCGATGGCGAACACACCACGCAGGCCGCCGCCCAGGTCTTCCGAGCCTTTGAAGCCGAGGTAGCTGGTGCTCATGTTGCCGCTGTCGGCACGCCACACCTTCTGGGCACCGGCCAGTTGGTACTGGCCCGCCGACATGTCGATCAGGCCGTAGATCGAGACGCTGGATTGCGCTTGCGCAAGCGGCGACGCAGTGATGGCGGAGAGCGCAGCAGCGGCGAGCAGCGACTTCTTCAGTTGGTTCATCGGGGGCTCCGAATGTATGTAGGTGGGTCTTGCCTCATGGCTTGACTCGCTTTAGCGAGCAAATAATTCTCGCTTTGCAATTCGGACTTGCCCTGTTTTTTGTGAGTGCCTGTTGCCGCATTGCGACAGGACCGTGACACCTCGAGACAGGACACGGCAAAGCGGCCTGTGCGGCACTGCGCCTGGCGGGGTCGGCGAGGAGTTCGCAAGTTCTCTGCCAGCGGGAAGACGCTGGAACGACCTGCAGAGCGCACCATCGGATGGCACCTGCGCTCAACGCGGGCGCCGATCGGTGCATGGGGTGCAAGGGTGGTGCGGTGCCTGCGCCTCAGCGGAAGTCACGGCTGCGGCCGTCCCAGCCCTGGATCAGCGCCGAGTGGTCGACCAGGCGGCCGGCCACCACGTGCTGCACGTCCTTCTCGTCCTGCCACAGCCCGTGCACCGTCAGCACCTTGGCGGCCAGCAACGGCCGGCGCTGCGCCTCCGCCACCTTGGGCCAGACGATGAGGTTGAGGGCGCCGGTCTCGTCCTCGATGGTCACGAAGAGGGTGCCGTTGGCGGTCTCCGGCCGCTGCCGGTGGGTGACCAGGCCGCTGGCGCACACCGGCTGTCCGTGGCGGGCCCGGGCCTTGAGGTCGGCCACCGTGCGGATGCGCAGGGCCTGCAGCCGATCGCGGATCAGCGCCATGGGGTGCGACTTCAGCGACAGGCCGATGGCGCGGTAGTCGGCCAGCGTGTCCTCGGCCAGCAGCGGCGCCTGCAGTTCGACCACGGCTTCCTGCGTGCGCGTCTGCCGCAGCAGCGCGGTCGGCCGCGCGTCCAGGCCGGCCACCGCCCAGGCCGCCTGGTGGCGGTGGCCGGCCAGGCCGCTCAACGCATCGGCCTCGGCCAGCAGCCGCATCTGGTGCGCGTCCAGCGACGCCCGGCGGGCCAGGTCCTCGGCGCTGTCGAAGGCCTGGACGGCACGGGCCGCGACGATGCGCTCGGCGGCCTCGCGGCTGAAGCCGTTGATGCGGTTCAAGCCCAGCCGCACCGGGCGCAGCGGCGCATGCACCGCCTTCGGAGTCACCACCGCCGGCGAACCCTCCAGCGTGCTGTCCCAGTCGCTGCGGCGCACGTCCACCGGCCGCACCTCGACGTCATGCTCGCGCGCGTCGCGCACCAGCTGCGCCGGCGCATAGAAGCCCATCGGCTGGCTGTTCAGCAACGCGGCCAGGAACACGTCCGGGTGGTGGCACTTGACCCACGCGCTGGCGTAGACCAGCAGCGCGAAGCTCGCCGCATGACTTTCGGGGAAGCCGTATTCGCCGAAGCCCTCGATCTGTTTGAAGATGCTCTCGGCGTAGTCGCGGTCGTAGCCCTTGTCGACCATGCGGCCGACCAGCCGCTGGTGGAAGGGTCCGAGCCCGCCCTTGCGCTTCCAGGCCGCCATCGCACGGCGCAGCCGGTCGGCCTCGCCGGGGGTGAAGTCGGCGGCGATCATGGCGATCTGCATCACCTGTTCCTGGAAGATGGGCACGCCGAAGGTGCGGCCCAGTGCGGCGTCCAGGGCCGGGTAGGGCTGGGGCACGGGCTTGCCCTGCCGACGCAGCTCGCGGTTCGTCAGGTAGGGATGCACCATGCCGCCCTGGATGGGGCCCGGCCGCACGATGGCCACCTGCACCACCAGGTCGTAGTACTCGCGCGGCTTCAGCCGCGGCAGCATGCTCATCTGGGCCCGGCTCTCGACCTGGAACACGCCCACGGTGTCGGCCTTGCACAGCATGTCGTAGGTGTCGCGGTCCTCCTCATGGGGCACATGGGCCATGCCGAAAGGCCGGCCGAGCTTCAGCGACAGCAGGTCGAAGGCACGCCGCAACGCGCTCAACATGCCCAGCGCCAGCACGTCGACCTTGAGCAGGCCCAGGCTCTCGAGGTCGTCCTTGTCCCATTGGATGACGGTGCGATCGGCCATCGCGCAGTTCTCGATCGGCACCAGGTGCGCCACCTGTTCCCGGGCGATGACGAAGCCGCCGGGGTGCTGCGAGAGGTGCCGCGGCATGCCGATGAGCTGCATCGTCAACGCCATCCACTGCCGCACGACGGGCGAGGCCGGGTCGAGGCCGGCCTCGCGCAGCCGCTCGTCGTCGACCCGCCGGCCGTCGAACCAGTGCTGGCCCTTGGCCACCACGGCGATGCGGTCCTCGTCCAGCCCCAGCGCCCGGCCGACGTCGCGCAGCGCCGAACGGGTGCGGTAGAAGATCACCACCGCCGCCAACGCGGTGCGGTGACGGCCGTACTTGCCGTAGAGGTACTGGATCACCTCCTCGCGCCGCTGGTGCTCGAAGTCGACGTCGATGTCCGGCGGCTCGTCGCGCTCGCGGCTGACGAAGCGCTCGAACAACAGCGAGGCCCGCGCCGGGTTGACCTCGGTGATGTGCAGGCAGTAGCAGACGGTGGAGTTGGCGGCGCTGCCGCGGCCCTGGCAGAGGATGCCCTGCCCGCGGGCCCAGCGCACGATGTCGGCCACGGTGAGGAAGAAGCGCTCGTAGGCCTTCTCGGCGATGAGCTGCAGTTCCTTCTCGATGCGCTGCTCGACATCCTCCGGCGGCGCTTGCGGCGATTCCTTGCGCCGCCGTGCCAGGCCTTCGTAGGTGAGCTGCCGCAGCCAGCTGGCCGGCGTGTGGCCTTCGGGCACCAGCTCCTCGGGGTACTCGTACTGCAGTTCGTCGAGCTTGAATTTGCAAGCCTTCGCCCAGGCCACCGTGTTGTCCAGCCACTCGCGCTGTTCGTACAGCTCGTTCAGCCGGTCCAGGCCGCGCAGGTGCTGCTCGGCGTTGGACTGCAGCGCGTGGCCGCAGTCGGTCAGCGGCCGCTTCAGCCGGATGGCGGTCATCGTGTCCTGCAGCGGCTTGCGTTCGCGCACGTGCATCAGCACGTCGCCGGCGGCGACGATGGGCAGCCCGGTGTCGCGGGCGACGCGGCGCACGCTGGCCGTGAGCAGGTCGTCGTGCGGGCCGCCCAGCAGTTCCAGCGCCAGGCCGGCCCGGTCGGGCCCGACCCAGGACACCAGCCAGCGCGCCTGTTCCAGCAGGCGGTCGAGCGGCTGCCCGGGCTCGGGCACCAGCAGCAACCGGCATCGCGGCAGCCCGGCCAGCATGGCGGCCCTGGGCGTGCGGCCCTCCAGGTCGGCGCGCCAGGCGCGGTACTCACCCTTGGGCGCACGACGCCGCGCCACGGTGATCCAGTAGGACAGGTTGCCGTAGCCCCGGCGGTCCATCGCCAGGGCCACCAGCCGCATGTCCGGCTGCGGCGAAGCGCCCGCTTCCCCGGACGGCAGGGTCAGGCGCATCTCGGCCCCGATGACCAGGTGCAGGCCGACCTCCTTGGCGGCCATGTGCGCCCGCACCACGCCGGCCAGCGAGCATTCGTCCGTCAGCGCCAGCGCGTGGTAGCCGAGCTGGTGCGCGCGCGCGACCAGTTCGTCCGGCTGGGAGGCGCCGGTGAGGAAGCTGTAGCTGCTGCGGCAGTGCAGCTCGGCATAGGCCAGCGGCGTCATGGCGGGGCAACGGCACCCGGCCTCATGCGAAGTGCCCGTGCAGGTACCAGCCGCCGCGGCCACCGCCCTGCCCCTCGGCTTTCGCAAGCAGGTCGAAGAAGATCCACAGCAGGCGTCCGTCCTCCCCCTCGGCGACGTGGTAGTCGCGGCGCACCGGCAGCCCATCCCACCAACCGGCCTCGATGCGCTCGGGTGCGGACAGCAGGCGCAGCGGCCGACCGTGCCACAACGGTGCCGGCCGGCCGCCCATGCCGCCGGTGGCCACACGGACGGTGGCCAGGGGCTCGGGCTGCGGCAGCAGCCAGGCAGGGCGGCTGGGCGGCAGCCGTTCGGCCGACCCCGGCGCCGCCCCCATCGGCGGTCGCTGCGGCGCCGCGGGCTGCACCGGCTGCTGTCGGGTCTCGCACTCCACGCGGTGGTCGGGCCTCAGCACCAGCTGCACCACCTGCTCGGGCCCCAGCCGGGCCTGCAGCCGCTCGACCAGCCGGGTCAGTCCCTCGCGCTCGTCGGTCGGTGTGGGAAAGAGCTCCGCATTGGGTGGCGCGCCGGGAAGCGCGTGGTCGCAGTGCAGGCTCAGCTCCAGCGTGGGCGCGGCCAAGGGGGGTGCGCGCCAGCCGTTCCTTGAGCAGGAGCTGCAGGTGGGCGGCATCGGCGGAGGGTTGTGCCAACACGATGTCCAACGCGCTGTGGGCGGGCACCGCCCGGCCCTCGCGGTGCCTTGGCTCGTGGTGCATGCGCAGGACGAAGGCCGCCACCCGGGCATGCCGCCCCTGGGCCCAGGCGACGAGACGCTGCAGCAGCACGGCCGCGCCCTGCAGCACCTGATCGCTGGTGTCGGCACGGTGGAAGAGCTCCAGCCGATCGTCGAACACCGGCGGCAGCCGCAGCCAGTCTTCGGTCGGCATGGGCGCGCGGCCGTAGGCCTGGTCCAGTGTCTGCAGGAGGCCGGCGCCGAAGCGGCGCGCCAGGCCGGCGCGCGGCACGCCCGTCAGGTGCCCGAGGGTGTGCAGGCCCATGCCATGGAGCGCGGCCACCGCCTCGACCTCCAGGTCCAGCAGGTCCACCGGCAGGGGGTCCAGCCGTGCCGCCAGCGGCGATCCTCCGGTCACCATGCCGCCGACCCGAGCGTCGGCATCGGCTTGGGCCCGGACCGACCTGGCACCGTTCGGCGCCCGTGCCAGCAACGCCGCAGCCTGCGCGGTGGGCGCCGTGGCCCAGCGCAGCGCATGCCCCAGCGGCCGCAGCGCCTCCCGAAGCCGCCGGGCGAGCCGGTGCAGGCCCCCCAGTAGCGCAGGCAGGACTGCACCTCCAGCAGCACCAGGTGCTGCCGCGGCCGCCACAGCACCGACGGTGTGAAGGCCAGCGCCACATGCGCCACCGCCTGCAACGCCAGGGCGTCGCGTGACGGATCGGCCTCGCCCCATGTCAGCGTCGGCGCCAGCGACAGCGCGGTGGCACGCCGGTGACCGAGGCGGATGCCGGCCTGCGCCGCGGCGGCGTTGAGCACCGCCACGCGGTGCGCGGTCAGCAGGACGATGGGCTGCCCGTCGGGGACGGCCCCCGCCATGCCGGCGGTGAAGGACTCCAGCGACAGCAGCGGCAGGTGGGCGGCGATCCATTGCATGGCGAGCATCCATCGCTCAGCGTCCGGCCGGGGCGTCGGCGCTCGCCAGCCGCTGCAGCCGGGTCGGCAGCGGGGCCGGTCCCGGCGGCACCCGTGCCGGCTGCGGCGCATCGGCCGGCGGCGATGCCAGCGGCCGGTCGTCCAGCACCGGCACCACCGGCGGCAAATCCAGGTGCAGCGGTGCGGGCAGTGCCGGCCCCCGCCGCTTGAGCAGGTGCACCCCGAGGCGGTCGGCGCCTTCGGCTTGCAGCAGCAGGCGCAGGGGCGCCGGGCTCGGCCGGCCGGCGGCCGCCGCCTCCCGCATCAGGAAGACCGGACCGTCGTGACGCTGCGCCGCCAGTTGCAGGCGCCGCAGCGCATCGGCACGGACACGGGTCGGCAACCACGCCAGCACCGCCCCCGCATGGCCGCTCTTGAGCACCTGCTCCAAGGCCCACAGGCGATCCGTCTCATGGGCCACGGCGGCGGCGGCCGACGGCAGCGGGTGCACCACCAGCAACGCCGCGAGCGCCAGGCCGAGCCGCTGCCAACCCGAGCCGCACAGCGGCCAGGGGGGCGCCACCACCAGCAGGCAGCGCCCGCGCTGCTGCACCGCGCGCAGGGCAGGTGCCAGCAACCGCAACTCCCCCGTGCCGGCCTGCGGCAGGAGCAATTCGGTCACGGCGGCATGCGGCCAGCCGCCGCCCGGCAGCTGGGCATCCAGGACGGCATGGCCGGTGGGCAGCACCGCGCTGCGCTGCTGCCCCAGTTGATGGGCCCGCCACAACGCGGGGTGGCAGCGCTCCGGTGCCGCCAGCAGGTCGGCCCGCCCCGCCGCGCCCCCCGGCGGAGGAAACCGGCGAGGGCCTGGCCCGGGAACGGTGGCGAAGGACATGGGAGCCGGCAGACAAGGCTGTACAAAAAACCAGTATTCCACATTCGGCCGACCGCAGCATCACGCCCCTCATCCACGTGGGCGATCCAGCGCGACAAAGGTCGCAGCCCGTTCGCCTGTGTGAAGTTGCACCGCGCCAATCTCACTGCGACACCCGGGCGACGGCATACACTCGTCAGACACATGTTGTTGCCGTGTCGGCAGTGGATCGGGTTGCACATGAACCGCATCGGTTATCTGGTTCCGGAGTTCCCTTCCCAGACCCACGCCTTCTTCTGGCGCGAGATCTCCACCCTTCGGTCCCTGGGCCTGACCGTCCGCCTGCTGTCCACCAAACGTCCGGCGGCCGACAGTTGCCGCCATCCGTTCGCCGACGAGGCCCGCGCTCAGACCCACTACAGCTTCCCGCCGTCGTGGCCAGCGGCATTGGGCACGCTCCTGTCGCGGCCGATGGGGTTGGCGCGCTGCCTCATGTACCTGCTGTCGCTGAAGGAGACGCCCTGGTCCCAGCGGGCACGCCTGCTCGGCCTGCTGCTGGTGGCCGCCGACGTGGCGGCCTTCGCGCGGCGGGAGGGCCTGGAGCACCTGCATGTGCACTCCTGTGCCGACGCGGCCCACCTGGCCGCCCTCACCCGCCTGCTGGGTGGACCGCGCTACAGCCTGACCCTGCACGGTGACCTGCCGGTCTACGGGGTCGACCACGCCGCGAAGATGCGGCACGCGGCCTTCGTCTCCTGCGTCACGCGACCGCTGCAGCAGCAGGTGCGTGACCAGGTCGGTCTGCCGGTGTCGCGCTGCCCGGTGTTGTGGATGGGCGTGGACACCGCCCGCTTCGGCGAGCGCGGCGAACGACGCCGCATCGACAACCAGCTGCACCTGCTCACGGTCGCCCGCCTGAACTACCTCAAAGGGCACCGCCATGCCCTGGCGGCCCTGCGGCGCCTGGTGGCGGCGGGTGTCGACGCCCGCTACACCATCATCGGCGAGGGCCCCCACCGCGCCGAGATCGAGGCCGACATCCGGCAGATGGGCCTGCAGGACCGGGTGCACATGACCGGGTCGCTGGGCGAGGACGAGGTGCTGGAGGCCCTTCAGGCCGCCGACGTGCTGGTGCTGCCCAGCTTCGGCCTCGGTGAAGCGGCGCCGGTGGCGGTGATGGAGGCCATGGCCTGCGGCCTGCCCGTCGTCTGCTCCATCATCGGCGGCACTCCGGACATGATCGAAGACGGCGTCGACGGTTTCCTCGTGCCGCAGAAGGACGAGGACGCCCTGTTCGACCGGCTGCAGCGCCTGGCAGGCGACGTGTCGCTGCGCCAGCGCATCGGCGAGGCCGCGCGCCGCAAGGCGGTCACGGCCTTCGACAGCGCGGCGCTGGGCCGTCGCCTCCTGGCCCTGATGACCGATGCCCCGCCGGCACGGGACGAGGTCCTCGTCGAGCAGCCGACTCCGCAGGCCGGTGCCGGCACCGGTCAGGGCGGCACGGCCGCCTGACCCCGACGGCCTGCTCCCAGGCCGGAACGGCCTAGTCCGAGGCCACCCACCCCAGCGGCTGGCGGCACTGCCGCACCCGCTGCCAGAACGGCGCGGCATCGGCCATCAGCCATTGCGCGGCATGCCGCAGCGGTGCCCAGCGCGCATCGTCCTCGGGCACCGCCAGGCGCAGCAGCGCGCGGGCGCTGGCACACCATGCCCAGGCCAGCATCAGGTGGCCGATGCCCGCCAGCACGTCGTCGGCCACGCGCAGCGGCGCTTCCGGGTCCTCGACCGCGGCGGCGCGCAAGGCCGCCACCCCGTCGCGGGCCTGCTGCAGTTGCGCCGTCAGCGCCTCGGCCCAGGGACGCAGTGCCGGCGGCGCCTCCTCGGCCACCTCGGCCATCTGGACGAGCAGCCGTTCGAACGCCCGGCCGCCATCGGGCAACAGCTTGCGTTGCACCAGGTCGATGGCCTGGATCTCGTTGGTGCCTTCGTAGATCAGCGCGATGCGGGCATCGCGCACGACCTGTTCGATGCCGCAGTCGTGGGTGTAGCCGTAACCGCCCCAGACCTGCAGCGCGGCGCTGGCGCCGTCGAAACCCTGCTGCGTGCAGAAGGCCTTGACCACCGGCGTCAGCAACGCGGCCAGCGCCTGCGCCTCGCGCCGGCGGTCGGCATCGGGGTGGTGTTCGGCCTCGTCGATGAGTTGCGCCGCGCGGTAGGCGACGACGCGCAGGCCTTCGGTGAGCGCCTGCAGCCTGAGCAGCGTGCGCCGCATGGCGGGGTGGTGGACGATGAGGTCGGGGCCCTCGGCGGCAACACCGTCGGGCCGCGTCGGCGCACGAAGCTGGCGCCGTTCGTGGGCATAGCGCACCGCGTTCTGCGTGGCCATCTCCAGGTGGCCCAGGCCCTGCAGCCCGACGTGCAGCCGGGCGGCGTTCATCATCAGGAACATCGCCGCCAGGCCGCGGTGCGGCTCGCCGATCAGCCAGCCGGTGGCGCCTTCGTAGCGCATCTGGCAGGTGGCGCTGCCCTTGATGCCCATCTTCTTCTCGAGGCCGTCGCAGACGACGGCGTTGCGCCCGCCGTCGGGCAGCACCTTGGGCACCAGCGCCAGCGACAGCCCCTTGCTGCCGGCCGGCGCGTCGGGCAGGCGGCACAGCACCAGGTGCACGATGTTGTCGGTCAGGTCGTGCTCGCCGCCGGAGATGAAGATCTTGCTGCCGCTGACCTTCAGGCTGCCGTCGGCCTGCGGCTCGGCCCGGGTGCGCAACAGGCCCAGGTCGCTGCCCGCGGCCGGTTCGGTCAGCGCCATGGCGGCCAGCCATTCGCCGCTGACGATCTTCGGCAGGTAGCGCTCGCGCAGCTCGGGCGAGCCGTGCGACTTCAGCGTCTCGTAGGCGCCGTGCAGCAGGCCGGGGTACATGCTCCAGCCGTGGTTGGCCGACACCAGCATCTCGAACAGCACGGCGTTGAGCAGCTGCGGCAGGCCCTGGCCGCCGACCTCGGGGTCGCAGGCCAGCGCCGGCCAGCCGCCGTCGACGAAAGCCTGGTAGGCCCCGCGGTAGCCGGCGGGGACGCGCACCTCGCCCTGCTCGAGCCGGCAGCCCTCCAGGTCGCCGGGGCCGTTGGTCGGCTGCAGCACCTCGGCGGCGAAGCGACCGGCCTCACCGACCACCTGGGCCGCCATGTCGGCATCCAGGTCCGCGAACGCCGGAATGCCGGCCCATTGCGCCGGGGCCTGCAGCACCTCCTCGATGACGAAACGGATGGACTGCAGCGGGGGGATGTACTGCCACATGGGGCACCTCAAGAGTCGGGATGGAAACGGGCCGGCGCGGCGCGGCGGCGGTGATCAGTCGCAGAGCGCGCGCAGGTCGTCGGGCAGCGCCACCGATTTCAGGCGGCCCTCGGCGTCGCGCATGACGAAGGTGCGGGTCTCGGTGCCTTCGCAGATCAGCGTGTCGCCGCGCAGCACACGGTGCCGGTGGACGAACACGCGGCCGCGCCATTCGTCGATGCCGGTGTGCACCTGCAGCCGCTCACCGTAGGTCGCGCTCTGCACGAAGCGGGTGTGGATCTCCAGCAGCGGCGTGCCGACGAGGCCGCGCGTCTTCTCCAGCTCACGCCAGGGCGGCAGGCCGCAGCCCATGAAGAAGTGCAGCGAGGCCGCGTCCATCCAGCGCAGGAAGTTGGGGAAGAAGACGATGCCGGCCGGGTCGCAGTCGCCGAACTGCACCTGCACCTCGAAGACGCTGGTCTTGGCCATCGCCGTCAGCGCGGCGGCATGCGCAGCGCACCGTCGATGCGGATGGTCTCGCCGTTGAGGTAGGCGTTGGTGACGAGCTGCAGCGCCAGCGCCGCGAACTCCGCCGGGTCGCCCAGCCGCTTCGGGTGCGGAATGGAGGCGGACAGCGAGTCCTGCGACTCCTGCGGCAGCGCCGCCAGCAGCGGCGTGAGGAAGATGCCCGGCGCGATGGTGTTGACGCGGATGAGGTGCTGCGCCAGGTCGCGCGCCAGCGGCAGGGTCATCGACACGATGCCGCCCTTGCTCGCCGAGTAGGCCTGCTGGCCGACCTGGCCGTCGAAGGCCGCCACCGACGCCGTCATCACCATCACGCCGCGCTCACCGTCCACCGGGTCGAGCTTGGCGATGCGGGCCGCCGACAGGCGCAGCATGTTGTAGGTGCCGACGAGGTTGACGCGGATCGTCCGCTCGAACTCGTCGAGCGAGGTGGCCTGCCCGTCGCGGCCCACCACCCGCTTGGCGGTCCCGATGCCGGCGATGTTCATCACGATGCGCGCCGGGCCGTGCGCCGCGGCCGCGGCGTCCAGCGCCGACTCGATCTGCGCGGTGTCGGTGATGTCGCACCGCTGTGCGAGGCCGCCGATCTCCTTCGCCACCGCCTGGGCGCCGTCGAGGTTGACGTCCAGCACCGCCACCCGCGCGCCCTGCGCGGCCAGCGCACGCGCCACCGCCGCGCCCAGGCCCGAGCCGCCGCCGGTCACCAGCGCCGGCTGTCCATCGATCTTCATGGGGTCTCCTTCTCAAGTGGAACGGCGCCCAGCGCCAGACAGAAGTGTATGGAGTATGCCGTCTGCCGCACAATCGCCCCCAGCCCTCCTCTTCCTTTCCCTGACCCGCGTGAAGGCCGGTGCCAAGCCCCCAACCGTTGTCGAGGCCGACGCGCCGCCCCGCGCCCCGCTGACGCCGCAGGACTGGGTCGACGCCGCGCTCGACCTGATGGTCGACCATGGCATCGACGCCGTGCGGGTGGACGTGCTGGCCAAGCGCATCGGCGTCACCCGCGGCAGCTTCTACTGGCATTTCCGCGACCGCGACGACCTGCTGGCGGCCGTGCTGCGCCACTGGCAGCAGGTGACCACCGACCGCCTGATCGACCGCTGGGCGGCGGCGCTGGCCGCCGGGCAGACCGACGCGCAACAGGTGCGGGAGCTGATGACGCTGCCGCGCCGAGGCCGCACCGCCGCCCGGGCCGCGCGCATCGAGCTCGCCATGCGCGCCTGGGCCCGCCGCGACAGCGCGGCGCGCAAGGCGCTGGACGAGATCGACGGCCGGCGCATCGACTGGGGCACCGAGCGCTTCCGCGCGCTGGGCTTCGACGACAGCGAGGCCCGCGCGCGCAGCTTCCTGCTTTATGCGTACCAGGTGACCGAATCGCTGGTGCCCCCGCGCACCGGCGCCGCCGAACGCGACGAACGCGCCCGGCGCATCGAGCGGCTGCTGCTGGCGGGTCCGGTCGGCTGACGCCGGCCCTCGCCCCGAACCGCTCCGAGGGATCCCGCCGCGGAGTGATGCGAGACGCATAGCAGGCTTGCGGTCTGGGTGCTGTCGAAGGCCACGGGTTGGGCGATAGGCTGCCCCCATGGACGCTGTCCTGCGCAGCGGCACGCACAGGGACATACACATGAAGCATGAGTTCGAGCAGCAGACATCCCGCGGTGTCGTCGACATGAGCCGGCGCGCCGGATTGGGCAAGGTCACCGCGTTGGCGGCCGCGCTGATGTCGCATGGCAGGGTGTTCGCGCCCGGCGCACTGGGCCTTGGCGGCGGCGGCGTGGCGTCGGCGGCGCTGGCGAACTCATGCGTCCTCAGCCCGAATGGACGCACAGGTCCCTTCTACACCGCGCTCAACCTGGTGCGCAGCGACTTGCGCGAGGACAAGACCGGCGTCGTCCTCGACCTCGAACTGACGATCCGAAACACGGCCTGCTCGCCGGTCGTGGGCGCCGCCGTGGCCGTCTGGAGTTGCGACAGCCGCGGCATGTACTCGGAGTACCCGAACGTGAACCCGGACGTGCCTGGCTACACGCAGGTTCCCCTCGGTCAGGTGCCGCCGGAGGCACCGCACTATCCGGAACAGACGCTCGCGCAGCACTTCCTGCGGGGTGTCCAGGTCACCGACGCAATGGGATGCGCCCGATTCAGGATGCTCTATCCGTCGTGGTACGCCACCCGCACGCCGCATGTGCACGTCAAGGTCTACCCCGGCGCGGCGGTGGGCGACACGGCGTCCTACACCGGGCAGTTGTATTTCCCCGAGGCCATCAACAGCGTGGTGCTGAGCAGTCCGCTCTACACCGGCCGGACCGCGGCGCGCGACACGATGAACAACACGGATCGGCACTACGTCGCGATGGGTGGGTTGCAGAACGAGTTGCACCTGACGAGCATGCCGACCGGGTTCCACTCCAGCAAGCAGTTGGTCATCCCCGTCTGAGAGGGTGCCTGGCCGGGATGTGCCAGGGCCCCACGCTGGCCTGATCGGCATCGCCAATTGCGGATGAGCGGCAGGGTGGCGCGTCGCCGCCGCCGGGGCGGCGGCATTCGCCATCAGGACTCGGGGACGTAGCCGATGGTCTTGATCGCGGTGGCCCAGCGCGCGTTGTCGGCGCGCGCCATCCGCACCGCTTCGGCCGGTGTCGAACCGACCGGCTCGATGTACGCCTTGGCGAAGGCCGCGACCAGCGCCGGCGCCGTGAGTGCCTTGCGCACGGCCGACGAGATGTGCTCCTGCAGCGCCGGCGGCGTTCGTCCGTTGACGAACACGGCGTAGCTGTCGCCGCTGGTGAGTTGCGGAAAGCCCTGCTCGGCATAGGTGCCGACCTGTGGGGTGAGCTTGTTGCGCTCGGCGCCGCTGCTGGCCAGGATGCGGACCTTTCCGCCCGCGGTCTGCTGAACCAGGTCGTGCAGAGGCGCCGACAGGGCGGGCACCGTGCCGCCCATCAGATCGGGAAGGGCGGCCGCCGTGCCGCGGTAGTGCACCGGGTTCATCTCGACTTGGATGTCACGGCCCAGGAGCATCGGCAGAAAGTGCAGCGGCGTGCCCGCGCCCGGTGTGGCGAAGCTGGCGTTGCGCGGGTCGAGCCTGACCCACGTCACGTAGTCCCTGAGGTTCCGCACCTCGGCCGGTACCACGGGGCCCACCGCGAAGCCGAACTCCAACCGGTTGGTCAGGCTCACCGGCGCGATGTCGACGAAGGGGTCGTAGCCCAGCTGTTTGAAGGTGAAGGGGTACAGGCTCTGGATGCCGCTGGCATGCACCATCAGCGTCAGCCCGTCGGCCGGTGCCTGGCGCAGGGTGTCGATGGCGATGCGGCCCGCGGCGCCCGATTTGTTGTCGACCACGATGGTGTCGGCCAGATCGCCGCGCATGTGTTCGGCCAGCAGGCGGGCGATCTGGTCGAAGGTGCCTCCGGCCGAGAAGGGCACCAGGATCTTGACCAACTCGGGCCGCCTGCCTTGCGCGCGCAGCCAGCCGCTGCCCAGGGCGGCGGCGGACAGAACCGACAACTGGCGGCGATTCATGATGAGCGTCATGGGAGTCTCCTGTGCTTGCTTTTGTCGAATCACGCTGCGAGCGCCGGCAGCCTCGTGCCGCGGCGCGATCGGGTGCATGGGTGACCGTGGGGGGGTCATCGGTGCCTTGCTGTCAGGGCTGGTAGAGGCCGTGCTTGGCGGCGCGGTGCGCAGCCAGCGCGGTGATGACCTCCAGCGCCGGCGCGTCGATGCCGGCCGCGCGCGCGAAGGCCAGCGGAGCCTTCAGGATGGCCTCGATCTCCATCGGTCGCCGGCGCTCGTAGTCCTGGAAGATCGATGGCTTGTGCTGCGGCGGAAACTCATGCGGCGCGCCCGGCGGCACCGTGCCTTCGGCCACGTCGACGCCATGGGCCGCGGCCACGGCCGTTCCCTCTGCGGTCAGGCGGGCAAACAGCTGGCGGATCGCCGGGTCGGCCCGCGACGGACCGACCGGCTGCTCGATGATCGAGCTCACCACCGAGCCGGCGATGTTCACCAGCAGTCGCCGCCACAGCGTGGCGCGAATGTCGTGCGTGGCGGGCGAGGCCACGTCGGCGGCGGCCAGCGCGGCGCGCAGTCGTTGGACGCGCTCGCTTTGCGCGTCATCGGGCTCGCCGACGATCAACGTGTTGGCGGTGGCCGAGTCGTTCTCGATCACGCCCGGCGCCACCACTTCGTTGGAGGTGTAGATGGTGGCGCCGATCACCCGCTCCGGGGCGATGGCATGGGCCAGCTTGCCGCCCGGATCGAGTCGCGACAGATCGGGTGGCGAAGGGCGCGCGCTCGACAGGCCGTTGGCGTACCACCAGGGAATGCCGTTCTGCACGAACACCACCATCGTGTCGGGGCCCAGCAAGGGGCCGACGGCATCGGCGAAGTCGGGCAGCGCCGTGGCCTTGACCGTGGCGATCACCACGTCTTGCGGGCCGAAGTCGGCGGCGTTCTGGCTGGCCGTCAGCGGACCGAACAGGCGGCGCTCGCCGATGCGCAGCGTCAGGCCCCCATGGGCCCGGATGGCCGCCAGGTGGGTACCGCGCACGATCACGGAGGTGTCGTGTCCGGCGGCCGCAAGCTTGGTGGCGAGGTGGCCGCCGATGGCGCCAGCACCATAGACGCAGATTCGCATGCTCAGTCCTTGCCGGCCAGGAAGTGCTCGGTCGAGGCGCGCGTCAAGGTCAGGTGCTTGCAGATGACGGCCACCGCCGCGTCGGCGTCGCGCGACAGCAGAACCTCCATCAGATGGCGGTGTTCGCGCAGCACTTCCTGCGGCAGCAGCGGCTCGCGGTGCAGCGTCTTCCGGTAGCGGAAGGCCTGGTCGAACAGGTTGGCCTGAAGGCTGGCCAGACGTGGCGACACCACGCCTTGGTACATGGCGGTGTGAAAGCCGCGATGCACCACCTCGAATTGCGCAATGCCGTCGTCGTCGGCGCTGCCGAAGCGGCCGATCTGGAGCTCCAGACGGTGGAAGGCGGCCACGATGCGCGCTTCCCAGGCATCACCGCCGCGCTCCAAGGCCTGCCGCACGGCGGCTTCTTCGACCAAGGTGCGCAACGCGATGAGGTCTTCCAGATCGTCCAGGCTCAACGCGGGGACGGTGAATCCGCGCTGCCCGACGGTGTGCACGAAGCCTTCGCCCACCAGCCGATGCAAGGCTTCGCGAACCGGACTCAGTCCCACCTGGTAGCGGGCCATCAGGTCCTTCATCGCCAGCTTGGCGCGCGGGGCGATGGCGCCGTTGACGATGTCCGCGCGCAGCCTGTCGAAGACGTAATCGGAGTAAGTCAGTGGGGTCGATCCGGCGCCGTTGTCCATGCGTGTCGATGCCGCATATTTCGAAATTCAAGCGTAATTCGAAATTCGTACGGCACGCTAGGGACTAACGCGGGGCTCGAATGCGGGAGCCCGGCGGGATCAGGAACAGGTGCTCTCTTGGGGTCCGGAGGCTCTGCACACGCTGCCCGCTTGGCCAGGGCAGCCCATCGCCTCAAGGTCGCCGGTCGGGTGATGAAGCGACCGTCCTGCGTGCCATGGCCACTAGGCGTTGCGCATCCGGTGTCGCCGCGCCCGCGTCGACAGATAAGCCGCGGGATTTGCACCGAAGTGCTTCTTGAAGCTGCGAGAGAAGTGCGACGGGTTCGGGAATCCCACCTCGAGGGCTATTTCCGTGACCTTCATCGAGGAATTCGCCATCAGTGCAAGGGCGCGCTCCATCCGCCGCTCCGTCACATGCTGCAGTGGCGTCTTGCCGGTGGCGAGCTTGAAGCACCGCGCGAAATGCCACACGCTCATGTGCAGCACGTCGGCCAGGTCCTTCAGCGTCAGGCGCGCCCCCCAGGTTCGCATCGGTGAACGCACACACGCGACGCACCTGCGACGGGTCCAGCGCCCGCTTGCTCGCGCGCGGCGACAGGAAGCCCGTGTAGGCCCCCAGCAGGCGCGCGGCGATGGTCTGGCCCAGCGTGTCGATGAACAACGCGTCCGCGCCCTCGGGATTGCGCAGCAGCTCCAGCACCAGCGAGCCGAGGATCCGCATCCGTTCGTCGCGCACCGGGACACGGCTGCCCAGGCGCAGCGTCTGCTCGGTGGCGGTGGCGTGGACCGCGGCATAGCGCGCCAGCAGGCCGGGTTCGACATTGATGTGCAGGTTGTCGCTGTCGACTTCCCGGGAGTAGTAGGCCGCCTCGCCTGCGGGCACGATGCAGATGTCGCCGACGCCCCAGTACGCACGCTGGCACACCTCCGTGCCGTCGGCCGCCACGCGCATCTGCAGCGACTCTCCGGGGCCGTTGAGTTTGATGATGACCGTGTGCAGCAGCGCGGGCGGCACGTAGAGTTCCCCGGCCGGCCCGTGCTGCACCCAGGCCATCAGCCCCGGCCACTGCAGGCTCTTGCTGGAGGTCCACACCTGTTCGGGAAAACACGTCAGAACGTCCTGGGTGGGTGTCTCCGCCAGCTTTCGAAGTCGGTCAGGGTCAAGCGTCATCGATGCGCGAGCCGTGGCGAGCGGCGGACTCATTAAATCCATCGATGGTACGGCCGGCCGTGCAGCGCCTCCCTGCGCGGCCATGAGCGGCCGGGGCGACCCCGAGCGCACGATTGTCGTAATCGCGCGCAACGGCGTGCCAGCTGACGCGCCGGCCAGCACCTAGAGTCCATGTCCCCCACGCGCGCCGTTGCACGCGAGCCAGACCGGACCGCCCATGACGCTGACCACCATCCATGACCACCGTGACCGGGCGCGCCGGCGCCTGCCCCGCTACCTGTTCGACTACATCGAAGGCGGGGCCCACGAGGAGCAGACCCTGGAGGCCAACGTCGTCGACCTCCGACGGATCAGGTTCCGGCAGCGGGTGATGCGCGATGTCTCGCAGATCTCGACACGCACGGAGCTGTTCGGCGTGCCGATGTCGATGCCGCTGGTGCTGTCGCCGGTCGGCCTCGCCGGCATGTATGCGCGCCGGGGCGAGGCCCAGGCGGCCCGCGCGGCGCAGGCGGCCGACGTGCCGTTCTGCCTGTCCAGCGTGTCGGTGTGCAGCATCGGCGAGGTCAGCCGTGCAGCCACGCCGCCCTGGTTCCAGCTCTACATGATCAAGGATCGTGCGTACATGCGCGAACTGCTGCAGCACGCCGACGCGCAGGGCTGCGCGGTGCTGGTGTTCACGGTCGACCTGCCGGTCCCCGCACCAAGGCATCGCGACGTGCGCTCCGGCTTTTCCGCCGCGCCCGGTCTGCGGCGCTTCCTGAAACTCGCGCGGGACAGCGCCGCGCATCCGGCCTGGATGTGGGACGTGCTGCTGCGGGGCAAGCCCCATTCGTTCGGCAATTTCGCGCCGGGCATCGCCGAGGCCAGCGCCATGAAGAACTTCGGCGCCTGGGTCGGCCGGAACTACGAGCAGGGCCTGAGCTGGGACGACATCGCCTGGATCCGTTCCTGCTGGAAGCGCCCCATCGTCATCAAAGGCATCCTCGACCCTGACGACGCGGAACTGGCGATCGACGCGGGCGCGGACGGGTTGGTCGTCTCCAACCACGGCGGGCGGCAGCTCGACGGAGGCCCGTCCACCATCTCGGTGCTGCCGTCGATCGCGGCGCGCGTGGCGGGCCGGGTTCCCGTGCTGGTCGATGGCGGCATCCGCAGCGGCCCGGACATGCTGAAGGCGCTCGCACTCGGTGCCCAGGCCTGCATGATCGGCAGGGCATGGGCCTATGGGCTGGCGGGCGGCGGCGGCGGCGGCGTCGCCCATGTGCTGGAGTTGCTGCGCAAGGAACTGCGCACGGCCATGGCGTTGACCGGCTGCACCGACGTGCGGGCCGCGGGCCCGGACCTCATCGCTTCGTTCGGCGGCGAGACCGGGCCGTCGGGCCCCGATCACGCCGGGGGCCGATGAACAGGCGGTCCTGACCCGGGGGCCGCAGGCGCCAGCCCGCGTGCCGGCGCCGATGGACCGGCCTCGGCCGGTCGACGCTCACTCCGGCTGGATGCCGAGCTCCTTGACCACGCGGCCCCAGCGCTGCAGGTCTGCCTTCACCAAGTCGGCCACCACCGGCACCGTCGCCGACTGCGGCTTCAGGCCGAGGTTGGCGAAGGCCTCCACCACCGGCTTGGCGGCCAGCGCCCTGCCGACCTGCTCGCTCAGCCGCTGCTGGACGGCAGGCGGGGTGCCGCCGCGCACGAAGATGCCGTACCAGTCCTCGACCATCAGCTGCGGGTACCCCTGCTCCGCATAGGTGCCGGCCTCCGGCGCGTAGGGCGAACGGGTGGCGCCCGAGGTGGCCAGCACGCGCAGCCTGCCGCTCTTGAGATGCGGGGTGAGGTCCGGCAGCGGCGAGGAGATCGCGGCAACCTGCCCACCCATGGTCTCCTGCATCGCCGGCACGGAACCACGGTAGGCCACCGAGCGCAGCGGCACGCCGACGGCACGGCCCAGCAGCAGACCGATGAACTCCATCGGCGCGGACGGCGCCGTGGTGGCGAAGCTGTCGTTCTCCGGATTCGCCTTCACCCAGGCGAAGTAGTCCTTCAGGTTCTTCACCGAGGCCGGGACCATGGGCCCGACGGCCCAGGCGTACTCGATCCGGTTCGTCGTGCTGATCGGCACGAGGTCCTTGACCGGGTCGTAGTTGAGCTGCTTGACCGTGTACGGGTACAGCGTGAGGAGGCCGCCGGGCGCGACCAACAAGGTCTGCCCATCCGGTGCCGACGCCTTGATGTCGTTGACGGCCAGCCGCCCGCCGGCACCCGGCTTGTTCTCGACCACCACCGTCTCCGCCAGCGTGCCGCGCAGCTGCTCGGCCAGGGAGCGCGCGATCATGTCGGTCGCGCCGCCGGGCGGGAACGGGGCAATGATCCGGGCGAGGCTGGGAGCCTGTGCGGATGCGATGGCAGGCAGCGCCGCGGTGGCAAGAGCCAGCGAGAAATCGCGGCGAGACATGAGATTCATCAGTTGCTCCTAGGGGCCGAAGGCGGGCAGTCAATGTGGCCGGCAATGCTAGGAGGCGCACCGCCCCGCGGCTTGCACCTTCCTGCTCGGGACTTGGCTAAAGTTGCTGGACGGGATCGGCGTTTTCCCGGGGCCGTCGAGCACACGAAAGTGCAGGTCCGGCGCAGCATGCGACAAGCAGCGCACGGGCGCGGCGCCTACGATCGGCAGCGCCCCCAGACACCCGCCCTCATGCCTTTGCCCCCTCAGCTGATCGACCGACTTCAAGGCATCGTGGGCCGAGAGGGCTTGCTCCTCGACGGCGACGTGCATGCACGCACCACCCAAGGGATGCGGCCGGAGCCGCTGAGGGCCGGTGTCCTCGTGCGCCCCAAGACCACCGCCGACGTCTCGGCCGTTCTCAAGCTGTGCCACCAGGCCCGTGTCGCGGTCGTGCCCCAGGGGGGACTGACCGGCCTGGTCCATGGCACCGACGCTGAGGAAGGCGACGTCATCCTCTCGCTCGAGCGCATGAACGCCGTCGAGAACATCTCCGCCAGCCAGCGGGTGGCCGTCGTGCAGGCCGGCGTCTCGCTGCAGCGGCTGCAGGAGGCCGCCGAAGACGCCGGGCTGTTCTTTCCGGTCGACCTGGGCGCGCGCGGCACCGCCACCGTCGGCGGCGCCGTGGCCACCAACGCCGGCGGCAATCGGGTCATCCGCTGGGGAACGATGCGCGACTCGGTGCTCGGCCTGGAGGCCGTCCTGGCCGACGGCGCCGTGCTGTCGTCGATGAACCAGGTGCTCAAGAACAACACGGGCTACGACCTCAAGCAGCTCTTCATCGGTGCCGAAGGCACATTGGGCGTGGTCACCCGCATCGCCGTTCGCCTGCGCGAGGCACCGGTCGGCCGCGCCATGGGCCTGGCCGCGCTGGACAGCTTCGAGCATGTGATCGCGCTGCTCAAGCACATGGACCGCGGCTTGAACGGCACCCTCTCGGCCTTCGAGGTGCTGTGGGACGACTTCTACGAGCTGGTGACCACGGCACCGGCGCTGTCGCGTCCGCCGCTGCCGCACGGCCACAGCCACTACGTGCTGCTGGAATGCCTGGGCGGCGACCCCACCCGTGACCAGGAGCGCTTCGAATCCGCCCTCGGCGAAGCCATGGAGGCCGGGCTGGTGGCCGACGCCAGCATCGCCCAGACCGAGCGCGACTGCGCGGCCCTGTGGGCCATGCGCGACGACGTTCAGCAGATGGGCCGCTTCGGCCACCCGTTCGCCTACGACGTGTCGTTGCCGCTGGCGAACACCGAGGCCTACACCCACGCCCTGCGTGCCGGACTGCACGCAGCCTTCGGCGAGCACCGCTGCTGGTTCTACGGGCACCTGGGCGACGGCAACCTGCACGTCGTGGTGCAGGTGCCGCATCCCGACGCCGCCGCGCATGCCGTGGTCGATGCCCTGGTCTACGAGCCGCTGGCCGCACAAGGCGGCGCCATCTCGGCCGAGCACGGCATCGGCCTCGACAAGAAGGCCTGGCTCCATGTCTCGCGCAATCCGGTCGAGCTGACCGTGATGCGACGCCTCAAACAGGCCCTCGATCCCCTGGGCATCCTCAACCCGGGCAAGCTGCTGCCCGACTGAACAGCCATTCGAATGACGGAGATGGACACATGAAACTGCTGCGACACGGCATCCAAGGCGCTGAAAAACCCGGCCTCCTGGCCGGCGACGGCACGCTACGCGACCTCTCCGGCCTGCTGGCGGACCTCGGGCCGGACCAACTCGCGCTCGGCGCGCTGGCGGCCCTGCGCGCCATCGACCCGATGCGCCTTCCCGTCGTGGAGGGCACGCCCCGCCTGGGTCCGCCCATCGCCGGCACGCGCAAGTTCATCGCCATCGGGCTCAACTACCACGACCACGCCGAGGAGTCCGGCCAGAGCGTTCCGAACGAACCGGTGGTCTTCAGCAAGTGGACCAGCTGCATCGGCGGGCCCAACGACGACATCGTTCCGCCGCCCGGCTCCACCATGCTCGACTGGGAGGTGGAACTGGGCATCGTGATCGGCAGCACGGCCCGATCCGTCGGCGAGGCCGATGCACTGGCCCACGTGGCGGGTTACTGCGTGGTCAACGACGTCTCCGAACGCCACTTCCAGCTCAAGCGCGACGGCGGCCAGTGGGACAAGGGCAAGGGCTTCGACAGCTTCGGCCCGGTGGGGCCCTGGCTCGTCACGAGCGACGAGGTCGGCGACCCGCAGTCGCTGGACCTCTGGCTGAAGGTCAATGGCAAGACGATGCAGAACGGCACCACGTCCAAGATGATCTTCTCCTGCGCCCGGCTGGTCAGCTACTGCAGCGGGCTGATGACGCTGGAGCCGGGCGACATCATCGCGACCGGCACGCCGGCCGGCGTCGGCCTGGGCATGAAGCCGCCGGTGTTCCTGCAGCCGGGAGACGTCGTGGAACTGGGCATCCGCGGCCTGGGGACACAGCGTCAGCAGGTTGCCCGCCGGTCCGCGCCGAACGCCTGACCGCGGCAGACCGGCTCCATGACCCCCGGCGACCGTCGGCGATCGGCGCCGAGCCGCCGACGCAGCGAGACCCATCGATGATCATCGACGCCTGGAGCCAGCATCCCACCCTGCGGCACACCCGAGACCCGATCTTCGACTCGCTGCGGCGCTGGACCAAGGCCGCGGTGCCGACCGAGGAGCTGCCCGTCGCCATGACGGTCGCCGCCATGGACCAGGGCAACGTCGACCGGTCGCTGATCTGCGCCTGGGTCGGGCCACGCAACGTGATGATCTCGAACGACGAGGTGGCGGGTTTCGTCGCGCAGGCGCCCGACCGGCTGGTCGGTGTGGGCTCGGTGGACATCGGCAAACCCATGGCCGCGGTGCGCGAGGTCCGACGCTGCGTCGAGGAACTGGGCTTCCGCGCCATCCGCGTGTTGCCTTGGTTGTGGGAGTTGCCGCCCACCGATCGGCGCTTCTACCCGGTCTACACCGCCTGCGCGGAGCTCGGCGTCCCGTTCTGCACGCAGATCGGCCACACCGGTCCGCTGATGCCCAGCGAGGTGGGCCGCCCGATCTACCTGGACCAGGTCGCGCTCGACTTCCCCGAGCTCACCATCGTCGGCGGGCACATCGGCTACCCCTGGACGGACGAGGCCATCGCCGTGGCGACCAAGCACGAGAACGTCCACATCGACACCTCGGCCTACACCGTCAAGCGCTACCCCGCGGCGCTGGTCGACTTCATGCGCGGCCACGGCCGGCGCAAGGTGCTGTTCGGGACCAACTACCCGATGATCCTGCCGGCCAAGGCGCTCGACGGCATCGACACGTTGGAACTGGACGACGAGGCGAGATCGCTCTTCCTCGGCGGCAACGCGTTGCGCGTGTTCAAGCTGCCACCGGCTGGCGCCTGAAGGCCGGGCGCCCTGAACGCAGCGGCAGGCGAACGGCGTGAACCGGCCGCCCCCGATCCCGGTTCAGTCCGCGCTGGCGCCGGTCGCCCGCACCACTTCGCGCCATGTCTCCACCTGCTCGCGAAAGTAGTCGGCGTACTTCTGCGGCGTGTCGATGGCGGACGTCTCGACACCCAGGCGGGCGAAGGCGCTCTGCATGTCCGGCGCGCGCAGCGCCGCCTGCGCTGCGGCGCTGAGCCTGTCGACGACGTCCCGGGGCAGGCCGGCAGGACCGACCAGCCCGAAGGCGACCCCCTGGTCCATCAAGGGCACCCCCAACTCCCGGAACGTCGGCACCTCGGGAAGCACCTTGGAGCGACCGCTCGCGGCCACCGCCAACGGACGAAGCTTGCCGCTCTTGATGTGCGGCGCGGCGGTCAGGACGTCCAGGTACATCATCGTCACCTGGTTGCCGAGGAGGTCGTTCAACGCCGGCGCGGTGCCCTTGTACGGGACGTGCATGAGCTTGGCGCCCACGTTGCGGTTGAACATCTCCCCGGCGAGGTGGTTCGTGCTGCCGTTGCCGGACGAGGCGTAGGACAGCCCCTCGCGGCCTTTGGCGTAGGCGACCAGTTCGGTCAGCGTGCGAATGGGCGAGGCCGCGTTCACGACCAGCACGTTCGGGATCTCGCCGACGTAGGCGATGGGCGTGAAATCCTTCAGCGGATCGAAACCCGGATTCTTGTAGAGACTGGTGTTGATGAGCAGCGGCCCCGAGCTTCCGAACAGCAGCGTGTAGCCGTCGGCCGCCGACTTGACGACGTGCACCGTGCCGATGTTGCCGCCGGCGCCCGGCTTGTTGTCGACCACCAGCGGCTGGCCCAGCGACTGGCGCATGCCCTGCGCCAGCGCGCGCGCCAAGCCGTCGGTGGGCCCCGCCGCCGTGAAGGGCACCACCACCGTGACCGGCCGCGCCGGATAGCGACCTTCGGTTTGCGCCACGGCCGCCAGCACCGTGGTGCAGAGGGCGACCGCCGCGAGGCCGCGCCAAACACTCAGAAAACCGCTCATCTCCGTCTCCTTTGATTCTGTGGGTTCACGCCGCAACCAGGCGGCCCTGTTCAAGCGCCGGCCAGCAGGCCCAGCCGTCTCAACCGCGGGTCCAGTCGGTGCACCAGCACCTGGCGCGCGAAGTCCGCCCGATGGCCCAGCCCGGGTTGACCGGCTTCCCAGGCGAAGATCACCGCGCTGCCGATGTGGTACAGGGCCGACGCCACTTCGCGCGCCTCCTCGTCGCTGGACGCCGCCGCCGCCCGCTCCGCGTGGCGCAGCACGGTGTCCAACCGGTCCGACAGAAGACCGGTCAGCGAGGTCGGCGTCGAGGTGAGCAGGCCCCGCAGGTGCCGGCCGTACGCGTCGAGGGCGTTCTCCCGCACGATGGCGCGGTAGACGTCGAGGGCCACGATGTTGCTCGTGCCCTCCCAGATCGATCCGAGGTGGGCTTCGCGCAGCAGCCGCGGCTCCGTCCACTCTTCGATGTACCCGCAGCCACCACGAACCTCCATCGCGTCACCGGTCACCTGCCGGGCGTCGCGGCAGGCGCGGAACTTGATCAGCGGCGTCATGATGCGCACCAGCCTGCGCGCCTGTTCGTCGCCTGCGTCGGCCCGCTGCAGCGCCTGCGCGGTCTGGAAGCCAAAGGAGCGCGCCTGCTCGGTCGGCAGGGCCATCTTCTCCAGTTGCCTTCGCATGAGCGGCAGA